>NZ_JBHSQB010000004.1:0-543947 GCF_042658345.1 Flavobacterium qiangtangense
CCGGCAGACAAAAGTTAGCAGCCGATTTTACCAACAAGCCCTGTTACGGAAGATTGAAATCGAGAAAAAATTACATATAAACCTAATTCAAAGTTGTTGATAACTTACGGATGCTTTACATAGGAACCGCTGTTGTGTGTAGGTTTTTTCAATTTTTAAAGCTTTATTTCCATAACTTTTCAGCTTCTTTTTCAGTTAAGGCTTTTAAAATTTCATTTTTAAAATCAACTTCTACAAGCGGAAATTCTCCTGTTAAAATCACCTTTCTACCCAAAATTTTGCTTATATCATTCATAAAATTGATAATGTTTTTAAAAGCATTTGCCGAATTAATTTCTATTGGATCAATGTCGAATTCGATTTCTTTGTCATAAAAAAAATGTGTGTTTATAATTATTTTTTCTATAAGTATGGAAGCTGTTCGACATTCTAATTCTTTAGCTTCATCAATTAATAATTCACAAACATATTTTTTTTCAATTTTATTTATGATTTTATTTTTTCCAGTTGGACCAAATTTAATGATATGATTATTATTTAAATAATCCACCAATATTTTCCACTCTTGAATACTGACGTTTTCTACGTAAATATCTCGATATGCGCCATCAGGCTTAAATATCCATTTAATCTCTTCCCAATTAATTGTCATAAAAATTTCTATTCAGATTTTTTATAAACGTAAACATCTTTAAACTTGCACACAACTTATTAATATGTACTACAAATTCTTACATACCAGTCCAAATTAGCCGGATATGTATAACAAATTTATTTATAAACTAACTTTCCATTAAGCCAAATGACTAAATCAGTTGTGGTGGCTGTTATAAGCATGTTTTATTACCAACTAAATTGCATTCCTTTTCTTTCATCAGTAATTTTGGTAATTGCTATAAGAATACTATTTACTTCCATAATATGTTTGTCAACAATCAAAGATGAAACTTGACAATCATCATCAAAAGCGATTGTTTTCAAACTGTCAAGTACTGTTTTAGCTAAATTATCAACTTCAACTTGATGATACCTATCTTTTAAAACTGAAATTGATAAGTGAACTTGGACATCGTTCGGCATTTTTATTATATTTTCATCATTGAATTCTTTCTTTGCAATAGAATGCAAATAATCTTTAAAAATCTTTACAGATTGCGAATTTGGTCGCTTAACATAAAAATTTCTCAATATTGTTTCCACACCATTTTTATCCATTTCTATTACATCAGTTGGTTGATAAGTTTCTTGCTTTGTTGGAACTTGCATATCGCCAAAATATCCAAGTAAATGATCTAGTTTTGGATTCTTACGAAAGATTTTGTCTTTATTTTCCATATTAAATATTTTGCAAATTCGTATTAAACTTACTTATAACGCTCTGCCGCTTTGCGCAGTCGCGGATCCAAGCGAACTGAGCTCTCTCTGCTAAGATATAATTTCTTCGTGAAAATAAAACTTCATTTTACCGAAAACTCCGCGATTGAGGTTACAGGCGATTAGCAACTCTTCTTATTCTTTAAACTCGATGTAATAAACTTCCGTTTTTTTTCCATTTCCATCAGTACTATTTTTTATTGTGATTTTATGCTTTTTGGTAAATTCCTCATCGACTGTATTATTTTTAATAATTCTTTCTAACCAATTTTTTTCGGGAACCTGACTATGAAGAATTTTTACATCCTTAAAAATATTTCCTTTAATTTCAAAATCGTTTGAAAATGTTATTCGATCTAAAGTTACATTTTCAAAATTATTATTTGTTACTCTGTGGACTTCATAATAATTTATGAGTTTAACGTTATTAAGTATACAAGAATGGAGGTTGAAATTTTCGATAATTCCTTCATAGTCAAAATCCACATTTTGAACAAAACATTGTGTCAAATATTGTTCGTGGAAATAAGATCCATAAAAATTTATATTTTTTATAGTGTAACTAAAATAAAAGCTTGACCTTGAATCGAAAAAAAACTCGTTAAATTCTGAGTTTGTTTCTATGCGATTTTCAGAACTATCGTTATTCCAATAGAATAGCGTCCAAGCTAGTTCAAATATGTTATGAATTTTTTCCTTAATACTCAGTTTTTCAACTTTCCAGTCGTATGATAATAGCATTTCTCTCTGTAGTAACTTGTAAAATACATCCTTAGTTTGACTAAAGATGTCAATTTTCGTTTTAGAATTTTCTATTGATATTATGTTCTCTAAATTACGTCTGACCTCAGATTTAAATTCTTTATTTCCTACAAGTTTGCTTAGTGTGTCAAAATATTCTTCTATTCTTACCGGCAAAAAATCGCCATCTTCTTCCTTGGTTAAAATAATACGCTTATTTTCTTCCCACATAAATTCGGCAGTTAAATATTCCCATAAAGAATTATGAAAAAACTCTATTGCTGCATCACCATCTTGACTTTTATGCGACGCTTGGAAATAAAAACTCACCAATAGATATTTGCTAACGTCTTTAATTGCTTCAGTGTCACTTGCAATACTTTCGTTGAAACATTTTTTAATGAATTCTTGTGTAGAATCCAACGAAATTAATTTATTCAAGGTAATGTGCAAATATGGAGATTGATAGATTTCAAATGCCAAGCTTCTGATATATTGTCTTAGATATTTACTATATTTCTCATGGTTAGATCGTAGTTCAGTTTTTATGTGACTTAACTGTCCATTTTTATCCCAACTTCTTTTTGCTAGAGAATCGAAAATTTTATTATAAATTTTTGCTTTTGAATCGTTTTCTTCAATATCGATGTTTGTTAGAGCAATAAAATACATAAGAACTGGCTGTTGTAATAGTTCTCCAATATGCTCGTATCTTTTATCTTCTAAAATTTCATCTACACGCTCTACTAATATATTTTGCGGATAGAATTTTTTAAATTTTTTCAAATATTCTTTTATCTGAGTTTTATCGAGTATATCAATTTTCAAAACTAAACTTCCCTCTATACTTGGGTCATTCGCATTAAGATAGTTTAGTCTTGATGTAAGGATTATCTTCAAATTTTTATTATGTCTCGAAGTCTTATTTAAACGTTCATACAGATTTTTTAAATCATTATCAGTTAATCCACCACTCATATACGCTTCGTCAAGTCCATCTAATATAAGCAAGCACTTATCAACATTAAAGTCAATCTTCTGTTGAATTGCTTTATTTATTGTTATAAATGTATCGTTGACAAAGTCCTTTGCATGCAAATCTCTTATTTTTATAAAAAAAAATGGAATTTCTGGTAGGCCATTTTTTTTGTTTAATATATCAAAAATTAGTTTGTAGCACAATGAGGTTTTGCCTTGTCCAGGTTGACCGAGGATAAATATCATATTATAATTTTCTCGTAGACTTTTTGGCAATTCGTTTTTCAGTACGAAATTATTTAAAAAAATATTTATATCAGTTTCTTCTTCAAGGGCATCAAAATCATGAGAACATTCTTGTTTAAAATTTTTGTTGTGAATTTTAAAAAAGGGGGCAACATAAAGATCTTTTAAAGTTTCGCTGGACTCTTCAACACCGGATTGAAGTTTAGAAGTAAAATTTTTTTCAATATCCTCATAATGAGAAATTAGTTTATTGAATGAATCGTTTGCATCGGAAACAGGATTGTCAAAAAAATCAGCCAAAATATTATATTTTTCTTTCAAATCACTGTATTCCTCCAAAAGATTTTTTCTAAAGGCGACGTAATACAAATAGTTATAATTCGCAGGGATTTCAATTTCGATTAATGTAAGATATTTTGTGAAAAGATTATACGATTTGGTAAGATACCCGGGATTGAATTGAATAATATTGTCAAAGAAATCTTTATTCAATAACACTCTCTCGTTTAGGAACAGCAGTAATTCACTCTCAACTTCACTATAAATATCAACCAAGTTTTGTGTTTTATTTATTTTTTCTTGATCTAATTCTTTTGATAATGTTATGTTAGTTTTATGTGCAACATTAAATAGTAATGCAAAAGCTGCAGATTCTTTTGTTGAATCAATGTTTATTATTTCGGTAACTGTTGAGCCCAAGTTGAAGTCAAATAGATTCTGAAAAACTTTTTGATAATTTACTCTAAAATTCAATTTAGAACCGTCTAATTTTATTTCCATATTATTTTAAGTTTAATATTTGTTGGGTCTACTCTCAATATAATTGCTAACTTATCGATTGGTACTATTAAACCATACGTATCAGTCCAATTGGATGGCTTGGTATGATGAATTTATTTAAATTATTTTCTCTCGTTATAACCTTTATTCGCACAACCCATAATCAATCCAGATATAATTAAAATTCCACTCACAATAGTGTTGTTCAATCCGACACTTCCTATTCAGCTAATAATTTTCAAATTCGTAAGTTGAAATGCATTAAAGATCATTTATTTTACAAAAATCGCTTTAACATAACCGACATTTTTAGAGACGTCAACAATAACTTGAACCCAGTCACCATCGTGGCCCAAAATCACCATTTCATCTCCTTTGTCAAGAGTTTCAATGACAGCATATTCGGTCCCTGGACCTTCCCTTAAATTTAATATTTCCGATATCACGTAGACGGTTGCACTAACTTCTGCTTTCGGTGCTGTATAGAAACGTGTTGATGTCACCGATGACGATTTTTTTGCAACAGGTTTTCTGGAATTTGAGTAAAGAGATTTGCTTTTAGCAGTGGAAACTTTATTTTTTTTGCGGGTTTTGAGTAGACGGTTTTTGGAGCAGAGTAACTTGAACAAACCCCGCAACTTCCTCCGGAGTTGCAATGTGCGCATCCGCTACAGTTTGAGCATGCAGTACAATAGGAGCTCCCAGTACAACGCCTTCCATCAGCGTGACAGCTAGAAGCGATCAGCTTAGATTCTTGAGCGGCTAATGACAACGAAAACAAAAAAACGAATAATAAGTAAGCTCTCGCCATATCTGAAAAATTAATTGGTTAATTTTTAACTGGGCAATCAGCGCTTAGGGTGGTTTTGGAGCGGTAAATATAGAAATAATTCTGAAATTTAAAACTTTTCCTATATTTTTTAGATTACCGGTAAAGATTGGAGCAAACCTAAACTTTTATAAAACACATAAATTACGGTTTTCCGTAATAGGACTAAACATTTTTACTTTCCATTTCTTTTTTTAAATTCTTATTTAAGTTCTTTTAGCTTGTCTGGATTTTCTTTAAAATATTCTTCACATTCATTTCCTGTCCAAGTTTTTTTTGCTAAGTATTTAAATATCAAATCTTCTTCAAAAATTAGTTCAATGGATGCTCTTGAAGCGTTACCGGCGTAGCTTGTATAAAAAGTAAATGATTTATTTGAACCAGCATCCAAAGGATAATAACTAACATATCCGTCATCTGTAGTTACTTCAACCCCTGAACTTGTTTTGTAGGTAATTTTGTATTTTAAGTTTGGAACAGAAAATATTGAATTGTTTTTTACAATTGCTTTTCCGGAAGCAGAACCACCATAGCCAGATTCCCAACTCCAGTTTGTTACGGCAATTTCACTTTTAAGGTCAAGATAAACGTCGAGTGCTTTGTCTATCATTACTATATTAGACTTTTTAATAGCTTTAAAAATCTGTTGGTCAGTTGTGTCGATTTTTTTGTTTATGCAACCAACTTTGACTCCAAAAATGTACTCATCTTTTTCGTCAAATTCAGTCAAACCTTTGGAATCATATAATTTAAGCTGTCCAATAGAATCTTTCTTAAAAATTAAAGAAATGTCTTTTTCAGATAATTTTCCGAAACCATTTATAAATCTGTTGTGAGTGGAAACCGTGATAACTTCATCCTTTATGTTTACCGAATTAATCTTTACAGAGTCAGACTTGAAGTAGCTGTCGAAGTTTGCAATGTCTTTATATAACTCAGCCATTTTCTTTTCGTCTCCGTTTTTTAAGGCGGTAAAAAATTCTTTTGTTTGTTTTTCAGCGTCGTTTTTAAGTTTAGAAGATTCGCAAGACATTAGTAAAATTGAAGCAAAGAAGAGAGTGAATGCTAATTTTGTTTTCATGATTACACATTTTAAAGTTTATTCAAAATTATATTCTTTGAAAACACCATCTTTACGGTTTTCCGTAACCATTAAAAAAAAATCAATTCAAACTGAAGAATTTATTTATTAATTTTAGATGATTGTCTTTCAACTCCCCGTAAATCCCCAATTTCTTTCTCCAACTTTTCAATCATTAACGGTATTTCTGGAAAGCGAGAGATAATTGCTGATAAAGAGCTTGCTCTTGCCACTGCAATGTAACTTGATTACTTTTCTAATTTTACTCATGTCTGTTACTTTATAGGCCATAATCCGTCATTTTTTAAACGAATTTAAGGGCTAACAGCATGAAAAAAGCGGTCGCTTTTTAGGTGGTCACTTTCAACTGGAATCAGCTGGTCAATTTGAACTGGAATTGGGTGGTCAATTCGACCATTTTTTCCAATTTGTGTTTTCAAATGATAATAAGCCTTATGATTCAATTGTTTTGATAGAGTTTAAAAGACCAATGCGAGATGATTATTGAGATGACGAAAATCCTATTCCACAGGTTAATAGATATGCGAGAGAAATAATAGAAGGTGAAGTAAAAGATAAAAACCAAAGAGAATTTGACATACGAGCGAACATGCCCATTTACGCATATATAAAATGTGATTTAACGAAAAAAATGAAACGATATGCAAAAGATAGTGGTTATAAACTTTTAGCTAGTGGCGATGGATATTTTTTCTTTAATGACAATTACAACATGTATGTTGAAGTTTTAAGTTTCGATAAAATCTTAAATGATTCTAAAGAAAGAAATAGGGTTTTATTTGAAAAATTAAATTTATTATAAAATATCCAGATGTGCTGGTGATTGACAATCTTCGGGTTGTTTTTTTAGTTTAAAACCTTTTCCAAATCCATCTAACTTCAAGTCCAAGAATCACCACTAATGCTGAACACAATTCCAACGCTCGGAGCTGGAACCAAACGCCTCTGACGGTTTTGTATTCTAGTCATCATCTTGGATGCAATCAGGTCGTATTTGAAGTTGGTGCTGGATGAATTGTCAGTTGGAAATCCGTTAAAGTTCGGAATGTGAGTGTTCATGTTTATTAGTGTTTTGATTCCATGAAGATAAGTAAACCATATTTATCGTACCAGCTCTTCGTTTTAAAATCGTCTCGTAAATATCATTCAAGAAATGTTGAAAAGTCACGTTGTTGGTGTTTTTGTTTAGTGGTAAATTTGTATTAAATATTTGGAAACCATAATGAACGATAAATTATAGGGTCTATGCCGTCTTCGTAAAAAGCTTTTGTTTTCTCTTTACTGTCGGAAATAAAGTCATTGGGCAACTCAACTTTTAAATTGTATTTTTCAACCTGAAAATTTTGAGTGCTATCTAATTTATATTTGCATGACGCTAAAAAAATGATTGTCATCAACGAAAGGCAAATTTTATGCATACTAATCCTTTAAAATACATTATTTAAGATCTCTGTTAAAAAGCATTGTTTTCTTTGGTTCGATTTATAATTCTATTTATGTTTTTAAATATCCAATATTTTTTTTAATAACGGTTATTAATTTTCATAAATGCTTTTCGACTTACTATTATTCAAATTATCTACATAAATGTAGCAACCAATTACAACTATAATAGTAAGTGAAAATAGTATCCAATTGGAAGCTTTTAGTTTTTTATTCTCTATTACTATTTCAGGAGTGGCTGAGAAATTATTATCCCAGTCAATTGTAGTTATATCAATCATTCTTAATTATTTTTATATCGGGGTTATCTTTTTCTATTATTAGTGTAAATTCATTGATAGATGGGTAGTTAATTCCGCTAATAGGCATGAAGTGATTAAAAATTCTAAAATCGAATCCTTTCCCCAGCATAAAATCCTTCTTGTATATTACGGAAGTTTTATTTTCCATCATATCTAATAATATTCTATAATTTGTTAATAATGGTTTGTCATAAATTGCTCTTTTTTGTTTTTCAAGACTAGCCTTTCTGTTGTAAAATTTGATTCGATTTTGAGGGGTTGCAAATTGTTGACTTACCTTTTTCGGGATAAATTCTTCTCCAGTTAAAAGATCCTTTCGTTTATTTGTTTCCATCTTAGAGAGAAATAGCGTTATTAATTAAAATCTTATCAATTACTACAATTTCATAAAGATAGATGTCTCCTAACCTAGTATATGGCAGAACACCGGTATCGCGGTACTTTATGATTGTATTGCTTGATAGCCCAAATAGATTTTTTAAGTCATTATTTCTATAAAATTTTCCCTTATTAGGTTTTGTAATTTCTTTGTTTATGTTTTCTTGAATTATATCTAACCTAGAATAGATTGGATCTAATAGCTTTTTGATACTCCCTAACGTCGGAATATTTAGTTCTTCAAAGTGATTGTCCATGATGTACGATTTTAAATTTTCTGAAAACAAATTAATTTAGAAAATCCTTAAATCTGAAGTAATTTCATGGGATCTTCATGGGATTTATTTTTTAGTTGATCTTTTATATCTTTCAATATGGTGTTCAACTTTCAGTTTTCTTGAAGTTAGCTTAGCAATCATATCTTCTAAAAACGGTAATTGCGTTCGTTCTATGTGCTCTGAAAGAGTTACATATCCAAACTCTTTATTAATTCGATTGATAGCTTTATAATTGCCAGGTTCAGCGCGATAAGTAAAGTTTTTTTCTATAAATTTTTTTAACGCTATTTCATCTTTTCTGCCATTTTTCTCCATGAAAATTATGTCTTCCTCCATTAGTATATTAAATAAATTTGCGACATCAGTCTTAGATAAATTTGTAAAGCATTTTTGATGATTTTTATCGTTAGTATTAAGAACTGCAATTTCATGCTTTACTAAAATTTCTTCAAAATCAAAATCTGAAAAATCTAGATACTCTAAATCCATCAACAAGCTCTCAATATACCAATTAATTTTATTTAGAGATTTATACAAAAGAGCCAACGCAAATAGAACTTTGGTTTTCTCAAAGTCTAAAGGGTCTTCATAATTATTTGTTATATTTTGAAATGATTCAATATGTTGAGTGAAGTCGGAATTTTTTTTTTCATATTCTATAAATGCATCAGAACTGTCTATTAGGTCTGCGATGCCAAAATTTAATGGAATTGGATTGCTAGGAAGATTGTAATCAACTTCTCGAATGGTAGGCCTGACGTGGCTTATCGTTTTCAGGTCGCGTAAGGAGTGATCATTGAACCATTGGTACTTTAATTCCGCTATTTGAAGAATTTCCATTAGAAATTTTCTGTTGTTTTTTCCCTGAATTAAATGGTCATTCACATCTGATATTAAATCGTAGACCGCTGTATTAAAATAGTCTTTATCGATTTCTAGAATCCATTTATCGTTATAAATATATTCATTGAATTTAGTTGAAAAATTTATTTTTGGCTTGAGGAAGTCATTTAAGTTTTGGTAAATTGTGTTAGGTAACGGCATAACTTAGCTTTTAGATATTTAAACTAAGTTAGCCATTATTTTAAAACAGTTATTGTTAGTATACTATTTATATTTTAGTATCAACTTTCCCATGTCTTCCATGATATTTGTATCAAGAACTTTTGCATAGTGCTGGGTTTGTTTAATACTTGAATGTCCCATCATAGCCGAAACATTTTCAATTTTAATTCCATTACCAAGCGTAACGGTTGTCGCAAAAGTGTGTCTGGAGACATACCAGGTGAGATGCTTATTTATTCCACACAAATCTGCAATTTCCTTCAGATAAGCGTTCATTTTTTGATTTGACAGTTTCGGGATCAATCCACACTGTTGACCTGAATATTTATCGATTATGCGTTTACTTGATGGCAGGAGGGGTACATTTGCTTTGGTTCCGGTCTTTGCGCGATTTGCCTTTATCCACATATTTTTGTTTCCATCCTCAATTAAATTTTCTTCAGTAAGATTGCAGGCGTCGATAGGCGCATATCCAGTATAACAACTGAATAAAAATATATTTTTTACCCTTTCCAGTCTTTCGACTTTAAATACTTTATTTTCAATCTTATCTAATTCTGCTTGGCTAAGAAACGTAGCTTCTTGAATATTTAGTTTTCCTGTATAACAGTCAAATGGATTTTTTTCGACCATTCCCATTTTGATTGCATGATTGAAAACAGTTTTAAAATTCTTAAAATATTTTACAACGGAATTATTTTTTATGCCAATTTTGCCCTTAAATTCACTTTCATATTTTAGAAATGATTCGAGATTATATATAAAGGCACTATTGATTTTTGCTACGTCAATGTCTTTTAAACCGTATTTTGCCTTTATAAATGAAGCGATAAGGTCTTTTGAACGTTGATATTTTTGAAGAGATGCGCTGGATCTTTCATTTGATTCAACTTTTAACTGGAAAAATACATTGTGTTTTTCAAAAAGGGGTAGAAGAAAAATTGTGTTGTCAACTGACTTTCCAGTGATAACCTGTTTTAATTCTTCCAGCGAGGTTTTATCATTTATTCTGTATAGTCCATAGTAGCCTTTTTCGATCTTATCTTTGAATAGGTCAAGGCTTGACCTAAGCATCCTTTCCTTTTCTAATTTTAGTGAGCCATTTAACCTGTTGGTCTGAGTCCATCTCTCATGAGAAATACTTTTGCCCGTACTAAATGATATTACTTTGTTTTCCAAGGTAACTTTGGCAAAGATAGGAGACTCACCATTCAATTTTACCTTGTCGGTCTTGAGGTAATAATTAATCTTGATCATAATTTTTTAGTTTTAGTTATTAATAAACAAACTGACTAAAAAACGTAAGTAAACCCTAAGATTTTCATGGGATTCCCATGGGATATTTTAAATCTAGTACACCTATTTTCCAGAAATTGAATAGGTGTACCTATAGGGTAACTGAAGTATGATAAAATATGTGTCCTTTGATACACTCATAAAATGAAAAAACCCTTTAAACTATGATGTTTAAAGGGTTTCTGATATTTAAAGTTTCCTTTGAAACTCTATTCAGCGGAGAAAGAGGGATTCGAACCCCCGGACCTGTTACAGTCAACAGTTTTCAAGACTGCCGCATTCGACCGCTCTGCCATTTCTCCAATATGTCGCTTTCAGTACCTGATTGCGAGTGCAAATATAACACCCTTTTTTGATTATCAAAATATTTTATCCCTAAAAATGCAACTTTTTTTCTGAATGATTTTTAATCATTTCATTTACTTATATTTAGGAATAAAATATTTTTCTATTTTTTTTCTAGAAGCTAACGTTTTCAGTAATTTCAAGGCCATAACCAATCATTCCAACACGTTTTTCTTGCTCTGAATTTGATAATAATCTGATTTTTGTAATATCAATATCGTGCAAAATTTGAGCTCCGATACCAAAATCTTTTACATCCATCTTAATTTGTGGCGCTTTTGAAACTCCTTTTTCTTGCAAAGATTTCAATTCGGTAACACGGTTCAACAGTTCTGAAGGTAAAACTTCTTGGTTAATGAATAAAATTGCTCCTTTTCCTTCTTCGTTAATTCGATTGAACATTTTTTCAAGCTTGTCGTCAGCATTGCTTGTCAAAGTGCCTAAAATGTCATTATTTACTTGCGTAGAATTGATTCTTGTCAAAACAGAATCTCCCGCATTCCAGCTTCCTTTTGTTAAGGCAATATGAACTTGTTTATTCGTCGTTTGAACGTAAGCTCTCAATCTGAAATTTCCAAAACGAGTTTGGATTTCAAAATCCTCCTTTTTTTGGATCAAACTATCGTGTTGCATTCTGTAAGCAACTAAATCTTCGATGGAAACAATTTTCAAGTCGAATTTTTTGGCCACTTCCATCAGTTGAGGTAGGCGAGCCATCGATCCGTCTTCGTTCAAAATCTCTACCAAAATTCCAGCAGGTTTAAATCCAGCAAGTCTTGCCAAGTCAATGGAAGCTTCTGTGTGGCCAGTTCTTCTCAAGACTCCACCTTGTTTAGCACGCAATGGGAAAATATGTCCTGGACGTCCCAAATCTTCTGGTTTTGTATTGTCGTCAACCAAAAACTGAATGGTTTTGGCACGATCATGAACAGAAATTCCGGTTGTACATCCGTGACCAATTAAGTCTACAGAAACGGTAAATTGCGTTTCGTGTAAAACGGTATTATTGGTAACCATTAAATTTAATTCCAATTCTTTGCAACGCGCTTCCGTTAAAGGTGCGCAAATCAATCCACGACCGTGAGTGGCCATAAAGTTGATCATTTCTGGAGTTACTTTTTCTGCAGCCGAAATAAAATCGCCTTCGTTTTCACGATCTTCATCATCAACAACGATGATTACTTTTCCTTGGCGAATGTCTTCAATTGCTTCTTCAATTGTATTTAGTTGTGTGAAAGTTTGTGTTGACATTATGTAGGGGTGTTGTTTTTCTTTTTAAATAATTTTTGAAATCCTTTGGTGATCGGAGTCAAAATTACGTCCATATTTATTAGTCCGATATCGTTTGTGGCGCGATAAGTTAGTAATACTGCGAAAGGCGAAAGTATAATTGACGACATCCAAGATCCTAAAAAAGGAGGGATTCCGTTTTCTTGAGCCACTTTTTTTCCAAAAGTATTGATAAAGTGAAAAGTGATAAAAATCAATACGGCAAACACGATTGGAAGTCCAAGACCACCTTTTCTGATGATGGCTCCGAGTGGTGCTCCGATAAAAAACATAAGCATACAGGCGAAAGCAATTACAAATTTTTCATAAAGCGCCAGCCAGTGGTTGTTGATGTTTTTTTGTTTTCCTTCCATCTCAAGTTTCACAGAATCAATCGAAAATTTTGAACTAGATACATTACTATTCGCTACTTCAAAAACTTTTGACTGTTCAACGCTTGGAACTAATTTTATCAAATCCTGAACAATGGAATCTTTTTTCTTAACGGTAGGTTTAGGAAAACTGGTAATGCCTGTTCTTTGATAAACGTTATCAGCAAATGAAAGCAAATCTTTGTCGAAATTTTTGTGGAGTGAATCTAACGTAAAAGTCAATTCACTAACATTTAGCATCGCATTGGTATTGGCAATCTCGCCGTCGTCCTGTGCAGTATTTAATTTAGACAAATCAATATTAATGATGTCTTTTTTGAAAGAGGCTTTTATGAAAGGAACTTTTGCTCGCTCTTCATATTTTTTCGGAATTATATTTTCATAATAATTTCCGTTGTAGAGAATCATTTGCAACAAACTAGAATCTTCACTGTTAACCAAAATTCCGTTTTTCGCCTTGATTACAATATTGTTTCCGGTGCCGTTAACTGCTTTTTTGTGAATTGTAATTCCTTCTAGTTTCTCACCTTTTTCTCCAGATTTTTTGTTTACCTTAATATTATATTCACCAATGTCACTGAATTGACCTTCGGCAATCGCCATAGCTGGCTTAGTTTGAACAATATCTTTACGGAGATTTAAAAATTTATATTCTGAAGCAGGAATCACATTGTTAGCAAAAAAAAATGCCAAAACGCTCAATAAAGCAATAAAAAGAATCAAACTTTTCATAGCTCGTTGCAATGAAATTCCAGAAGATTTCATCGCTGCAAATTCATAGTTTTCGGCAAAACTTCCAAAAGTCATGATTGAAGCCAAAAGAATCGACAGCGGTAAAACCATCGGCATCATTTTTGGTGAATAAAATAAAAGAAATTTTGCAATCAGCAGAATATCAAGATCTTTCCCGGCTAATTCTGCAATGAAAACCCAAACGGCTTGCAATACAAAAATGAAAAATAAGATTACAAAAACTGTTACAAGAGTTTGCAGAAAGGAAGTTAGAATGTAGCGGTCAAGAATTTTCACCTATTGAATTAATCTAATTTGTTGATATAATAATTCGGGTATTTACTTTCCGCAAAGGTAAATTGATTTTTTGATAAAGGCTGATTGGTTTTAAAAGAATTAACAGTGATTGTGGTTTTTGAACCATCTTTTCCCATTTCCATCAAATTATAGATGTGTTTTGTGTTGACATCAATGCCTAAAAGTATCTCTTTTCGATCGTCTTTCGCGTTTGACGGAACCAATTTGATATACTGAATTTTTCTGCCTCTCACGTTTTGCACAATATCCCAAGAATATTTGTAACCGCTATTGAAAAAAGTAAGCATTTTTGAAGGAGTTACTGAATCATCTTTACTTTCATCAAATTTAGAAATGCTAATTTCTTCGTCTTCCGGAACAATATTATAGATTTTTTTTCCGTCATAAATCTTTGTAACGCCCATAAAATTAAGGACATATTTGTTTCCTTGCATTACGACTGAACCTTTACTTTCTTGATTCAAATTTTCTTTTTGATTGGTCATTGAATATTTGAAATCAATCGAAATATTGCTGTAGCTTTTTACTTTTGCCGAAACTTCGTCCAGTAATGCTTTTGCTTTTTGGCTGTTTTGGGCTTGAAGATTGAAGCTTAAGAATAGAATTGCGATAATTTGTAAAAAACTTTTCATTTTAGTTGTTTTGCTCATTGTTAAAAAATTGGTCAAGAGACACCAAGTCAGGAATGTTCACACTTCTGGCTTTACTTCCCTCAAATGGGCCAACAATTCCGGCGGCTTCCAATTGATCAATCAATCTTCCAGCGCGGTTGTAACCCAATTTCAACTTACGTTGCAATAAGGATGCCGAACCTTGCTGTGCATTAACAATAATTTCGGCAGCTTCCCTGAACATAGAATCTCTTTCAGAAATATCTACATCAAGTTTAATGCCATTATCTTCTCCAACATATTCTGGAAGCAAGTAAGCATTTGGATATGCTTTCTGATTTCCAATGAATTCTGTGATTTTTTCCACTTCAGGCGTATCCACGAAAGCGCACTGAACACGAACCACGTCGTTTCCATTCGTATAAAGTAAATCTCCTCGACCAATCAATTGATCGGCTCCAGAAGTGTCTAAAATAGTTCGAGAGTCAATTTTTGAAGTTACCCTAAAAGCAATTCTCGCAGGGAAATTCGCCTTGATCATACCTGTAATTACATTTACCGAAGGTCTTTGCGTTGCGATAATCAAGTGAATTCCAATCGCTCTCGCCAACTGCGCCAAACGTGCAATGGGAAGCTCGACTTCTTTTCCTGCGGTCATAATCAAATCAGCAAACTCATCGACAACCAATACAATATAAGGTAGAAAACGGTGTCCGTTCTCTGGATTTAATTTTCGAGTCTTGAATTTTTCGTTGTACTCTTTAATATTACGAACCATCGCGTCTTTTAATAAAGTATAACGATTGTCCATTTCCACGCAAAGCGAGTTTAATGTGTTGATTACTTTTGCGTTATCAGTAATAATCGCTTCGTCAGTATCAGGAAGTTTGGCCAAATAATGTCTTTCGATTTTATTAAAAAGTGTCAATTCCACTTTCTTTGGGTCAACCAAAACAAACTTTACTTCCGCCGGATGTTTTTTATACAATAAAGAAGTCAAAACCGCATTTAAACCAACCGATTTTCCTTGACCGGTAGCTCCAGCCATCAAAAGGTGAGGCATTTTAGCCAAATCGACTACAAAGGTTTCGTTCGAAATTGTTTTCCCTAAAGCAATCGGAAGTTCCATTTCTGCTTCTTGAAATTTTGCAGAACCGATAACCGATTTCATAGAAACCATTGTTGGATTTTTATTCGGAACCTCAATACCAATCGTTCCTTTTCCAGGAATTGGCGCGATAATACGAATTCCTAAAGCTGAAAGAGACAACGCAATATCATCTTCCAAGCTCTTGATTTTTGAAATTCTAATTCCCGCTTCAGGAACAATTTCATATAAAGTTACCGACGGACCAACAGTTGCCTTGATTTGGGCAATTTCGATCTTATAATTTCGTAAAGTTTCTACGATTCGGTTTTTGTTTTCTTCTAATTCTTCTTGGTTGATCGTGATTCCTCCGGTAGAATATTCTTTCAATAAATCTAAAGTAGGAAATTTGAAATTGGATAAATCTAAAGTTGGGTCAAATTCTCCAAAATCAGCAACTAATTTAGCCGAAAGATTTTCTACGACAGTATCTTCATCCGCAAATTTTTCAATGACAAAAGCATCATCATTTGTCTCAATAATTTCTGGTACGTGAGGATGAACCGCCAATGGAATGGAGGTAACCGGTGGAACGATCGGAGCGATTGGCGCTTTAATAACCGGTTCCATTTTAATTGAAGAAGAATTACTAATCGTTGGTTTCAGCGCTTCTTTATTTAATTCAAATTGCGAAATCGGTTTCAGCGTTGGTTCGTCAATTTCTTCTTCGTCTTCATCATAAAAATCCTTGCTTAAATTGGCTCGAACAACATCTTCATCTTCTTCCAGTAAATCTTCTGTAATTTCTTGAACGGCAACTGGCGCTGCGATTGAATCGGCCAAAGCTCTTTCTTCTGCTTCACGCTTTTTAGTTTCAAAATAATTCTTGATTCCGTCAGGAGAAATTTTGATTTTAAAAATTAAATAGATAATTAATCCGAAAATTAATACCAATAAAGTTCCTACTTTTCCTAAGTAATCTTGGATAAAAAGGTTCATTTCAAAACCGATAACACCGCCTAATTCAGGCAAGAAATCAGCAAAGAATCCGAATAAAATAGAAATTATGATGATGGCAAACAAATCCCAAAACCAGGTATTTTTTAATTTTCTTACAGGTAAATCTAAAACCAGATAAATTCCGGTCAAGAAAAATAATCGTACTATTAAAAAGGAAGCAACTCCAAAGCCTTGGTACAAAAATAAATCAGCAAGATAAGCACCAAATTTTCCTAGCCAATTTTGGACTGAAACCGTTCTATCTGCCAAATAATCTACAGCACTTTGGTCATATTGTCCATAGATGAAAAAGGAAATAAAAGCTAGCAATAACGCAACTGAAAATAACACCAATAGAGCGCCAATAATTACTTTGTGCTGTCTGGTTAATTTCAATGGTTTTTTCTCTTTTGGTTGAGAATCTGTCTTGCTTGCCGTTTCTTTTTTAGTCGTTTTTGCCATTCAATTAGTGCTGATTATGTGTAAAAATAAATAAAATTTTTACAGTTTCTGAATTATTGGAATATATATAATAAGGCCAACTGCAATTGCGACAAGCGCTGCGAAAAATACAGCGCCGGCAGCAATATCTTTTATAAAGCCGATTTTATCGTGAAAATTTGGATGAATGAAGTCGGCGATTTTTTCAACAGCGGTGTTTAATCCTTCGATACTCAAAACTAAACCGATTGCCATTGTTTGAAACAGCCATTCGGTTTTTGAAATATTGAAGTAAAATCCAGCGATGGTAACTAAAATCCCGAGTGAAAATTGCACCATTATACTGTGTTCGGTCGTGATAAGTTTGTATGCGCCAAGAACGGCGTACTTAAAACTTTTCAATCTTCCGGTAACAAATGAATGGTCTGTCTTCATTTAAAAATAATTATAGAACGGCTAAAGCGCTTTCATAATTTGGCTCGTTTGCAATTTCACCCACTTGTTCTGTGTGAATCACGTTTCCGTTTTCGTCAACAACAATCACGACTCTTGAGTGCAAACCTGCTAAAGCGCTGTCTGAAATTTCTAAACCATAGTCTTTTCCAAAGCTTCCGTCTTTAAAATCAGAAAGATTTACTACGTTTTCTAAACCTTCAGCACCACAAAAACGTTTTTGAGCGAAAGGCAAATCTCTTGAAATACATAGCACAGTTGTATTTTGCAATTCACTTGCTTTTGCGTTGAAATTTCTAACGGAAGAAGCGCAAGTAGATGTGTCAACACTTGGGAAAATATTCAAAACCAATCTTTTTCCTGCAAAATCAGAAAGAGAAACTACTCCCAAATCTTTATTTACCAATTTGAAATCTGGTGCTTTTGAACCAACTTTTGGTAATTCACCACTTGTTTTTACTGGATTTCCTCCTAATGTTACTGTTGCCATTTTTAAATTTTTTATAAGCTTCAAAAGTATGAAAAATATATTTGTGAATTTGAGGAAAACTGAAAAACTCTTTAATATTCGATTTAAAAAGATTAGCCACGAATTCACCAATTTTTTTTCAGTTTTTGAGAAAAAATTCGTGAATTCGTGGTTAAAAAAATAATTTGCTAAAAAATTTACATCAAAACTAACATCGCCAAACTCATCAAAATCATCAATCCGTCTTCGATAATTGTAACAGTGCTCATCGGAAGATTAAAAACGGCTCCAAGACAAGCGCATTGGATTTTCTTTTTGTTCAAAACACTTTGTAAAACCCCGATGATACTGACAGTCATTACAATTAATGTTACAATATTTGTTAAGTAAGGTTCAAAATTTAGGGCGAAAGCCAAACCTAAAGCCAATTCTAAAAAGGCATAAATGTAACCCCAGCTTTTGAATTTTTGGGCCACCACATCATACATCGCATAACTTTCTGCAAAACCTTTTAAATCTAACATTTTAAAGAAAGAAAAAGTCAGGAAAAACCCCGCCATAAAGATTCGCATTCCAGTCATGTAATTGAAAAAACCTTCGGAAAATCCAGCGATTAAAGAGATTGCTAAAATGTATGAGAATATTAAAACGATTGGTTTATAAGTCTGAAACCAAGTTCTTTTTTCAGCTTCCGCAGTTTCAAAAACATTGTGATTCATCGTCACATTTTTTTCTGAAAGTTGATATTTTGGATAGTCTTTTAAAGCCGATTGCAATTCAGATGTTAGAATATGTTTTTCCATTTCAATGGAAGCTTCGCCTTGTTCCAAATCAATATCCACGTTTTTTACATCCGGATTTTTCTTTAGTAAAAAAGAGACTTTTGCAATGCATCCGTCGCAAGTCATTCCGGATATTTTATAGGTATGTTTCATAATTTTAAGTGTTGATTTTGTATGATACAAAGGTCGCTCACTTCCGCGAAAGCGCTATTATGAAATTTATGAAAAGAATATCAATTTTTACAGTTCGTCGATATTTCTGCGTTTGGTTTCCTTCAAAGATTTGTAAAAAGTGGGAGTGAGGCCGGTGATCTTCTTGAATTGGCTCGATAAATAAGCCGTGCTACTGTAACCCAATTGGTTTGCGATTTCTGAAAGAGATAATTCGTCATAAACCAAAAGTTCTTTGACTTTCTCAATTCTTTGGGAAATAAAATATTTTTCAATCGTAGTTCCTTCAACTTCAGAGAAAAGATTGCTTAAATAGTTGTATTCATAACGCAGTTTATCCGAAAGAATAGTAGAAAGATTTGTGTTTTCAATTTCCTCAGAATGATGCACCAAGCGGATGATTTCGGTTTTAATTTGTTCAATCAAACGGCTTTTTTTGTCGTCAATTAATTCAAAACCAATATGTTTCAAGGAATTTTCTAATTCGGATAAATGCTGTTGCGTAATTTCTTCAGCAGTTTCCACTTCGCCTAATTCTACAGCAATAGGGTGAACCCCGATTTTCTCGAACTCGTTTTGAACCGCAGTTTTGCATCGGTTGCAAACCATATTTTTTATGTAGAAGTGCATTTTCTCTGAGTAATTGTTATTACAAAATTAGCTTATATGCATTATATGTTTGGATAAATTACCACATTAGGCAAAAAAACATATAAGATTGTTGTTTAAAACAAAAAACGCCCTCGAAATCGAGAGCGTTTATAAAGCAAAAAGGGGGATTTATTTGTCAATAGAACCAAGAACTCGCTTCATAAAATTATTCAGCGCTTCTTTTTTATCAGTTCCATCCTTAATCATTTTGTTGACTTCAAGTGCGCCATACATATTGGAAATCAATTCTCCAATAACATCAAGCTCTTCATCTTTTAATGACGGAACTTCAGTCAAAGCTTCCAAAACCTCAATCGTTTCAATGATATAATCTTGGTCGTTTTCCTCAATAAATTGAGTCAGATGTTTTATAACGGGTAATTTCATTTTTTAGATTTTTAGATTTCCGATTATTCGATGGTTCGAAAATCCAACAATCGAATAATCGAACAATCTTAATTTAAGCTATTTCATTTACCAATTCTGATAAAACTTCTGCTTTGTTTGTTTGCGTTTGGTTCACTAATTTTCCGTGTACAAAAGTCGCAAAAGTTGGCAAGTTTGAAACGTTGGCCAATTTTCTTGATTCTGGAGAATTTTCTGCGTCAACCAAAACAAAGGTTACGTTTTCTGTTTCTGTAGCCAATTTTTTAAATTTCGGCTTCATAATACGGCAGTTTCCACACCAAGATGCAGAATATTGAACCACTACTTTTTCATTGGCATTCACCAAATCTTGTAATGTATCTTCGTTTAAATCGATTAACATAGTTTTTTTGTTTAAAAAAGATTGTTCGATAATTCGATTTTCGAAGCTTCGAAGTGTCGAAAAATCGAACAATCAATTTATTATTTAGTTATTCAAGTAAGAAGCAACACCTTCTCTTGTAGCTTCCATCGCGTCTTTTCCTTCTTCCCAGTTTGCTGGACAAACTTCACCTTTAGTTTGAACGTGCGTGTAAGCGTCAACTAATCTCAAGTATTCTGCTACGTTTCTACCTAATGGCATGTCGTTTACGCTTTCGTGGAAGATTTTTCCAGTTTCGTCAATCAAGTAAGTTGCTCTGAAAGTCACGTTTGAACCTTCGATGATTACTGAATCTGTTTCTTCGCTGTATTCTGTAGAATCGATGTCTAAAATTCCAAGAATGTTAGAAAGATTACGGTTTGTATCTGCTAAGATTGGGTAAGTTACACCTTCAATTCCACCATTTTTTTTTGGAGTATTTAACCAAGCAAAGTGAACTTCGTTTGTGTCGCAAGAAGCTCCGATAACGATTGTGTTTCTTTTTTCAAATTCTGGCAAAGCAGCTTGAAAAGCGTGTAATTCTGTTGGGCAAACAAAAGTAAAATCTTTTGGATACCAGAACAAAAGCACTTTTTTGTTGTTGTTTACTGCTTCTTCAAAAATGTTGATTTTCAAATTGTCTCCCATTTCAGAGATGGCGTCAACTGCGATGCTTGGGAATTTTTTTCCTACTAATGACATAAGTATATGGTTTAAAAGTTATTTTTTTCTAATGCAAACTTACTACATAGAAAGTGTTTTTGCATATAAGAATTAATTATAAATATTTATTTTGTGATAGTTTAAAACTATTAAAAGTGATTATCTGATAATTACATAATTTTGTAGAATTAATATTACTGATTTCTTACTTTTATCAATTTTCTTTTTCATAAATCATATAATTAAGTTTGGTTTTATATATTTGTTTTTAGTTAAAAACTATACACAAAAAACGATTCTTCACACGGTTAATCAAATACGTACGTCAACTTATGAGTTTTTCAAATTTATTCAGAAAAAAAACAGTTCAAGATATTTTAAGACAAGTTGAAAAAAATGAAGCTGACGGACATAATTCTTTAGGTAAACATTTAACGGCGAGAGATTTAACGGCTTTTGGGATTGCGGCTATCGTTGGTGCCGGAATTTTCAGCACAATAGGAAAAGCAAGCTCTGACGGAGGTCCTGCCGTAATTTTCTTATTCTTATTCACCGCTTTGGCTTGTAGTTTTGCCGCTTTCGCTTACGCGGAATTTGCTTCGATGGTTCCAGTTTCAGGAAGCGCTTACACTTATTCTTACGTAGCTTTTGGCGAATTAATCGCTTGGATAATTGGCTGGGCATTAATTATGGAATACGCCATTGGAAACATTACCGTCGCCATTTCCTGGAGCGATTATTTTACAGGATTGCTTGAAAGTGGCGGAATTCATCTCCCGCAGTGGATTCAGATGGATTATTTGACCGCTTCAAACGGATTTACAGACGCGACAGCTTTAATGCAAGGCGGAAAATCCTTTGAAAATTTAGACGCAAGTTTGCAAGATGCGTACACCGCTTGGACGACTTCGCCTGTAATTGGTTCGTTTCATTTTGTAGCAGATTTGCCAGCTTTGTTTATTATTGTATTGATTACCGCGCTGGTTTACAGAGGAATGAAAGAATCTCGAAATGCCAGCAACTTGATGGTTGTTGTCAAATTGTGTATCATATTATTGGTTATCGCTGTTGGAGTTTTCTACGTAGATACTGACAATTGGGACCCGTTTGCGCCAAATGGAGTAGGAGGCGTTTTAAAAGGAGTTTCAGCTGTTTTCTTTGCGTATATCGGGTTTGACGCTATTTCCACAACTGCCGAAGAATGTAAAGATCCGCAGAAAGATTTACCAAAAGGAATGATGTGGGCGATTATTATCTGTACCATTTTATACATTGCAATTGCCTTGGTTTTAACCGGAATGGTAAACTATAAATTATTAAATGTTGGTGATCCATTGGCATTTGTTTTTGATGCTTTGGACTTAAAATGGATGTCGGGAATTATTGCGGTAAGTGCCGTGGTTGCTATGGCGAGCGTACTGTTGGTCTTTCAAATGGGACAGCCAAGAATTTGGATGAGCATGAGCCGTGACGGTTTGCTTCCGAAGAAATTTTCTACGGTTCACCCAAGATTCAAGACGCCTTCATTTGCCACGATTGTAACCGGATTTGTAGTGGCAATTCCTGCGTTATTTTTAAACTTGACAATGGTAACCGATTTGTGCAGTATCGGAACTTTGTTTGCATTTGTATTAGTTTGCGCCGGAGTTTTAGTGTTGCAAAACAAGCCAAATATTCCGCGTGGGAAATTTAAAACGCCTTACATCAATTCAAAATATATTGTTCCCGTTTTATTAATTGCCGGTCTAGTTTATTCTTTTGCTTACAACAAAGAAAACACGATGAATTTCGTAAATAATGCACCGCAAGTCAATGAACCGGCTTCTATCGTAACCTCTCTAAACAAAGAGCAAACGGCTGAAGTGTACCAGTTTTTAATTGCCAATGACAAGGAAAATGTTTTTACAAATAAAACCAGCGATTTAGAGCAAATTCTAAGCGAATACCATAATAATGAAGATAAATATATAGAAGTGGTAGAATCGCTTCCAATTGATAAATCATTGAAATATGAAACGGGCTTTTCATTATTCAAACACAAAATTCCAATGTATATTTTCTTAATAGTTTTAATCGGATTGACAGTTTGGTCGTGGAGACAGAATTTATCGCTAATTCCGCTTTTAGGCTTGGTTTGCTGTCTATATATGATGGCCGAATTAAGCGTCTGGAACTGGATTTATTTCTTTATTTGGTTGTTAATAGGTCTTGCAATTTATTTTGGCTACAGCCGAAAAAACAGCAAATTGAATTTGATTCAAGAGTAAAACTTAGGTTATAAAAAAAGCTGTCTAAACATTTTTAGATGGCTTTTTTCAAGAAATTAAAAATAAATTTCAATTTTTCGAAAAAGCTACAACGTTTTAGTTAATATTACTTGTTAAAGCATAGCAAAAAATATTTTTTTCTCTTAATATTTTATTTACTTTTGACCCCAAATGAAAAAGCTAGCTGTACTTTTCTTATTTATTTGTTTGTTCCTCTTTGGCGGAGGGCAACATCTTATTGCAGCAACACACCAAGTTTATAATCCTACTTCGCAGAGCTTTGGTAAAAAATATCATGCAAAGATCACAAATCATGATTCTGGAAATTCGTTAATCGAGGAAGCCGATTTAGGTGGAGACGAGGATCATTCTGGTACTGATATTGATGGGGAACTTCCAACAAAAATTTTCACAAGTAATTATAGCGATTTAACTAATTGGTATTTGACTCTTGCTTGCCAATTACTTATTAATCAATCGCATAAGAATTTTAAAATCTTCGCGCCATTTTGTGGCCAATCAAATCCAATTTATATTACCCAAAGGGTATTGAGGTTGTGATAAACGACATGCATCTGGTTGCCTAGCGCGCGATCATGTCTATCCTTTTATTGTATTTATTTTACTTTTCTGGTAAGGCGGATCTGCATTTTATGGCTTCTGATGTTTATTTACATCTAACGGAATCATTGCATTCCAAGCATTCAATCGCTTAAATTCCATTCTTATATCCTGATGAAAAAAGTCGTTTTAACGGGCGTTTTAGCCTTGTTGTGCCTTGTAAGTTGCACAACTAAAAAAGAAGAAAAAGAAGAAGTTGAAAAATTTGCAGTGACTAATCCTGTAAAAATTGATACCACTTTTACAAAAGAGTATGTGTCGCAGATCAAATCTGTTCGAAACATTGAAATTCGTGCCCAAGAAAAAGGGTTTTTACAAGAAATTTATGTTGATGAAGGTCAGTTTGTAAAAGCTGGACAACTTTTATTTAAAATTATGCCAAAGTTCTATGAGGCAGAATTATTAAAAGCGCAAGCCGAACAAAAAGCATCGGAAATCGAGTTGCAAAATACCAAAATTTTAGCTGATAAAAATGTGGTTTCTCGAAACGAACAGGCCGTTGCTCAGGCAAAAGTTCAAGCAGCAAGAGCTGAAGTAGCCTTGGCGAAATTGCATTTATCGTTTACTGAAATTAGAGCACCTTTTGCAGGAACAATCGATAGAATTCCTTTAAAAATCGGAAGCCTTATTGACGAAGGAGAATTACTGACAAGCCTTTCTGATAACAGCCAGATGTTTGCCTATTTTAACGTTTCTGAACCAGAATATTTGCAATATCAAACAAATGTAAAAGATCGCGCAACTACAAAAATTAATTTGGTTTTAGCTGACGGACAGACTTTTAAAGAGCAAGGTATTGTGGAAGTTATCGAAAGTGAATTTAACAATGAAACCGGAAATATTGCCTTCAGAGCGAGATTCCCAAATACTGATAAATTGCTTAGAAATGGTGAAACGGGCCAAGTTCAAATGATGGTTCCGCTTAAGAATGCGATTATAATTCCGCAGAAAGCTACTTACGAAATCCAAGATAAAAAATATGTTTTTGTGGTGGATAAAGACGGAGTAGTTTCTTCAAAAGAAATCACTACAACTGGCGAACTTCCAGACTTATATGTGATCAGCAGTGGCCTTTCTGAAAACGATAAAATTTTATTAGAAGGCGTTCAGAAAGTCAAAGAAAATGACAAGATCAAATATGAGTATCAAGCACCACAAGAAGTGCTAAATCATTTGCGTCTAAAAGCAGAATAGGTCTAACTCATAAAAAATAAAAAGATGTTTAATAAATTTATTCAAAGACCTGTTCTTTCGATAGTTATATCGCTTGTTATTGTGTTTTTAGGCGTATTGTCGGTGATGAATTTGCCGATCACGCAATTTCCGTCCATTTCACCTCCAATTGTCAATGTGACGGTAGATTATCCGGGTTCTAACGGAGAATTGATGATTAAATCGGTAATTATTCCTTTGGAAAGAGCTTTAAACGGAGTTCCTGGGATGAAATACATGACTTCTGATGCCGGAAATGACGGTGAAGCGAGTATCCAAATCGTATTTAATTTAGGTACAGATCCCAATTTAGCGGCGATCAACGTTCAAAACCGTGTGGCTTCCGTCACCAATAAATTGCCTCCGTTGGTAATTCGTGAAGGTGTGAAAATCACGCGCGAGGTTCCGAGTATGTTGATGTATGTGAATCTTTACAGCAAGGACAAAAATACCGACATGAAGTTTCTTTACAATTATGCCGATATCAACGTGCTTTCTGAATTAAAAAGGGTCAATGGAGTTGGTTCTGGAGATATTTTGGGAACCAGAGAATATGCGATGCGAATTTGGTTGAAACCCGATAGAATGTTGGCTTATAAAATTTCTACGGATGAAGTAATGGAAGCATTATCTAGCCAAAGTTTGGAAGCTTCTCCAGGAAAAACAGGCGAAAGTTCAGGAAAACGCTCGCAAGCATTTGAGTATGTTTTAAAATATTCTGGAAGATTTACTACTAAAGAACAATATGAAAATATCGTAGTTCGGTCAAATGCCAACGGAGAACTTTTGCGTTTGAAAGACGTTGCCAAAGTAGAATTTGGAAGTTCGATGTATGACATTTATTCTAATTTGAACGGAAAACCTTCGGCTGCGATTGTCTTAAAGCAATCCTTCGGAAGTAACGCGAACCAAGTAATTGGCGATGTAAAAGCAAAATTAGAAACCATCAAAAAGAAATTTCCAAAAGGTATGGATTATGAAATTTCGTATGACGTTTCAAAATTCTTGGATGCTTCCATTGAAAAAGTAATTCACACTTTGGTCGAAGCCTTTATCTTGGTAGGATTAGTCGTTTTCCTTTTCTTGGGAGACTGGAGATCTACGGTAATTCCGGCAATTGCGGTTCCGGTTTCATTAGTAGGAACTTTTCTTTTCATGCAATTTTTTGACATTTCATTGAACTTGATTACACTTTTTGCCTTGGTTTTGGCCATTGGAGTCGTCGTCGATGATGCGATTGTGGTCATCGAAGCCGTTCATGCTAAAATGGAAGAAGAACATCTTTCGGCTTATAAAGCGACCAAAAAAGCAATGCACGAAATTGCTGGAGCGATCATCGCAATTACGTTTTTGATGGCAGCAGTATTCGTTCCGGTAGCATTTATGTCGGGTCCGGTTGGTGTTTTTTACAGACAATTTTCAATTACAATGGCAACGGCAATTATCCTATCTGGTATTGTGGCCTTGACTTTGACGCCGGCGCTTTGTGCAATGATGCTGAAAAATACGCATGGAAAACCTAAAAAGAAAACGCCGATAAATCGTTTTATCGATTGGTTTAACAACAAATTTGACCTCGCCCAAGGAAAATATCAAAATGTTTTAGGTAAAATTATAAATAGAAAAGCAGTTACATTTATCGCTCTTGCCGGATTCTGCGCAGGAACTTGGTTGATCAGCAGTACAGTTCCATCAGGATTTATACCGAATGAGGATCAAGGTATGTTTTATGCAATTATCCAAACGCCACCAGGTTCTTCATTAGAAAGAACGAATGAAATTGCAGAAAGATTACAGAAAATTGCCGAAACGGTCGAAGGTGTGAAATCAGTTTCATCTTTGGCAGGTTATGAAATCTTGACTGAAGGAACGGGAGCCAATGCTGGAACTTGCTTGATCAATCTTAAAGATTGGGACGAAAGACAAAATTCTGTGGTGGACATCATGAAAGAATTAGAAGAAAAATCTAAAGATATTCCAGGAGCGAACATCGAGTTTTTCCAACCGCCGGCAGTTCCAGGATATGGTGCGGCAGGAGGATTTGAGCTTCGTTTGTTAGACAAAACAGGAACGACTGATTTTAAAAAACTCGAAGAAGTCAATAAAGATTTTGTGGAAGAATTGAAAAAACGTCCTGAATTGACCGGAGTTTTCAGTTTCTTCAGCGCGAGTTTTCCGCAATATATGATGAAAGTGGACAATGATTTGGCGCAGCAAAAAGGAGTTTCGACTGAAAATGCCATGAATACGCTGTCAACACTTGTGGGAAGTAATTATGAAATTAGCTTCATCAAGTACGGAATTAATTACAAAGTAATTGTTCAAGCTTCGCCAGAATACCGTGCACAGCCAGACGATATTTTGAAATTATATGTAAAAAATGACCGTGACGAAATGGTGCCATATTCTGCTTTCATGAAACTTGAAAAAGTGTATGGACTTTCAGAAATTACCAGACATAATATGTACACTTCTACCGAAATCAGCGGTGGACCAGCAATGGGCTACAGTTCTGGAACAGCAATTAAAGTAATCCAAGAAGTTGCTGCAGCAAAATTGCCAAGAGGTTATGACATCGATTGGGCGGGTATTTCTGCCGATCAGGTGGCGCAAGGAAACCAAGCTATCTGGGTTTATTTAATCTGTTTGGTGTTTGTTTATTTGGTACTTGCAGCGCAGTATGAAAGTTTCATTTTACCGTTATCCGTAATATTTTCTTTGCCAGCGGGTATTTTTGGAGCATTCCTTTTATTGAAATTAACCGGACTTGAAAATAATATCTATTCGCAGGTTGCAATGGTAATGTTAATCGGTTTATTAGGTAAAAATGCGGTATTGATTGTAGAATTTGCGATCCAAAGGCACGCTGCAGGAAAATCAGTTCTTGAAGCGGCAATGGAAGGCGCAAAAGCACGTTTCCGTCCAATTTTGATGACTTCTTTTGCGTTCATCGCCGGATTATTACCGCTTGCTTTTGCGACAGGACCAGGTAAAATTGGTAACAGAACTATCGGAACTGCAGCGGCAGGAGGTATGCTTATCGGAACGATTTGCGGTGTATTTGTAATTCCGGGATTGTACTACATTTTTGCCAAAATCGCAGAAAAACACAAGCTTGTGAAACATGAAGAAGAAAATCCATTAACAGAAGAAATTGACAACAATCATGTATAAAATCAAATTATATCAATACATCATTGCATTGAGCCTTTGCCTTGCAATTGTTGGTTGTAAAGCGCCAGCAACTGCAACATTGAATGCAAGTGCTCCGGTTCCAGAAAATTTTGGAAACGGAACAGCTAAAGATTCTACGAATATTTCCGACTTAAAATGGAAAGAGTTTTTTAAAGACCAAAATCTTGTAGATCTGATTGATGTTGCCTTGAAAAACAATCAAGAATTAAATATCACGTTGCAGGAAATTGAAATTGCAAAAAATGATATCAGAGTTCGAAAAGGTGCGTTATCGCCAACAGTTGGTGTTCGTGCTGGCGCCGGAATTGAAAAAGTAGGTCGTTACACGAGCCAAGGTGCGGGTGATGCTTCTACCGAAATCAAACCGGGAATCGAAACGCCAGATCCTTTGCAAGATTACACCATCGGAGCTTATGCCAATTGGGAAGTCGATATCTGGAAAAAACTACGCAATTCAAAAAAAGCGGCTGTAAACAGATATTTGGCATCCGTGGAGGGTAAAAATTTTGTAATCACAAGTTTAATTGCCGAAGTCGCTGATTCTTACTATGAGTTATTGGCTTTAGACACGCAACTGGAAATCGTGAAACAAAATATTGCCTTGCAAACCAATGCTTTGGAAATTGTGAAAGTGCAAAAACAAGCGGCAAGAGCTACAGAATTAGGTGTTCAGAAATTTCAAGCCGAAGTGTTGACTTCAAAAAGCTTGGAGTTTGAAATCTTACAGCAAATTAAGGAAACGGAAAATAAAATCAACTTTTTATTAGGTCGTTATCCGCAAGAAATCAAACGCGACCATGCTAATTTTACCGAATTGCTTCCGGCGGTGGTAAATTCTGGAATTCCATCGCAGTTGTTGGCAAATCGTCCCGATATCAAAAAAGCAGAATTAGAATTAGTTGCTGCAAAATTAGATGTAAAAGTGGCTCGTGCTGAATTTTATCCTTCACTTGATATTTCTGCAGCATTCGGAATTCAAGCGTTTAAACCTTCGTATTTATTGACATTTCCTGAATCGCTTTTGTATTCCTTAGCAGGAGATTTGGCCGCGCCATTAATCAACAGAAATGCTATTAAAGCCGAATTTTCAAGTGCCAATGCAAGACAGCTTCAAGCTTTATACAATTATGATCGTACTGTTTTGAACGCTTATTTTGAGGTTGCAACACAGCTTTCTAAAATTGAAAACCTGCAAAAAGGATATGATCTAAAATCACAGCAAGTTGCGGCCTTAAACAAATCGATCGATGTTTCAAATGATTTGTTTAAATCTGCAAGAGTTGATTATTTTGAAGTTTTGATGACTCAAAGAGATGCCTTGGAGGCAAAATTAGAATTGGTCGAAACAAAAAAAGAGCAGCTGAATGCGGCGGTTCACGTTTATAAAGATTTAGGCGGAGGCTGGAAGTAACCTAACTTAATATACAGAAGGAATATATAATTTGTTAAAAATGACGCCATTATAAAGTGGCGTCATTTTTTATTTTCTGAACGCCTGAAAATTTGTAAATTGAAGTAAAAACAATCGTTGAATAATTAATCTCAACATATGATTTTTTATTACCTTAATATAAGTAAGTATCTTTGATGTAATCAACTTCTTTGAAAATGGCTTATATAAGCAAGACGTTAATAGTGTAAATTCATGCCAAATATAGAAAAGGAACAAAAAAAGTTAGAGAAGAAAAGGAAAGAAAAAAATGCTACGCGATTGTTACCTTGGGTCACCGCGGTGGCGATGTTTATTCAATCGCTTGACGGCACGATTCTCAACACTTCACTGCCGGTTATAGCCAGAGATATGAAATATTCTCCAACAGAAATGCATTCTGTCATCGTCACTTATGCGCTGACTTTGGCACTTTTTATTCCGCTTTCTGGTTGGCTCGCTGACAAATTTGGAACAAGAAACATGTTTATGATCGCCGTTGGATTATTTGTCGCAGGTTCGCTATGTTGCGCACTTTCAGTAGATCTTTTTACTTTTAATCTTTCTCGTGTTCTTCAGGCAATCGGTGCTTCAATGATGGTTCCAATCGCACGTTTGGCAATTTTATATCAATATCCCAAAAACGAACTTTTAAAAACCATGAATTTTATAACGGTTTTTGGGCTCTTGGGAATGGTTGTGGGTCCGAGTTTAGGCGGATTTCTTTCAGATAATTTTTCTTGGCATTGGATATTTTTGGTAAATGTTCCAATTGGTCTAATTGGTATTTCGCTGGCAAAACGTGTCATGCCAAATTTTAAAAAAGCAGTTGGTAGGTTTGATTTCAGAGGACTTATGTATTTTAGTCTTGCATTGATCGTCATAACGATGGTACTCGAATTAATCAGTACAGGTCTTACACATTGGATGGCAATCTTGGGCGGTTTATTACTTTTTAATCTGCTTGCAGTCATTTATTTTATCCACTACAAGAAAACGGAAAAGCCCATCATCGATTTAAGATTGCTCAATATAAAAACACTGAGAATTGGATTAGCCGGAAGCCTAATTACAAGGTTGGGAATTGGAGGATTGCCACTTTTGTTACCATTAATGTTGCAAACTGGCTTTGGTTATTCAGCGTCAACCGCCGGATTACTTTTATTGCCTTCTGCATTGGCGAATGTTGCGATAAAACCTTTTATGGTGCGTATCATCAAAGCTCTAGGTTATCGAACAATATTAATTAGCAATACCGTTTTACTCGGATTAGTATTGGTTATTTTAGGTTTTGTAGAACGAGATACGCCACTTGTTTACTACATTATTTTAATGGTTTTTTATGGATTCTTCACTTCTATACAAATGTCTGCGATGAACACCATCACGCTCGTTGATCTTGACGAAAACACTAAAAGTGGCGGTAACACAATGTTGGTGATTATGCAACAACTTTCTGTGAGCTTTGGTGTATCTGTTGCAAGCTTAGTGCTGTCTTTTTTTCAATCAGATGCAATTGGAATGAACCTCACACAGCCGTTTCATTACACATTTATTTGTTTGGCAGCATTTACGATATTTTCAAGCTTGACTTTCAGCAGACTGGGGAAAGACGATGGAAGTGGCTACGTTTAAAAAACGCTTTTTTGTGTCCAAGTTTGGTTGTAATTAGCTGAGTAATCTTCAGATCAAATTTAGTTTTTTAATGCTGAAACTATTCTAACTTTTTGAGGATATTTAGCAACGAAACTGCTTATTAGTTGCATGATATAATGGTTGCTTTTGTAAGGCGAGACAAATTCTTTAAACTCCGTTAAATCAGAAATAACGGTGTCGGTTGAAATATAGCCCATTCCATAAAACTTACCATTTTCGACCCAAATACAACTTTTTTCTTGAGGATTTCTTCCTGTATCAATTATGGCAAACGTTTGATTATTGCTATTCAGTTGTTGAATTGCTTGCTCTACTTTTTCATTATGTGATTGCATATCTGGAAGCGCCACGTCAAAGAGCTGCCGAATGAAATCTCCAGCAATAGGCTTTCCGAAACTGCAAAATCTGGTATCTATTTCAAAATCTTTTGATAAAAGTCGCAGAACTTCCATGGCTTCAATTTCTCGGTTAAATTCCTGTACGCACGACTGAAATTTTGAAAGTTTTCCTACGGCCAAATATCGATAACCATTTCTTGCTTCATAATGATATAGACCAAATTTGGCTTCAAAACGTTTGAGTGCCCGATTATATGTTGGCCAAAGTTTTTGAATTTCTGAACATTCAAGAAGTAATGCTATCAATTCTGTTGCGCACTCTTCAAACGAAATACTGCAAATATCTTTAAGAAAATTTTGACGCTGTGGCGAGCTACTATTCCCCGAAAAATGAGAGGCTACTCGTTTTTTAATATTGATTGCTTTTCCAACATAAACAGTTTTGCCTGTTGAATCATGAAAATAATAAACGCCTGCGCAGTTCGGCAGCCGTTCAAAATCTTGTGGAGGTAAATTTGGAGGAAGTTGTTGGTCTTGAGCGGTTTTCTTGACCATTTTTTGCAAAATACCATCAGAATCCCATTCCACAAGTTTTGCGAAAAGTAAGGCAGTTGCATCGGCATCTCCTCCGGCACGGTGACGATTTTTTACGTTAATCGATAGTGATTGACAGAGATTTCCCAGACTATACGAACTCAGTCCAGGTTTGATTTTTCTCGATGCTCTGACTGTGCAAAGTTTTCGTGCAGTCCAGTCATAACCAGATGCAACAAGCTCATGGTGAACGAATGAGTAATCAAAGTTGACATTATGAGCAACAAAAATCCTGTTTTCTAAAAGTTCAAAAACAGTCTTCGCAATATCGTCAAAAATAGGCGATCCAGATACCGTTTCGTTACTTATTCCGGTAAGCGCGGTAATATATGCCGGAATATTTTGTTGTGGATCGATAAGAGATTCCCATCGATTTAAAACATGAATTCCATCGTGAATAATTATTGCAATCTCGGTCATCCGACTATTTCGCGCATTACCTCCGGTAGTTTCAATATCAACGATTGCGTATTCTTGCTTTTTCATATATCAGCAAAAATAACGTAAATCACGAATTTATATTGCGAATTTCTCAAGCTTTAAGCAAATAAAATTTTTAGCAAAAGTAAAAAATCTAATACCCAAATTATGTAACTCCATGTGAGAACTATATAAGCGTAGTTTTTAAAGAATTTTAGAAATTGCGTCAGCGAGTCGGGGGGCTTGTACTATATAAATTATTGAAGTAAAAAGAGACGTGAGCCATTTGCGTCTCTTTTTTATTGTCCTTCAAATTTAATAATATATTAAAAACGTGTAAATGAAATTTGAAAAACTAAAAGAAGTTTTGATGAACCGGCCAAAAAATATGACTGAAGAAATGTACCATTATGGATACAGTTGCGGTCTGAGAAATGTATTAAATTTCGAGATTGTTCAACAAGCTTTTTATATTTACAACTATTCTGAAAAAGAGCGATTGTTTTATATGCGAAAAATTTTGAACGGTTTTCGCGACGGAAGTTTAGAGGTTTGAAATTCAATTAATCTGATGAAATTTTTCTAGATTATTTTTTAAACAAAAATTAAATTTTAAAATTGCAACGTTAATCTATTCAAAAAAATAGTTTTTGAATAGATTTTTAAACTACATTTGTTTCAAATAAAAATCATGTTTACAAATCAATTACATCATCATATCCATTTCTCCGCTCAAGCGAAGTGTTAATGGTATGTAAGTAATTCATCATATTCTAAACCCGTTTGAGTACATCAAACGGGTTTTTTATTTGTAAAAATTTGGTGTACTCATTCAAAATCTTAAAAAAATGAGCACCTTAAAATTAGCAATCCAAAAATCAGGAAGACTCAACGAAGACAGCCTGAAAATCCTGAAAGACTGCGGTATTTCGATAGAAAATGGAAACGAGCAACTAAAAGCGCAAGCTTCAAATTTTCCTCTCGAAGTTTTATTTCTTCGAAATGCTGACATTCCGCAATACCTTATTGACGGCGTCGTGGACATTGCCATTGTTGGCGACAATCTTTTAGTAGAGAAAGGGAACGACATTAAAATCATCGAAAAATTGGGCTTTTCTAAGTGCAAAGTTTCGGTTGCTGTTCCAAAAACTTTTCCTTTTTCTACTTTGGAAGATTTAGAAGGAATGCGAATCGCGACTTCTTATCCCAAAACAGTTTTAGACTTTTTCCTATCAAAAAATATCAACGTCGAATTGCACCAGATTTCTGGTTCAGTAGAAATTGCTCCGAATATCGGTCTTTCTGACGCGATAGTTGATATCGTTTCCAGCGGAAGCACTTTGTTTAAAAACAATCTGAAAGAAGTGGCCGTAATTTTAAAAAGTGAAGCCGTTCTTGCCGTTTCCGACCAAATTGCTGCAGAAAATCAATTGATTTTAAACAAGCTCCAATTCAGAATTCAATCGGTTTTAAAAGCTCGGAATTCAAAATATATTTTGATGAATGTTCCCAATGAAAAGATAGAAAGCATCAGCAAAATTCTTCCTGTTTTAAAAAGTCCCACGGTAATGCCATTGGCTGAAAAAGGCTGGAGCAGTCTGCATTCTGTCATCAATGAAAATCAATTTTGGGAAGTAATCGACCAATTAAAAGAAGCTGGCGCCGAAGGGATTTTGGTTTGCCCAATTGAAAAAATGGTTTTATAATTTTAAAGAAATACAATGAAAAGCATCAAAAATCCAGACAAAAGAACGTGGACAGATTTAGTAAAAAGACCAACAAATTTTTATGAAGATATCGAACAAACTGTGGCTTCCATTTTTAAGGAAATTCAAGCAAAAAGCGATGTTGCAGTTTCAAAATACAGCAATTTATTTGACGGCGTAAATCTAAAATCTTTTGAAGTTTCAAAGGAAGAAATAGCTGAAGCCATTGACCAAATTCCGAGTGAATTGAAAAGTGCAATTAGTTTGGCCAAATCAAATATCGAACGCTTTCACGAAGCTCAAAAAACAGAAAAAATTGAAGTAGAAACTACAAAAGGCGTTTTTTGCTGGAAAGAAAAAAGAGCGATCCAAAAAATCGGATTGTACATTCCGGGCGGTTCGGCGCCACTTTTTTCGACAGTTTTAATGCTTGCGATTCCTGCAAAAATTGCCGGTTGTCAAGAAATTACGTTGTGTTCGCCGCCTGACAAATCTGGGAAAATAAATCCAGCAATTTTGTATGCAGCATCATTGTGTGGTGTAACGAAAATTTTAAAAATCGGAGGAATTCAGGCAATTGCCGCAATGACTTTTGGAACAGAAACGATTGAAAAAGTGTATAAAATATTTGGTCCAGGAAACCAATTCGTGACTGTTGCCAAGCAATTTGCTACAAAATTCGGAGTCGCAATCGATATGCCTGCCGGACCTTCAGAACTTTTGGTTTTCGCCGATGAATCGGCAAACCCAAGTTTTGTAGCCGCCGATTTATTAAGCCAAGCTGAGCACGGAAGCGACAGCCAAGTGATTTTAGTTTCCACTTCGCAACAAATTATCGATACTGTTTCTGTTGAAATTAAGAAGCAGATCAAAGTTTTGCCACGCCTTGAAATTGCCCAAAAAGCGATTGCTAATTCCAAATTAATTTTGGTTCAAACCGATGAAATTGCTTTGGAATTAATCAACGAATATGCGCCAGAACATTTTATAATTTGTGCTAAAAACGAAAACTTTTTCATCAACGGAATCCAAAATGCAGGTTCGGTTTTCATCGGAAATTATGCGCCAGAAAGTGCCGGAGACTATGCTTCGGGAACCAATCACACCTTGCCCACAAATGGTTTTGCAAAAAATTATGAAGGCGTAAATCTGGATAGTTTTTTAAAATCAATGACTTTCCAAAAAATTACTTCCGAAGGAATCCAAAATATCGGAAAAGCGATTGAAATTATGGCTGAAGCCGAAGGTTTGCAAGCACACAAAAATGCGGTGACTTTGCGATTAAATGAACTTCAAAATGCAACGAAATGAAAACTTTTGACATCAATAAATTAGTCAGAAAAAATGTTCGGGCAATGGAATCTTATTCTTCTGCTCGTGACGAATTCAAGGATTTTGAAAGCGATTTAATTTTTTTGGACGCGAATGAAAATCCGTTTGAAAATGGACTGAACCGTTATCCAGATCCGAAGCAGAAAAACCTAAAAAAAGTACTTTCTGAATTGAAAGATATTCGGGAAAATCAAATAATTCTTGGCAACGGAAGCGATGAATTACTGGATTTGCTTTTCAGAGCTTTCTGCGAACCAAATCAAGATTCGGTAATTACTTTACCACCAACTTATGGAATGTACAGCGTTTTGGCCAATTTGAATGCGATTGAAAACAAAGAAATTGTGTTGCAAAATGATTTTGAGCCAAACGTGGATTTGATTTTAAGAGCTACAGATGAAACCACAAAAATCTTGTTTCTATGTTCGCCAAATAATCCGACAGGGAATACTTTTTCGGAAGATAAAATTGAAATTTTGCTAAAAAATTTTTCGGGATTAATCGTAATTGACGAAGCTTATATTGATTTTTCTAGTAAAGAAAGTTGGTTGAAAAAAATAGATGAATTTCCGAATTTAATTATACTTCAGACATTATCAAAAGCGTATGGTTTGGCCGGAATTCGCTTGGGAATTTTATACGCAAATCCAGAAATCATTAGCGTTTTAGACAAAATAAAACCACCTTACAATATCAACAAAATGTCGCAAGAAAAAGCTTTGGAACGAATTGAAAATTATGATGCTGTTTTGCAAGAAATCGAAGTGATTTTATCAGAAAGAAAAAAAATGATTGTTGCTTTAAATACAATACAATTCATCGAAAAAATTTACAATTCAGATGCAAATTTTATTTTGATCAAAGTCGATAATTCTAAAAAACGGTACGACCAACTATTGAAAAAAGGCATTGTGGTTCGGAATCGATCTGGTCAAGAATTATGCGAAAACTGCCTGAGAATTACAATTGGAACTGAGAATGAAAACCAACAATTGCTTGAAACACTGAAATCATTATGAAAAATCAAAAAATATTATTCATTGATCGCGACGGAACTTTGGTCAAAGAACCTTCTGATTATCAATTAGATGACTTAAACAAATTAGAATTTTATCCCGAAGTTTTTTATTATTTATCCAAAATAAGCAAAGAGCTTGATTTTGAATTGGTTATGATTACCAATCAAGATGGTTTGGGAACCGACAGCTTTCCGGAAGCTACTTTTTGGCCTTGCCAGAATTTAATTATAAAAGCTTTTGAAAACGAAGGAATTATTTTCAAAGACATTTTGATCGATCGAAGTTTTCCTTACGAAAATCTTGAAACAAGAAAACCTGGACTTGGAATGCTTGGAAAATACATCAAAAATCCAGATTATGACTTGGAAAATTCCTTTGTAATCGGCGATCGATTTACCGATGTGGCTTTGGCTAAAAATCTGAAATCTAAAGCTATTTTCTTGAATGGCGATGAAAATTTAGGTCGAACAGAAACACTTTTTACGGCTTTAGAATTGGAAGAAACTATCGCTTTAAAACCTTTAAATTGGAAAAAAATTTACGAATTTTTAAAGCTTCAGGAACGTGTCGCTTCTATTGAAAGAAAGACAAATGAAACTGATATTTCCATCGAAATTAATTTAGACGGAACTGGAAAAAGCAACATTTCTACCGGAATTTCATTCTTTGACCACATGCTTGACCAGCTCGCCAGACACGGACAAATGGATTTGAGTATCAGCGTAAAAGGTGATTTGGAAGTTGATGAACACCACACGATTGAAGACACGGCAATTGCTTTGGGCGAAGTTTTTGCAAAAGCTTTAAGTGACAAATTAGGCATTGAACGTTATGGTTTTTGTCTTCCGATGGACGATTGTTTGGCGCAAGTTGCATTAGATTTTGGAGGAAGAAATTGGCTTGTTTGGGAAGCCGATTTCAAGCGAGAAATGATTGGAAAAATGCCGACAGAAATGTTCTACCACTTTTTCAAATCGTTCAGCGACGGAGCCAAAGCCAACTTAAATATCAAGGCCGAAGGCACCAACGAACACCACAAAATCGAAGCAATTTTTAAGGCGTTCGCCAAAGCAATCAAAATGGCGGTAAAACGCGACACCGAGAAAATGATTTTGCCATCAACAAAAGGAATGTTATGAAAATTGCAATTATAGATTATGGCGCAGGAAATGTGCAAAGCGTTCTATTTGCCTTGAATCGGTTGGGTTTTGAAGGAATTTTAAGTGCTGATCCTGAATTTATTTTGAGCGCCGACAAAGTTATTTTTCCAGGAGTTGGTGCGGCGAATTCGGCTATGAAAAAATTACGCGAAAGCGGTTTAGACCAAATTATTCCGAGTTTGAAACAGCCGGTTTTGGGAATCTGCCTTGGAATGCAGCTGCTTTGCAATTCTTCTGAAGAAGGAAATACGATTGGTTTGGGAATTTTTGATGTTGCTGTCAAGAAATTTCCGGCTGACCATAAAATTCCGCAAATGGGTTGGAACACGATTTACAATCTTCAGTCGCCATTGTTTGATGGAATTTCTGAAAAAGAGTATGTGTATTTGGTGCATAGTTTTTACGCAGAAAAAATAGAAAATACGATTGCCACAACCAATTATGGATTAGAATATGCTTCGGCTTTGCAAAAAGATAATTTCTTCGGAGTTCAATTTCATCCTGAAAAAAGCGGTAAAACGGGAGAAAAAATACTTGGGAACTTTTTAAAAATTGAATTATGAGAATCATTCCAGCTATTGATATCATTGACGGAAAGTGCGTCAGATTGACCAAAGGCAATTATGCCACCAAGAAAATTTACAATGAAAAACCGTTGGAAATTGCAAAGGAATTTGAAGCAAATGGCATCCAATATTTGCATTTGGTGGATCTTGACGGAGCAAAATCTGGGCAAATTGTGAATTATAAAATTTTGGAACAAATTTCTGAAAATACAAACCTCAAAATTGATTTTGGCGGTGGCCTAAAAACAAATGCAGATTTGGAAATTGCTTTTAATTCTGGCGCCAGTCAAATCACGGGAGGAAGTATTGCGGTCAAAAATCCAGATTTATTTCAAGAATGGATTTCAAAATATGGCTCTAAAATTATTTTGGGAGCTGATGTTGATAACGAAAAAATTGCCATTTCGGGTTGGCAGGAAACTTCTGATTTAGATTTGCTTCCTTTTATTAAAAAGTATCAAAACTTTGGAATCGAAACTATAATCTGCACTGATATTTCAAAAGACGGGATGCTTGAAGGACCTTCTTTTTCGCTTTATGAAAAAATAGTGGCCGCTTTTCCTGATATAAATCTGATTGCTTCGGGCGGTGTTTCAAGCTTTGAAGAATTACCAAAATTACAGCTTTTGGGTTGCGAAGGCGTGATCATCGGGAAAGCGATTTATGAAGGAAAAATAAGCTTGAAGCAATTGCAAAACTTTATAATTAACAAAATATGATTACGAAAAGAATCATTCCGTGTCTTGATATTAAAGACGGAAGAACCGTGAAAGGCGTCAATTTTTTAGATTTGAGAGATGCTGGAAATCCTGTGGAATTGGCTTATAATTATTCTGAAAATGGTGCGGACGAATTGGTTTTTCTAGATATTTCAGCTACGGAAGAAAGGCGAAAAACATTAGGAAATTTGGTTCGTGAAGTAGCAAAAGAAATCAATATTCCGTTTACTGTCGGCGGTGGAATTTCGTCGTTGCAGGATGTTGAAATGCTTCTGAAAAATGGCGCTGACAAAGTTTCTATCAATTCTTCGGCGGTTAAAAATCCGAAGCTGATTTCTGATTTGGCATTACATTTTGGAAGCCAATGTATTGTCGTGGCGATTGATGCGAAAGAAATCAATGGTTTTTGGAAAGTGCATTTGGTTGGAGGAAAACTGTCCACCGATTTGGATTTATTCGATTGGGCAAAAGAAGCTGAAAATCTTGGTGCGGGTGAAATTTTGTTCACTTCGATGGACAACGACGGCACAAAAAATGGCTTTGCAAATGAAGCGCTTCGCCAACTTTCACAAACCGTAAATGTGCCGATAATTGCTTCTGGCGGTGCGGGGAAAATTAGTGATTTTGCTGATGTTTTCACGATTGGAATGGCAGATGCGGCTTTGGCGGCGAGTGTTTTCCATTTTGGAGAAATAAAAATTATGGATTTGAAAAGAGAATTAACGCAAAAAAATATAGCAATACGATTATGAAAATAGATTTTAATAAAAATAAAGACGGTTTGGTTCCTGCGATTATTCAGGATTTTGAAACCAAAAATGTACTGATGCTGGGTTATTTGAATGAAGAAGCTTATGCAAAAACTTTAGAATTAAATAAAGTGACTTTTTTTAGCAGAAGTAAAAACCGGCTTTGGACAAAGGGCGAAGAAAGCGGGAATTTCTTGGAAGTTGTGGACATCAAAATTGACTGTGATAATGATTCGCTGTTGATAAAAGTAAATCCATTTGGAAACGTTTGCCACACCGGAAGCGATACTTGCTGGAATGAAAAAAATGAAGCTTCTTATGGATTTTTATCTGAATTGGAACAAACAATTGAAGACCGAAAAAAAAATCCTACGGAAAAAAGTTATGTGGCTTCGCTGTTTGAAAAAGGCATCAATAAAATTGCTCAAAAAGTGGGCGAAGAAGCCGTGGAAGTTGTAATTGAGGCGAAAGATAATGATGACAATTTATTTTTAAATGAAAGTGCAGATTTGCTTTTTCACTATTTGATATTGCTCCAGGCAAAGGGATTTAGATTACAAGATGTAGAAAAAGTTCTTAAATCTCGCAAGTAATTTTACATAGGCGTTGGAAAGCATTTTATCAAATACTCATTAAAAAACCGATAAGATTTTCTTTCTTATTTAGGCCCAATTTTTTGCGTAGCCGATAACGCGCAAGTTCAACGCCACCGTTTGAAATATTCATGATTTCGGCAATTTCTTTAGTTGACATATTCATCAGCAAATAAGTCGATAAATCGAGTTCTCGTGGCGATATCGTTGGATGTTTTTCCTTTAGTCTTTTCAAGAAATCAAAATGTACATTTTTAATGTGTTTTTCAAGATCTTTCCAGCTTTTATCGGCGTTTACTTCTTTAACGATGCTTTTATTGAGTTTAGAGAATTGCGTTTTTGTGGAATCGTCTAAAACGTCGCTATCAATATCTTTTAGCTTGTGAATAATTCCGTTTAAGATCTTATTTTTTTTCACGACTTGAAGAGAATTATTGACCAATTCCTTGTCTTTGGCCAAAATCTTAATCTTCAGCTTTTCATTATTTAAACGTTCAATTTCTTTTTCAAGTTCAAATTGCTCTTGCTTAATTTTCGCTTCTCTTTCCAGATAAAGTCGTCGGTGTTCTATGGTTTCATAATATTTATTTTTACGGATTTTCATTTTAATTCTTTGGCGAATTAAAAAAATGGCGAGTCCAATCAGGCACAAATAAAAAAAGTATGCTAAAAAATGTCGATAAAATGGGGGAGAAATACTGAATTTGAAAACTGCAGGATCAGATTCAATCCCAAAACTGTTTCTAACTTTCACTTTCATTTCATAATTTCCTTCTCGTAAATTCGTGTATTCTTTAATGGAAATGGTTGTCCAATTGCTCCAATTTTCATCAAAACCTTCTAATTTATAGGAAAACTGAACATTTTCTAAATTCTCATAAGAAGGAGATGAAAATTTGAAAGTCACGCTATTTGATTTGTAAGGAACCGAAATTTCCTTTTTCTCCGTAAGATTTCCAACATTTATTGTATCGCCAGGAAAGGAAAAACTTCTGACAAAAACCTTTGGCTTTGAAGCAATTGTTTGAAGCTTTGGATCATAATGTGCCAAACCTTCCGTAAGGCCAATAAACATATTTCGGTCGTTTATTGAATTTACGGATTCATAATTTTGGACCAAATTTCCGGTAAGATTTGAAAACGGAGAGCCAATATTTTTATATTCTCCGCTGTCCGTTTTCAATAAAATTCCGATGGATTCGCCAAAAGAATAGCAAATGTTTCCAGAATTATCTTCAAAACAGTAATTAATTATAGGAAGATTCTTAAAGCGAGAGCTCATATTTGTATCTTCAGTAAAAGAATCATTCTCGTTTGAATATTTAAAAAAGCGATTTTTGGTTTGAAAGTACAGCGTATTTTGTAATTTTTGAATGCTTCTAATTCCGTTTAAAGATTTATCTAAATTTTCATATGTTTTCACATAATTAAACTTCTTAAAGTCAGTGCTAAACCGCATTTGATAAACAAATTGGTCTTTTTTAAGCCAGACGCTTTTTGGCTCAACTTCAAAAGTGCTCGCAGATTTTGTGAAGCCTTCAATTTGGTTTTTATAATTCCACTCTGAACCCGATTTTTCAAAGATTGCAAAGCCATTGTAATTTGATCCAATCAAGTAATTTGGGTTATCCGGAATTTTTTTAAATCCCCAATATCCTTTTGTATCCAAGGTTTTTACAACTTTATTTCCAGAAATTTGAAAGGCGCCACGATTGTGGGAACAAATCAATATATCGTCAATTATTTGAAGATTCCAAGCTTGGCCCGTCGTTCCTTGTACCAATGTGAAAGAATCTTCCTTAAAAGGAATATCCCAACTATGGTAAAAAACTCCTTGATTTGTAGCAACATAGAGATTTCCGCCAAAGACCACCGAAGAATAAACAGTGCTCAAATCATAGCTAAAGCCAAAATAGGTAAACGGAGAATTTTCATTTACAAAGGCAATTCCGTTATCGAGACCTAACCATAAATTGTTGTCGCTATCGACATAAGATGCCAAAATTGTATTGTTTTGAAGTCCTTTTTTTCTGTTGATATGCTGAATAATTTGTCCTTTTTCGTTGCAAATTATCATACCATCTAAAACGGAATTGATCACTATAAAATCCGTTTTAATAATCGTCATTCCGAGAGAACTGTTTTTTTTAATAAATAGATTAGCTTCAGATTCCCAAGAATTTATCGAATTATTTTCAATAATAAATACTCCTTTATCTAATGTTGTTATCAAAATTTTTTTATTCGGCATTTCAACAATTCCCCAAATTTCGGTATTATTGAAAATTTGTGAATCTTTTAAAGCGGAAAGCTTCCCGTCAGAATACGTCAACAATCCCGAAGAAATATCTTGAATATAAAGCTTGCCATTGACTAGAAAGGAAAACTGAAATCGGTTGGGAGCTTCGACAATTTTAAGCTTTTTGTCTTTGTAGATATAAATATTTCCGAATGATTGGAAGATAATCTCGTCTTTTAAAATGTGTATTTTCCAAGTGAAATCTATTAGTTTCCGGTTGTTTTCATTAATAAGTTTTGAAATGGAAGTGTAAACAAATTTGCCTTTTTCATTTGGTTTAAAATAACCAAATTCGTTATAACCACCCACAAATATTTCCCCATTATTACCAATTTTTAAAGCACGGACTGATGAATTATTTGGCAAAACAAATTTGTTCCAAGAAGAACCGTCAAATTGCAGAAGTCCTACATTATTAGCAAAATAGATATTTCCATCTTTATCTTGCTCAATGCCCCAGTTTTGTGTGCCGCCGTCATAATCAGATTTTTTGAAATTCTTAATTTCTGGCAGACCGATATTTTTTATCTGTGAATTTGCAAATAAAAAGCACAGAAGTAGCACTGTCGTTGCAATTGGTTTATAATATTTTGTTATCAAAATGTATCGATTTTAGAACACGTCATTGGTTTCTATTGGGAAATTTGTTTCGAGATGTAAATGTAAGGTATGTTTTTTTAAGTTAACGTTTTCGTAACAATTTTAATTTGAAATTAAAATATTGATATTTAATTATATATGATTTATTTGATGTGTTTTTGTAAAGTTTAAAAAATATTTTTGATGTGTTTTTGTAAGGAATATATTTTGACAATACTAAAATTTAAAGTTTAATATTGTGCTGAATTAATAATTTAACAAGCAAAAAATTCAGAAATATGAAATTAAAAAAACTACTCTTTTTTTGTTTTTCATTACTACTTTCAATTGCTACAAATGCACAAGAAATAAGTATTAGAGGAACTATTGTCGACGAATCGGGACTGCCACTTCCGGGAGTTTCGGTTTTGGTGAAAGGTACTTCCAGTGGTGCGACATCTGATTTAGATGGAAATTATACTATTAGCGCATCGCCAAACTCCGTTTTGGTTTACAATTATGTTGGATACACAACTACCGAACAAACGATAAATAGTCGAACACAGATTAATGTTTCAATGAAAGTTGATACAAGAAATCTTGAAGAAGTTGTGGTCGTTGGTTATGGAACTCAAAAAAAGAGTGTTGTAACAGGAGCAATTTCAAGCGTAAAAGCAAAGGATATTGAAAACCTTCCAATTACAAGAATTGAGCAAGCGCTTCAGGGAAGAACATCAGGAGTTATGGTTACAGGAAACTCTGGTCAGCCGGGTTCTAGTTCAACAATCAGAGTTCGTGGAACCACTTCGTTTGGGAACAACGATCCACTTTGGGTAATTGATGGCGTTATTGTTGACGCTGGCGGTATTGGTTTTTTAAATCAATCTGACATTCAATCGATTGAGGTTTTAAAAGATGCAGCTTCGCAGGCTATTTATGGAACAAGAGCTGCAGCCGGTGTAATTTTAGTAACTACAAAAAAAGGACAAGAAGGTTCTTTAAAAGTAAATTACAATGGTTTTTCTGGTTTTTCAGCTCCGGCGAGAAAATTAGATCTTTTAAATGCGGAGCAATATGCAACGTTAAGAAACGAATCTTCTGTCGCTGCAGGTGGCAATATTTTGTTCAATGATCCAGCATCGCTTGGAAAAGGAACCGATTGGCAAGACGCGATTTTTAACAATCAAGCGCAACGCCAAGGTCACGAAATCAGTTTGAGTGGCGGTAGTTCAAAATCTACTTACTATGTATCTTTCGGGTTATTGGAACAAGAAGGTATTGTTGCTACAGAAATTTCAAAATATAAGAGAAAAAACATCAGGATTAACTCTAACCACAAAATTTCAGATTGGTTCACTTTTGGGCAAACTGTTGGATACTCAAACGAAAAAAACCAAGGTATAGGAAACACAAATAGTGAGTATGGCGGACCGTTGAGTTCTGCTTTAAACCTTGATCCAATCACGCCGTTGGTAATTACAGATCCTGCTGTGGCCGGTTCTCCTTTATACACCCAGCCAGGAATAATCAGGGATCAAAACGGAAATCCGTATGGAATTTCGCAAGATGTACAAAATGAAATTACCAATCCATTAGCTTATATCAAGACAAGACAAGGAAATTATGGATGGTCTGATAATTTCGTTGGAAATGCTTTTTTAGAAGTTCAACCGATTTCTGGATTGAAGTTCCGCACAACTCTTGGAGGAAAATTAGCATATTGGGGAAGTGATAGTTTTACGCCGGTGTATTATTTGAATTCATCAACAAAAACGATACAAAATAACATTAGTACTTCAAACAATAGAGGATTTGGTTGGAATATTGAAAACACGCTTTCTTATACAAAAAGCATTGAAAAACACAATTTTAATGTTTTGGCGGGACAAGGAAGTTATGTCGATAATATAGCCCAAGGAAGCAGTGTGACGTATTTCAATATTCCTTATTACAATTTTGATGACGCCGCTTTCCCAGGCTCACATCCGCAGGCTGACATCAATTCTTCCGCATACAGAGGCGTGCAACACAGAATTACGTCACTTTTTGGACGTGTAAATTATGATTTCAACGAAAAATATTTGTTTACAGGAATTATCAGACGCGACGGATCTTCAAGATTTGGTGGAAACAATAAGTACGGAATTTTCCCTTCAATGTCTGCAGGTTGGGTTGTGACTAACGAATCGTTTTGGAAAGAAAGCAAAACGCTAAATACCTTAAAAATTAGAGGTGGATACGGAACGGTTGGTAGTGATGCCATCCCTGATTTTGCATTTGTTTCAAGTGTTGGCCCGGGAAGAAATTATACTTACGGAAATTCTGCAACGAGCGTTGTGGGTTACAGTCCGAATCAACCTTCAAATCCAGATCTTCAATGGGAGGAAACAAGTCAGACCAACATTGGGTTTGAAGCAAGGTTATTTAACGATTTTACAATCACATTTGATTGGTATAAAAAAGTTACAGACAATTTATTGCGCCAGCAAAGAATTCCAGATTATCTGGGAACAATCAGCGATCCTTATGTAAACATCGGAAAGATGAACAATAGCGGTTTTGAAGTTGAATTAGGCTACAGCAAAAAAATCGGGCAGGTAAATTTTTCAGTTAGTGGAAACGCAACTTATTTGAAAAATGAAGTGAAAGAATTAGGATTGGTTAGCTTTCAAGACAGCGATGGTTTCCAAACTTTAGGCTCTATTTTAAGAATTCAGCCGGGCCACGCATTCAATGAATTTTATGGATATTCAACTGCCGGAATTTTTCAAAACCAAGCAGAAGTTGACGCTTATGTTGGTGAGTCTGGCACATTAATTCAGCCAAATGCAGCTCCCGGAGATTTCCGTTTTAAAGATTTGAATGGAGATGGAAAAATTGACGCAAATGACAGAAGTTATATCGGAAACCCAACGCCAGACTGGACGTATGGTCTTACTGTAAACATTGATTACAAAAACTTCAGCCTGTCTATTTTAGGTCAGGGTGTTGCCGGAAACCAAATTTTCCAAGGATTGAGAAGATTGGATCTTGCAAATGCAAATTACCAAACTGCCGCTTTAAACCGTTGGACGGGTGAAGGAACTTCAAACTCTTATCCAAGAATTGTGGAAAATGATCCAAACGGAAATTTCTCAAAATTCTCTGATTTCTACTTGCAAGACGGCGATTATTTTAGAATTAAAATGGTACAACTTGGATATACAATTCCAAAAGAAATTACTACAAAAGCGAAGATTCAAAACGTAAGATTGTATGTTACAGGTGAAAATCTTTTCACGTTTACAAAATATACAGGATACGATCCAGAAATTGGAGGAGGCGCTTTAAGCATTGACAGAGGCCAATATCCACAAGCCAGGAGCTTTATGTTTGGCGTTAATTTAGAATTTTAATAGTTAAAGATATTTATTATGAAATTGAAAGCAATTAAAAGAACAATGGTTTTATTCGCAGGAATTGCCGTAATGGCATCTTGCAGTGAAGAATTTTTAGATGTTGACGGAAACGGAATTTTCCTTGAAGACGAATATTATTCTAATGAAATTGAAGCGTTTGCAGGATTAACCGCGGTTTATGATGTCGTTGGATGGGAAACTTTTGTGGGAAGAATGGCAGGATTAAACGCCGCTTCAGATGATTTTTATGCCGGCGGCGGTTCTTCAACAGATACCAATGAACTTCAAGTTTGGTCAAATTATACGCTGAATCCAAATCAGGGACCGCAAGGAGAATTTTGGGCAAAAGCTTACTCAGGGGTTTTTAGAGCAAATATTTTGCTGACAAAATTGCCAAATGTGCCAATGAGCCAAGACAAAATTGATCGTTTTACAGCCGAAACTAGAACTTTAAGAGCTTATTTTTATTTTGATTTGGTTCGAATGTTCAAAAATATTCCGTTGATTACAGCACCGGTTGCGGCCGCAGATTATTACACAATTCCGCAAGTGGCGCCAGAATTGGTTTTTGAGCAAATTGAAGCTGATCTTTTGGCAGCAATTCCAGTGCTTCCTGCAACAGTTTCAACAAATACAGAAGGCGGACGAATGACTCAAGCAGGAGCCAGAGCGCTTTTAGGAAAAGTGTATTTGTGGCAAAACAAGTTTACAGAAGCGGCAGAACAATTGGCGATTGTAAACGGAACTCCGGGAACTACAACTCAATTTGGCAATAAACTTCTCGATAATTACGCAGATTTGTGGAACGTTGATAATAAATTTAATTCGGAATCAATCATTGAAATCGTTCATACCAAAGGTGGAAAATGGTCTGATTGGGGAAATGTTGCTGGTTCAGAAGGAAACATTTTAAATCAAATGGTGGGTCCAAGGAATTATGAAAGACTTGATACAATTGCTGCTGAAGATTTTGTACCAGGATATGGGTTTAATCCGATGACAGAAGATTTATTCAATACTTTCACAGATTCAGACACTCGAAAAGACGCAACTATTTTAAACTTAAAGCAATTGGTTCTTGACGGAAATGCTGATTACGAGCCAGGATATATGGACACTGGTTATTTTCTGAAAAAATTTGCAGGAAGAGAAAGAAACAGAAATGTTGGCGCGGGCGCATTTGAATTAAATTGGAATCAAAATACATACGAAATCAGATTGGCAGATACTTATTTGATGGAAGCCGAAGCAATTGTAAGAGGTGGCGGCGACATAGCACGTGCACAAGCATTGCTTGACGCAGTAAGAACACGAGCAAATATGCCTTCGATTCCTGCAAACGAAGAAAATATTTTTAGAGAAAGACGATTAGAATTGGCAGGAGAAGGTCATCGCTGGTATGATTTGGTAAGAACTGGTCGAGCAGCCACTGTTTTAAGTTCAAGAGGATTTGTGGCTGGAAAGCATGAAATACTTCCGATTCCACTGTTAGAACTGAGCAATACAATCATTGTACAAAATCCAAATTATTAATTTTTAAAGCAATAATTCATGAAATCAACTATAAAAAAATGGTGTTCTTTATTTTTTGTAGCTTCTGTTTTTGCAGGATTTACAGCTTGTACGCCAGATGAAACTGATCTCGGAAACGGTCTTTCTGACTCAAATGTAGATGCAACTTTCACGGTTTCTCAAGATCCAACATCTCCAAATAAATTTAATTTACAAGGAAAAACAACAAATATTATCCAATCAAAATGGATCATTGACGGAGTTCCAAATCAAGGCCAAATTGGCGTTGTAAAAAACATTTTTCTTCCAGACGCAGGAACTTATACAGTCACGCATTCCGCAATTGGAAGAGGCGGTGTTGCCAATAATTCTACGCAAGAAATCATTGTAGAAACATCTGATCCGGTGGCCGGAAATATTCTTATCGACGGAAAATTTCCTGATGGGCAAGGTGCTTGGCAAGTTTTAAACATTAGCGGAACGGCGACAAACTGGGCGTTTGCTCAAGGAAGCGCGACCGTTACAGGAAGCTCAAATGCGCAACAAGCGATTTATCAAGCCGTGGAAGTGCAGGCAAATCGCCAGTATAAATTGGATATGGTTGTTCAAGGTTCTGGCGCAACTGACACTTGGTTTGAAGTTTTAGCTTCGGATGTGGCGCCCGTTCAAAATCAAGATTACAGCGCTGGCGGAACAAGAATTGGATTAAGTACTTGGAACGGTTGCGGAAATACTGCTTTTAACGGAAAACTTTCTGAAATAGGTTGCACTGGTTCAGGCGCAATAATTTCATTTCCAACTACCGGAATTATTTATATCGTAATAAAATCTGGTGGCGCAAACTTGGGAACAACAGGAATCAAGGTTTCAGCCGTAGAACTTCGAGGAATTGCAGAATAAATATAATTTGTTAAAGTTGAGTTAGTAAAAGTAGCCTGTTTTTGTTGAAATTATAGGCTATTTTCTATTCTCAATTACAATGATTTTAAAGCCAAAACTATGTCTTCGGACATGCATAATTTAATATATAATGAAAAAATACACAATTACAACTTTGGTGTTGATGTTCGCATTGACATCTTTTGCACAACAATCGAAAACAGAAAATTTCAAAGCGCAAGGCAAAAAAATTACAGTCTTCACTACCGCCGAAAATACTGATTTGAGATTAAAGCAGACAGATAATTTAGAATTCAAATCTTCAAAACAACCTCTTGAAACAGAAGCTTCGGTTTTTGTAAATCCAAATAATACCTTTCAAACTTTCATGGGAATTGGTGGCGCGATCACCGATGCAAGTGCCGAAGTTTTTGCTAAACTTTCTAAAGAAAAACAGAAAGAATTTGTCAACGCTTATTATGATAAAGACAAAGGTATCGGCTATTCTTTGATCAGAACGACCATTCACAGCTCTGATTTTAGTAGCGGAAGTTATACTTATATCAAAGAAAACGACAAAGATTTAAAATCATTCAACATTGATCACGATAAGAAATTTAGAATTCCGTTGATAAAGGAAGCTTTAAAAACTGCGGGAAAAATTCCGTTGTATGCAAGTCCGTGGAGTCCGCCAGCGTTTATGAAAGACACTAAAAATATGCTAAAGGGCGGAAAATTATTGCCAGAATATTACCAATCTTGGGCAAATTACTACACAAAATTCATCAATGCTTATGAAAAAGAAGGTATGCCAATTTGGGGAATCACAGTTCAAAACGAACCAATGGCTGTTCAAAAATGGGAATCTTGCATTTTTACCGCGGAAGATGAAAGAGATTTTGTAAAAAACTTTCTTGGTCCAACTATGGAAAAAAACGGACTTTTAGATAAAAAAATAGTTGTTTGGGATCACAATCGCGATTTGATGGCGCAACGAGCAAATGTAATTTATTCTGATAAAGAAGCGTCAAAATATGTTTGGGGAATGGGTTTCCATTGGTATGAAACTTGGAACGGTGGCAAACCAATGTTTGATAATGTGAGACAAGTTTATGAAGCGTATCCTGATAAAAATCTAATGTTTACTGAAGGTTGCGTCGAAGTTTTTGATGCCAAAAAATATCAATTTTGGGCAAATGGCGAAAGATATGGCCTTAACATGATAAACGATTTCAATAACGGAACCGTAGCTTGGACGGATTGGAATATTCTTTTAGACCAAAATGGAGGTCCGAATCACGTTGGAAATTTCTGTTTTGCACCGTTGCACGCTGATACAACAACCGGAAATTTAATTTACACACCGTCATTTTATTACATCGGACACTTTTCTAAATTTATCCGTCCTGAAGCTAAACGTGTGAGTACAGCCGTGAGCCGAAGCCAATTGGCAAGCACATCGTTTTATAATAAAGACGGAAAAATGGTGACAGTTGTGATGAACCAAAGCGATGACGCAATCAGATATAATTTGATCATTGACGAGTCAAAAGCCGAAGTAAATATTCCGGCGCATGCCATTCAAACGCTAGTTTATTAATATGAAAAAAGTAATAACATCACTTTTTGCAATCTGTTCAATTTCAATGTTTGGTCAAGATTTTTTACATCAAGACGGACAAAAAATTGTTGACGGTTCAGGAAATAATATAATTCTAAGAGGTTTGGGCGTTGGTGGCTGGATGGTTCAAGAAGGTTACATGTTGAAAACTGACGGTTTTGCTGGAACTCAATTTACGATAAAGAACAAAATCGAGGAATTAATTGGCAAAAAAGATACCGAAGAATTTTACAAAGCCTATTTAAAAAACGGAATCACAAAAAGAGATATTGATTCGTTGAAAGCTTGGGGATTTAATTCGGTAAGGCTTCCGATGCATTATAATTTGTACACGCTTCCCATCGAAAAAGAGTCAGTTTCTGGAGAAAATACTTGGCTAGACGAAGGTTTTAAAATGACAGATGATCTTTTAAAATGGTGCGAGGCAAACGAAATGTACCTTATTTTAGATCTTCATGCCGCGCCCGGAGGCCAAGGAATGGACGCCAATATTTCTGATTATGACACCACAAAACCATCGCTTTGGGAAAGTGAAGCGAACAAGAAAAAGATGGTTGCTTTTTGGGTAAAATTAGCCAAAAGATACAAAGACAAAAAGTGGATTGGCGGTTATGATATCATCAACGAACCGAATTGGAATTTCTCCGGAACCAATAAAAACGGCTGTGATGAAAAATTAAATGCACCGTTAAGAGCATTGCAATTAGAAATTACAAAGGCGATCAGAACCGTAGATAAAAACCATTTGGTAATTATTGAAGGAAATTGTTGGGGAAATAATTATAACGGAATTTTCCCGCTTTGGGACAAAAATATGGCACTTAGTTTTCACAAATATTGGAATTATAACGACCAGGCTTCCATTCAAGATATTGTGAATTTGCGAGAAGAACACAACGTTCCAATTTGGATGGGCGAAGGTGGCGAAAACTCTAACGTTTGGTTCAAAGAATCGATTTCACTTTTAGAAAAAAATAATATCGGATGGGCTTTTTGGCCGATGAAAAAAGTGGAAAATATTGCAGGAGTGACTTCTGTAACCATGAATTCAGAATATCAGAAACTTTTGGAATATTGGAAAAATGGAGGCGAAAAACCAACTCCTGCTTTCGCAAAAAAAGCGTTGATGCAATTGGCTGAAAATTATAAAATAGAGAATGTTACGGTAAAGCCAGACGTGATTGACGCAATGTTCAGGCAAGTACAAACCGATGAAACAAAACCGTATAAAAATAACATTCTTCCGGGAATAATTCACGCCGTTCACTATGATTTGGGTACAAACGGATTTGCCTATAAAGACAATGACGTTGTTAATTACAAAACCGTTACCGGAAAATTTGACGCATGGAACAAAGGCGACAAGATGCGAAATGACGGCGTTGATATTGAAAAATGCAGTGATAAACAAAGCATAGGATTTTCTATAGGGTTTATCGAAACAGGCGAGTGGTTGCAATATACAGTAAATACAAATTCTACAAATTTTAATGTTGATATTCGTTATTCAAATGCTGGTGAAACAGGAAAAATGACGATTGAAGATGAAACAGGAAATGTTTTGGGCACAATCGAACTTCCAAAAACTGGAGGAAAAGACATTTGGAAAACAATAACAGCAAAAAATATTGTTTTGAAAAAAGGAACCAACAAACTAAGAATGAAATTCGAAAAAGGCGGTTTCAATCTAAATTATTTCGAGTTCAAAAAAGCAAAATAAAAAACAAGAATCTTAAAGTTAAAGTTAGTTTTTATATTTTTTATTCTTTGTGAAAAGGCTCCGTTAGAAATAACGGAGTTTTTATTTTTAGGGTATTCTTCAGAAGAATAGTTGCTAGTTAGATTTTGTTTGCTTTTTCTTAAAAGTCAGATAAATTGTTCCGATGCTTAAAAGTCAGATAAATTGTTCCGATGAATGTAATAAGATAAATTACTCCTAATGCCGGATTTGCAAATGAATAAGTTTTGAAGTCAATTTCTCTAAATAGCGCCATTCCGACGGGAAAAGAAATTAATGCAAAGAAAAGGTTAAAGCCAATTTTGTTTTTCATAAGTTGGAAAAAAAAATGTGAAAATTTAAGTTTGGAGCTAATTTACAATAAAAATAGCGGGAGTAAGTGATAATGAATTACACCCGCTATTTTGCTTCATGCAATTTATTTGCTGACCGCTTGTCTAACGTCATTTAAAAGTTGCACATTTTGTGCTTTTTCATTTTTCAGGAAGAGTGATTTTGCAATTGATACTACGATCATTCCTGGAATTATTGCAATAAGTCCTCCCAAACCACCAGCTATCTTTTTTCCAGGGAGAAATTCAAGTGGCGCCATATCGTTGTAAGCCAGATAAGCCCCGACTGCAACAAATATTAATAGTATGCCATAAGTTATCTGAGACCCCATTTTTGAAGATTCATCGACTTCCAATGTTAAAACTTCGGGTTGCGATTGTTCCCATTTAAATCCAACTTCGGCTCCAATTTTATTGCCTTTTCTAACTTTGATTTCGTGCGACCAATCTTTGTCGAAAATGCCAAATTCGTTCGCAGTTACATCGTATTCGTGTCCAAATTGATTTTTTAATTTCGCCAAGACATCGTTGGCTGTAGTTTTTAGCGACGTTTCCTTGTCACCATTATTATCTAATTTATAAATAATTTTCTCTGAATTCATATTATAACTTTTAGGGGTTAGGTCTTATTAAATTAATTTTCAAATAGAAATATAATATTTCTTTCTGACTTTTTATTTTACTTTTTTGAGCAGTTTCGCATAAATTGCAGCTTCAACTTTATCTTTAGAAATGGTTTTTGAAAACTCGAATAGACCATATACCATTTCTCCAAATTTAATTTCACTCGGCAGATCATCGTTAATATCGATAAAAGTTCGCGACGTATAAGTTTCAGGAACCTGAAATGGACGACCTCCATCGAATAGCATTTCAATTTTCAGCCTTTCCTGTTTGGTGCCAGCAGCACTGGCCATATGATTAGCAAGGGAATTTCCTTCATAAAGCGCATTAAGGTTGACAATTACATATATTTTATCTGTTGCAATATCAAGGCGGTACAATTGATAGCTCGAAACTTTTGGATCGTCAAGAATTACTTTAAAATCGGTTGACTTAAACAGGCTTTTATCTTGATTCCAAATGCTTATTTTGTAATTTCCGGCAGGCACTTTTTCAATAATTTCTTGATTTGGCTTAATATCGCGGTTGATTGTGTAAGTGGCAGCTAGTTTTCCAGTTTTTTCTATTTTTTCAAAAGTAACGGAGCGCGTCACGTCAGAAGTATTCAGAAATGCAATTGATTGCGTGGGGCCATCATGCCGATTTGCCAAGAAAACGCCTGCAATTCCCAATAAAGCCAAAAATAAAATTAGAAGACAACCAACTTTAAAGAATTTATTCATACGAGATTATGGTTTCAGTTTACAAATTAATTACGAAGTCACTTGAAAAAACAAGACCTATTTTAAGCACTCGCAACTTCTTTCTCTTTCTGTTCCAATACCTTCTCCCATAAGATAAACTTCAGATTGATAAGCATTACCGTCATAATCTTGATTAAAATTATATACATCGTAATAGCATTTTCCATTTTTTGTGTATCCGATATAAGCTTCAACATATCTTCTCAAGATGATACCAAATTCATTTCTTTGGATGTTCCATTTCTTTGAAGTAATCCTTACTTTTTTAGCTTCTGCTTTAAATCCTTTTGCTTTGAAAGCTTTTAAAATTTTAGCGTCTAAAGCTTTGTCGGTCATTTGTGCTGTTGGCAAACAAACCTCTGGGTCATTTAGGTCTATTTTTTGATTTTTCACGATCATCTCAATTTCACCAGACGCTACGGGCTTAAATTCTACATCGGTGGCCGTTCCAAAGTTGAAGTACGGTACGTACTCAATTTTTAGCATGTGCTTTCCAGGTGTCAAGAGTTCTATCCTAGTTTTTAAGTCCTTGTAAAGCGTTTTTCCAAAATCGAGGTCGCTTTGATCATCGTTCAAAGTTCCTCTTTGTGACAGGTCAGAATGTGTTTCCTTATCGCCAAAGCTGATTGCGTAGCTTGTATTGGTGATTCTGTTACCATCAAGGTACAAGACGGCTAGGTATTTTGGAAACCAAGTTCCATTATTGTTCAGGTCTTTCGCTTTAGATCCTTTGTCAATCATTTGCAACAACATGCTGTTTAAAATGGAGTGCGAAAAAAAAGCTCTAAATGAAAGCTTATCTCCAAAAGTGTAGCTGTTTATATAGCTTGATTCTGGTATTTCTCTTGTGGTTACTGCATTAGAAAACAAAACTTTCCCAGCATATTTTTGCTGAAGATTAGCGAATTCGCCAGTAAGTTTCTCTTCTTCAAATAATTTGAGTTTTGCTTTTTGTTTTTCAATATCTTGCGCTTGGCAAACAGTTAAAGAAAGTCCTAAAATAAGTAATAATAAACGTGCCGATCTCATAAATTAATAGTTTTGGTGTTTGTTGATTTGTTAAAAATTTCCCAAATATAGAAAAAATATTGTAAGATTTTTACTGGTTTAAAATTATTTTTAAAATTCAAAACAAACCAAAATTGAGAGCGAAGCAATCGGAGTAAAAATTTCTGCAAATGTAAAAAAGATACATTTCGGAATTAGTTCGCAATGCTTGTAATAAAATGAAGCTTCAAGATCATTTCTGCTGGAATAGCTGAGCCTGCCAAATAATATAAAATCTCAAAGTAAAGTTATAAGGAATTAAGATAAACTAATAGTAATTTAGAAATACAGCCAGATTGTTGTTAATCAGAGTTGTATCCAAAATTATAAAGTTTAGTTTATGAAAAAATTACTACCAAAGGTATGCGTCTTGCTTCTCCTTTTCGGAACTTGGGCAAATGCACAGAAAGGAATTCCCAGAAAGGAAAACACTGAAAAGACTACAATTACCAATTATCCAACGCAGTTGGAATACAGTTCTGAACTGGCATCCGGATTAAAAGTTCCCAAAGGTTGGAAAGTAGAAACTGCAGCGAAAGGATTGGGCAAACCACGAATGCTTTATGCCGGAAGCAACGGACAGCTTTATGTAACCAGACGCGATGCCGGAGATGTTTTGCTCTTAAAAGATAATAACGGCGACGGATTGTTTGATGACATGGTAAGAGTAGCTGATTTTCCTGGAGTTCACGGCATAACTTCAAAGGACGGCAAGATGTACCTGTGCAACAATAATAAGGTACTTCGCTACACTATAAACACCGACGGAACGCTAGCAAAAGTAGCAGATACGTTGATAAAAGACCTTCCCAGCGGAGGGCAACACCCCAATCGCACGATGGATTTTGGCCCTGACGGAAAACTCTACATTTCCGTGGGAAGCGTGTGCAATGATTGCAAGGAGAGCGATAAAGAAACGGCAACCATGCTTCAGGTGGATCCTCAAACTTGGGAACGAAAAGTATATGCGTCTGGCTTGCGAAATACCATCGGATTCGACTGGCATCCAAAGACAAAAGAAATGTGGGGCGTTGACAACGGTGGCGACGCAAAAGGCGACGAATGGCCTCCAGAAGAGCTGAATAAAATTAGTATGGGAGGCAATTATGGATTTCCTTTTGCTTACGGAAAACGAGTTGTTGACGAAAGCCGTGAAGATCCAGTCGGAAACACTAAGGAAGGCTGGGCGAAAGATACACAACCTGCAATTATGGAATTTGCAGCACACAGCGCGCCGATTGCGTTTACATTTTTTGAAAACGGTCCGATGAAAGGCGATGCGCTGGTCTGCTGGCACGGATCATGGAACAGACTGAAGCCGTCTGGCTATAAAGTGGAACGAATTAAGTTTGACTCGAAAGGAAATCCTGATGGCTCTGAGGATTTTTTAAGCGGATTTCTAATCGGAAATGAACGCTTCGGAAGACCCGCTGGCGTTGCTATTACTTCAAAAGGCCACGTTTATATATCTGATGATGCCAACGGAATTATCTACTTAATCAAACAAATCTGATACTTATGAAAAAGCTAATTATATTGCTGATCTGCGCCTCGGGATGGGCACAACAGCCCACAAAACGCATCGTGTTTGAAGCGCCAGAAACTTATCCCGAAGGTGTTGCCTACCACAAGGCCTCCAATTCATTTTTTGTGACTTCAGCAAGATTGGGAACAGTTGGAAAAGTAACCAGAGAAGGAAAATACACAGAATTTTATTCAGATAAATCACTAAAATCAACTTACGGAGTGAAAGTGCATCCCGATGGAAAACGACTTTTTGTGTGTGCGGGAGATGCAAATTACAGCAAGTTCAGTACCGAAGCGACTAAAAAGAAAGAAGCCAGACTGCTGGTTCTTGACGTAAAAACCGGAAAAAAGATTTCGGATATTGATCTTTCAAAGTTAGTTCCAGGCGAGCATTTCCCTAACGATTTGGCTTTCGATTCCAATGCAAATACATACATCACCGACAGTTTTTCGAACGCAGTTTATAAAGTCGATACATCTGGAAAAGCATCCGTTTTCTCCCAAAATGAACTTTTGAGGGCAGCGGGAGTTGGTCCAAATGGAATCGTTTACAATGACGGAGGCTATCTTCTTGTGGCCAACAATGGAAGCGGAAGTTTGATTAAAATTCCAATTACAGACCAGTCAAAAGCTTCGAAAGTTAAGATCAATCAATTTTTCCCAGGAGCCGATGGTATGATAATGAATGACGGCAAGACGTTGACAATGGTGCAAAACGGTGGCGTCAATAAAGTATTTAAGATTGTGAGCAGCGATAATTGGGCGTCGGCAACAGTTTCAGAAACGACTTCTTCTGAAGACCGGTTTGCCTATCCGTCCACGGCAACAATGGCCGGCGCTGAAACTTGGATAATGAACGCAAACTTCAGCGAAATTGCCGAAGGTAATAATGTGCCTTCCAAAAATTTTTCGATGCAGCTTGCAGTTTTTCAGCCGGCCAAGCCGTAAATAGTTATCGAAAAAGTATAGAATTTCGACATTAATTAAAGCAAGATGGAAAAACCAATCACGCCACTGGCTCACGGAATTATCGATTACGGAATCATCGCGTCACTATTTGTCGTTCCAAAAACGATGGACATGGACAAAAAAGCGCAAAATCTATATTCAATTCTTGGATCGAGTCTTGGAATTTACAATGCGGTTACTAATCATGGAGCAGGTATTTTGCCTTTGGTTTCGTTTAAGACACACTATAAAATAGACTATTTCAACTTGGGTCTGGTCGGCCTGCTGGGATTTCACAGAGCAATCCAAAAGGATAAAAAGGCTTTGCTGTTTCACGCAGCACTTGTTGCTTTAGCCACGGCAACGGTGGTATTGACCGATGTTTCTAGAAAATCTAAAATATAAGGTTGAAGCTATATTTTAATTGAACCAGCAAAAATTAAGTAGGAGATAATTATAAGATTCCAAAAAGGCTCAAGTCAAACCAATTTTATAAATCCTCATAAAAATGATGTAACCCGCTTGGCAAAAGTATTTATAATTTTATGTAAGTGCCTGATTTGATTCAAAATTAGAATTTTTAAAACGAAAATAGAAACTTAAAAAACAGTTATATGAAAGCAGCGGTAATACACGGACCAGGAAAAATAACCTGCGACAACATTGATGATCCAACGATTGAAAATCAGGATGACATCATATTAAAGGTAACATCTACGGCGATCTGCGGCTCTGATCTGCATATCTTTTCCGGAGGAATTCCACAACCCAGACCAATGGTTCTTGGCCACGAATTCATGGGAATCATTGAAGAGGTGGGAAAAGGAGTAACGCATTTAAAGCCTGGCGACAGAGTGGTCGTGCCATTTCCTGTTGCCTGTGGTTCCTGCTTTTTCTGCAACCATGAATTACCAGGACATTGCGAAAATAGCAATCCAGACCATTACGGTCCAGAAGGCGGATTGCTGACGCAAAAAGGTGGGGCACTTTTTGGTTATACCGATCTTTATGGAGGTTATGACGGCGGACAGGCGCAATATGTGAGAGTACCTTATGCAAATTTTGGTCCGCGAATAGTGCCAGACAGCTTGACCGATGAGCAGGCGCTGTTTCTTACCGATATTTTCCCTACCGGATATACCGGAATCGATTGGGGAGAAGTAAAAGGTGGCGAAACGGTAGCGATTTTTGGCTCTGGACCAGTAGGAATCATGGCAGCAAAAAGCGCTTGGCTTCGCGGAGCGGCGAGAGTAATTGTGGTCGATACATTGCAATATCGTTTGGATAAAGCGAAAGCGACTGCCAATTGCGAAACTGTTCTTTGGGAAGACGGACCTAAAGGTGTAGTTGAGCAAATCCGTGAGAAAACTCAGGGGCGTGGTGCTGACGTTTGCGTTGATGCTGTGGGATTTGAGCCTGAAAGAAGTTTATTAGACAAGGCAAAGGCAGTGGTCAACTTTGAGAAAGGATCTGTAAAAGTGCTGGAAGCCTGTATGAGCGCGGTGCGTCGTGGTGGGATTGTTTCAGTCTTGGGAGTTTATCCTACGACCTATGACAATTTTCCAATCGGACAGTTTTTTGACAAGGGAATTATCATGAAAGGAGGACAGGCGCCGGCGCACAAGCATATTGATAAGCTAATGAAATATGTTACTGACGGAAAGGTGAAGCTGGACGATATTATCACCCACAGATTACCGTTAACAGAAATCGCTCACGGCTATGACATTTTTGACAAAAAAGAGGATGGATGCGTGAAGGTAGTTCTTGATCCGTGGGCGTAATTCTACAGAATGAAAGAAAAAGATTTTTAAAAATGCAATTAATATGAGTAACGATAACAATATGAGTCGCAGGAAAGCAATTGGTGGCATGGGCGCAATTTTGGCCACCGCGGTAGTCAGCCCTGCAATAGGAAGTGGTCTTGACAACAGTGGTTCTTACGGAGCATCAGGACTTGAAGATCCTACGTCAAAATATGTAAAACCGCCATTTAAGGAACAAACATAGCCTTGGCCGGGGCTCGCTGGTAAAATGGATCCGCGACCAGATCACGGTGAAATAAGCTATAAAGGCTCAGGGCGGCTTAAAGGACGCAAGGCCTTGATTACAGGAGGCGATTCTGGCATGGGCAGGGCTGCCGCGATAGCATATGCCAGAGAAGGTGCTGACGTGGCGATCAATTATCTTCCTGCCGAAGAAGAAGATGCAAAAGAAGTGGTGCAATTGATAAAAGCGGTAGGAAGAAAAGCGATTGCAATTCCCGGAGACCTTCGCGACGAGGCGTTCTGTAAAAAGCTTGTGGAAGAAGCCGTGAAAGGATTGGGCGGTCTCGATATTGTTGTCAATAATGCGGCAAGGCAACAAACGCAAAAATCAATACTGGATATTACGTCAGATGATTTTGATGCCACCATGAAAACCAATATTTATGCACCTTTCTGGATTATAAAGGCGGCGCTTCCCCATTTGAAACCTGGCACTTGCATAATCGGCACGAGTTCGCAACAGGCCTATGATCCCAGTGAAGACTTGTATGATTATGCGCAGACCAAGGCAGCAACTACCAATTATATAAAATCATTGGCAAAACAGCTCGGACCGAAAGGTATCAGGGTGAATGGCGTAGCTCCTGGGCCGATATGGACTCCATTACAGGTCAGCGGAGGCGCTACGATGGAAAAACTTGTGAAATTTGGCGGAGACACACCGCTCGGGCGACCTGGACAGCCCGCAGAACTAGCATCAATCTATGTGCAACTTGCAGCAAGTGATGCCAGTTATGCAAACGGACAAATATATGGCGCATCAGGGGGAGCGGGACAGCCCTAATTTAAAATTAAAAATAATGTTTAGAGCCTATATGATATGTATAGGCTTTTTGCGTTTAATTGAATTTTATTTAGATAGGAAATTTGAACATAAAAGAGTTATAAACTATTTGCCTCTTTCTCTTATCAAAAAAGCAATCCTTCGATTTCGCTTATAATTTTTTCTAATTTAGATTTGTTGTAGTCTGTTTTATGAGTGCAGTATTCAGAGGCGATGCTTTTATAGTAAACCTCTAACATCGACACAAGCGACGGTGAAAAATGCGGAAGCTCAAGTTTTGTCATTAAAATTGTTCCGCAAATTTCTTCAGCATCTTTTCCTTCAGCCTGCAAGAGCTTTTTCAAAAGTTTTAAGTATTTTGGTTCCATTGCAAAATGAAGTTTTTGCAAAAATAAGAGGAGGAGTGCGCGATTCGGTTGCGGTTTTCCCGCATTTAACTAAATCGGGTTTTAAACTTTCTTGTCAAAATATAGGATACTTTTAAGGACACTTTTTTTATTTGCATTCTTTCTTCTATCCTTTTTAATTTGATTTTTAAATTAATATTCTAACTTGACCTTTACTCCGTTTTTACACCAGCCATAAGATTTAGTGCCGGGACGCCTTTTTCATCTATCAGCTTAAAAATATTGATGAGGTCGCCATTCGCTTCCTTTTTTGTAATTCCGATACTTTGATTTGCTTTAAGTGATGATTTGGCAATTGACTTCAGAATAAAGAATTGGCTTTCCAATACTAAATCAATGTCCTTAAAAAAGATGCGCAAAACCGGATCGGAAATATGGCCGCGCAATTCGGTTTTTTCAATATTATTCCAAGGAATTAACGCATTTTTTAGAATTTGCTGGTTCACGAAAAGTCCCTGATCGGTTACACCTAATGCTGGTTTTTTCAGGTCCTGCCTTAAAAGATGATACATTAAAAACAACCCAAAAGCAATCAGCATGAAAGTGGCAATTGCAAAAAGTGTTGCTGGCCAGCCGAGTGTGACTTTCTCACGGCTTTTCACATACATATAAACGGCGGTGTAGTGCGGATAAAATGATCTGGCGATTCCCATGATTACTAGGGATGCTGTCATCAAGTAAAGATAAATGCGCGTGTCCTTTTTAATTCTGATCACGTTATGTGGTGCTGTTGCAATAAAATTTAAATCTGTCATTTGTTTTAGTGTAAGATTTTTGAGCGATTATTTTTATTTTAATGATTGTATAAACTGACAAACCCCAGTGCGGTCAGGATAAACGCCCAGTAATAGACATTTATGTAAAAAAGCGAATGTCCCGGTCGGATAGTAATGTCTTTATTTTTTGCAGGATCAAAATAAACGCCGCCTTCTTTTGATTTCCAGCGTCTGGCTAGCAGGAAACAAAGAATTCCAGTACCAATAAACGCTGATTCTGCGGCATAACCTTGAAATATTTTCTCGTTGCCTTTTTCTGCAAGCAACAGGTAATAAGCGAACAGAATTGCTCCAAAAATCAACAGGACATAAATCCCTTTTCCTCTCCAGATAATAAACATATGACTCGTTTTTAAAAATTTAATATTTGTTTATTGCTAGTAAACAAATTATATTTTACCAATTGCTTACCCGATTTCAATTCATTGAATTTACGCTTGATCCGCGATTTTTATTTCTGACTATTTGAAAGGATTTTACTCAATCATACCAAGCTTTGACGATCTTTATTCCTTTTATTTTCTTTTTGATGAGCGCTTTCCATTCTTTATCTTTTAATAACGGGCAATTCTCCATCGCGATTTTCTTGAGGTTTTTCATCTCATAAATATCTTCGGGAAATTGGATGATGTTTCCATATTCGAAACCGAGCCAATCCAATTTCTGCAACTTGCTGATGCCGGACGGAATAACCTCAAACTTAGATTTGCCCAAACGCAGAAATTTTAGTTCGCTGCATTCGTAAACTGAAGCATTTAATGACTCATGACCGTCGCCATACATACTAAAATTGGTCAAAGCTTGAAGGTTTGAGAACGAATCTGGCAAGTGGGCGATTTTTACGTAATCAAGATCCAATTTGGTAAGATTCGTGTTTGGAAGAATCGCTTCAGACACATCTGAAAGATTGAATTCGTCTATATCTAATTCCTTCAAGCTTGTAAAATGGTTGATAATTTTCCCCAACGAAAGCTTGTGGTCAAACTGACTGACATTGTTCTTCAACTCCATCTTTTCAATGTTCTGAGGCAATTTATAAAGAGCTTCTCCTATCGGTACGCATGTATTTATCTTGAACGTGCGCCATTTTGTCAACCCCGAAAGTGATTTCTCGAATTCGAACGGATAATTGTGATACTCCATAACAAGGCTTTCAAGATTTTCAAAATCCGAAATGAGAGAGAAAATGTCATAGTTCACGTGTTTTAATTCGATTTCTTTGACATTTTTCAGATTAGCGAATGACTTTGGCAGTTTTTTGATACTATTATTGTCAATTTCCAAAATCTCGAGTGATTCTAGCGCATCTATGCCTTCGGGAAGATTATGAAATCCGCCTTTAAGACGCAATTCCTTTAATTTTTTGAGTTTGTAAATACTTGCCGGAAAATCGATTTCATCATAACCTACGCTGAGTTCCAGTTTTTCAACCGTTTGAAGCTTATCAAATTCATCGGCAATTTCAGATAAACTGTTGCAGTTAATACTAAGCGATTTGACAGCATCAGCCAAAAACAACGCCGCAGGAAGCTTGTTAATATTCCAATCACTTATTTTGATTTGCTCTTTTCCAGCGAATTCGCCTGCATCTGACTTATCTTCAAGTTCAATTGCTTTCTTCGCATTGCTATGTATTTCGGCATTCGGAAATGTTTTAAAAATCTTACGCATTACGTCCATATTCTTATCCAAAGGAGAGGAAAGGGTCACAATTTTTTTTAGGTTTTTTAAGTCGAAGAAGCCATCTGGAAGTGAATCGATCATAGTGTAATTAAAATCAACTTCCTCAAGGTTGGGAAATTTTGACAAATCCGGAATTTCATTCAGACTATAATTTTCTCTTACATTTAAAATGCGTAATTTCTTTAAGTTTTCGAACGACTTCGGAAGCGATTTCAGGTTATTGTCAAGTAGATTCAGTACTTCAAGATTCTCTAATTCTCCAATTCTTTCAGGAAGTTCATCATACTGTTGATATTCCAGATGGAGTTCTGTCACTTGTTTGAGCGCAGCCATATTTTTGGGAAACCAATCGATATGCAACTCCTTTTTATAATGAGAATTGCGCCAACTATCTATGCGACGTACCGCATTAAATTTTAATATGGTAATGAATGATGGCATGCCTTCCGGAAGTTTTCTGATGTACATAAATTTATCAAAATGATCTTTTTTGTCCAGTTTTTCAGGAAATTTAACCAATGATTTCAATGTCGACCCAAAAATAACGTCTAATGCATATTTATAATATTCACAGATTTCTTCTTCAAGTGACTTGTCCTTTTTTAAGGCGACCATTGCCGTTTTGATGTTGTCGGCGTCCCAAGTTTCGATGAGATCCATTATTGTTTTTTTGTCCATATTGTCGTGTTTGAATCGGTTTGGTTTTAAAGCAATTCGTCGATTAATTTATATAAATCCAAATTTAGCGGTGTGTTTCTTTTCTTGCTTACTTATAATCCTGAAAAAGACAATTAAAATCAGAAGTGAATCTGAATCGTATGGGTTTTGTTTGCAAGATTTCTTATTCCGAAAGTTGAATCCATTTTTATTTATGAAATTTGGATTAATGATTTTAGTACTTGGAAATAGGAGAGAAGCACTATTTTACCATTTCTCAAACGGATACAATTTGTTGGTATAATCGACCATTTCTGTAATCAGTTCGAAGAAAAGAGAGTTGTCAAACCAATCAAAATTGGCTACTTTTTTCTTTAAATCATTTAATTGAATTTCTGTGGTGCGTTCATCAATAAACTTGAATTTTTTGATCGCTTCGTTGACTTCCAAAATAGTATCTGGAGCTTTTGATTTTCGGATATCGTCATAAAAATGATATATTTTTAAGCCATGTTCATCGTCATAATAACACTTTATCGTGGCAAATAAAACTTCGGGAAATTTATCCATATTTCCTTCCCTGAAATTGTTGAGGTACTTTTGTACTAACGGAATTTTATCAAAAGCCTTAATATAATGTTCAAATTCGAAGAAGACTTTTTCGTATTCGTTTCGCGCTTCAAAATCAACACGGATCATTTTTTTATAAATGTCGTTCAATTTTGGAAGTTCATAAATTGCCTTCGGAATGATTCTCAGTTTGGTATTAGAATCTTCGATATGGAGCGTTTTCAGATTTACCAAAGCACTGATTTCTGGAGTAATTTCGGTGATTTCTGTATTCCATAAATACAATTCTTCCAGATTTGTCAGTTGAAAAATACCAGCGGGTAATTCTTTCAAAGGTGCGTTTATCGATAAAGAAGTCAATTTTTTCAACTTATGGATTCCGTTTGGAATTTCGTCCAGGTTACCTCCAAAAGTTAGCTTTTCCAGTGATTCGAGGTTAAATATTCCGACTGGAAATTGTTCCATTTCACATCGGAATGCCAGTTTGTAAATATTTGGCATTTGCGGAACATCTTCCATCGAAATTAGTCCTTTTGTGCTGAAATCGATTGAAGTAATATTTTCTGATAAATCTTTAGTTGCGTTCCATAATTCTTGCGCAACATTTGCATTTATGGTGTACTGCGTTCCCATGAAAAGAGAAACTTTGTCGCCATCGTACTTCTTGTAGAAATTATTTCGGAAAAAATAATGCAATTGTTCTGAAGTCGCATTTTCCAGAAAATAATCTTGGGCGTCTCTAAAAAAGGAACCAAAAAGATACAGATACTTTGAAAATAGGGTTAAATTAAATTCTGAAAATTGTTTATATAATTCAATTTCGTTTTTAAAATTGTCGGCTACTTTGCGTTGGTCATATCGCTTTTTTGGAAAATTAATGAGAATTGTTTTGTGGATTTCGCTGCCGTTTTTTTCGATAAATTTAGTAGCTGCTTTTCGAACGTTGGCTTCGGTATCGGTCATGGATTTTGCCAAGATCATTTCTTCCAATTCTGGAATCTGTAGTGGAGATTTCGTTAACTCTTCTAATAATTCGACATTATTATGTGCAAAATCGTCTTTCAGCCGAACGAAAATTTCTTTATAAGTCATGTTTCCTTTTTTTTAAGCTATTATTTTATTCGACTTTTGATTATTTTCAGATTTGTTTAAATTTATTTTATTGGTGCAAACAGCGCTTAGTTGCCATAAAACTCAGTTGGTTCTAGTGTCATTTTTATTGTTCGCAATTATTGTAAATTTCTCAAATATAGAAAAATATTGTAAGATTTTTAAGAGGGTAAAAAAAAATACCGTTGCTTTTTGCTAATAATTAAAAAGTCCAAATTCTAGATTATTAAATCTGAAACTTGGACTTTTAGTATTTAAGTTTATTTATTGGACTACTTCAAAAACTTAAGGCATCCAGGGTTGACGTTTTTCCCGTTTGGAGGAGTTTTTCCATTTACAGAAATCTCCTTGCTAACCACCGCAGGAAGGTATTTAGAGCCATCATACATCTTGTCAAATACATAGTATTCATACCAAACTTCGCCTTTGCTATTTTTACAAACGACAGCAGCCATAAATGATTTTTTAATAATTGCATTGTAATCGCCTCTTACGATAAAAATATCATCAAATGGCAATATTGCTTTCAACGCGTTACCTGCATTCTCTTTAAAAAATGCTTTGCAGGCTTTCAGCACTTCAGCCTCCAATTTTGGATCGTTCATAGCGCTCTTAGGGAAACAGTCCGCTGGTGTCACCTTGATTTCCTTTGGAACTACCATATCAATTTCACCTACGGCAATTGGCTTATATTCGAACCCTTCTGAATCACCCATAATAACAGGTACAAGCTCGATTTTTAGCTTGTGGTTACCAGGAGTCAAAAATTCAGGCTTTTCAAGAAGCGCTCTATACATGTTTTCACCGAAGAAATTCTTCTCTGTACCATCATTTAAGTCCGCTCTACTCGTTGCCAATCCTGTCATATTGGCCTTCTCAAAAGTTTCTGCATGGCTTGTTCCGGAAACCATTTTTCCGTCAACGTATAAGATATAAGCAATCTTGCAACGCTCAAAAGAACTTTTGTTTGCGTTAATTTCTTTTGGTTTCTTACCGCTTTCTGCTTGCTGTAGCATGGCGCTATTGGCAGGAGAGTTGGCCATAAAAGATCGGATAGATAATTTATCTCCAAGGTTATAGGTCTTAATGTATTTGTCCTCGGGAAGCGTGCGCTCAAATTCTTCGGTTGAAAAGCAAACTTGACCGATATGATTTTGGTATTGTGGAAAATCGAGCTTTTCTTCTGTAAAAAGTTCTAATTTATTTTTTCCGGCTGCCTTTTCTTTCAATTTTCCCAGCAGTTGGGCGTGGCTGTTCAACGAGCAGGCTACAAAAGCCAAAAGAATAATTTTCTTCATGTTTTAAATTAGTTAGGTTTTAAATGATTGATTTTTTGGCTGCCAAGATATAGAAAAATCTCACATTTACAACAACGGTTCAAAAAAACTATTACGATACTTAAAATTTCAATTCTGATGGAATCACATTGCCAGCAACGAATGTATATCTGGGGATGGTTGGGCAAAAACAATGACCCTTCAACAATGGGAAATGACCTTTTTGCGTATGAAAACAAATATAGCAACCCTACAGCTGGCGGCACGGCTTTATACAGCGGCGCCATCAGCCAATCCTCATGGAAGACTGCCAATACAGACACCAGCCTGAAAAACTATAATTACAGCCATGACAACCTTGACAGGCTGAAAGAAGCCAAATTTTTCAGCTCCGCTGGCAATGACAGATACAATGAGGCGCTTTCGTATGACAGGAACGGAAACATCACACAGCTGCAGCGATCTGGGATTTTAAATTCTGGGGCATTGGCCCCTTCTTTAGACAATCTTGCCTATACTTATGATGGCGTCATAAGTCATCACAACCGGAGCTGTTGTCAAAGTACCGTTATTTACGAAAAGCAAATCGCTGGATAAGTCTAGCATTTTTCTCCATATTTCAATATTCATCATCCAATTTATAGATATTAAGAGCGTTATAGTAATATCAAAGATGATCCAACCGTTCTTGTTACTCAAATATAGCTAATGCGAATTTGCAACGGGAGCTACAGAATAACCAAAACATATAGAGCACGAACTGTTTTCAATTCCCACCCTCAATTTCTATAACAAGCTCCTGTATAAAATGACCAGGCGTTGTTCCAGTACGCGCGGCAAATGCTTTCGTGAAATTTTGAACAGAGCCAAATCCGGCCTCATCTGCTAGCGCTTGGTTAGTATATTTCCGAAATCGTTTTTCATTCTTGAGTAGTAGCACGATATGGTCAATCTTCAAATCATTGATATATGTAAAAGTTTTTTTTCCTCTGTATTGAAAAATAACCTGCCGCACATATTTGATGTTTGAATGCAGGATATCTGCAAGTCTTATCTGGCCCAAGTCCCGTTCCAGATATTTTTTCTTTTCCTCAAACTTCTTTAAGTTTTTCAATAATTCGTCAATAACTTCTGGCGCAATATTAAGCTCCTTTTTCAGCAGAATATCATGCTCTTTGGTAGCAGTTTCATTAAAAATGCGTTCAAACGTCAATTTTAATTTATTGACTTTGATTCGGTAGTGCCTAACAATAAAAAATAAGATCGTTAGTAGCAATAGAAAAGCAGCCACATAGATCGTTTTTGTCAAGAATAATGTATGTTCGAGCCTACTTTTTTCTTGTTGCAGTGCCTTAGTATCATAGTTTTTTTCAATCTTTTGAGAAAGGTATTTGAAGTCGGCAAATAGGGCACTGTCGGCAGCGATCAGCCCATTGACATAATACAATTCCTTTTCCAGATTCTTTTTGCTTCGATAACGGTCGATTAAGAGTTCAAAATTTTCCCGCAGGTCGGGACGAATGTATTGTTTCAGCCGCATCTGTTTGTCAACCAGGTCAAAAAAGTCAAAGGCAATAGCGGTATTGCCAAGCGCGTGGTTCGCTTTACCCATATAGAATAGCGTCCTAATTTCATTGGCAAAATCTTTTTTCTTTAAGAGCATTGGTAGGCTGCTTTGCAGAAGGCGTAGCGAAGCATCATAATTGTTTAAAAAATATTGATTGACCCCTTCCGCATTCATAAAATAAGAATGCATTTCCGAATCTTCATAGTCTAGGCTTGCAGTAAGCCCAATTTGTGTGTAGGCGGTGCACAGTCGATTGTCGCCTATATTGGTGTAACACATGGCCAAATTGTGGATGGTATTAAGGTATGCACGATCGTTCTCATCTTCAAAGTAGGCGGCGCATTCTTTAAACAGCGCAATTGCTTCGTGGTCAAAACCCAAATATTTTTTCGTCTGCGCGATTGCATATTTTAATTTATTGCTGAGATAGGGATTTTCGCATCGGGCAATATATTGGTCGGCGATCAAAAAATGATCTAAAGCTTGTATATGTTTTTTTTCATTATAAAAAAGACTGCCTCGGGTGAGATAAGAGGCGCCGATCTTTTCATTTTGTCCTGTTTTTTTAGAGGCATAGATCACGCTATCAGAGTAAGCAAATCGGTCTTCTGTTTTATCAGAACTGTACAGCAACCATTGATAGGCGTCCGACTGGGCAATATAATTTCGGTCACGCTTGGCATTCGCCAGCCACATTTTTGCGATAGCTAAGGCTAGTTTCGGAGTTGCGGCTTTTTCGCACCGTGTTCTAAAATCGGCGGAGGAATCGTGAAGAGAATCGCGAAAATCTTCATAATGTTGCGCCCACATAGCAGTGAAAGGCAATAGCAAAAGCGGCAGACAAGTTCTTAATAACATAGGCTGGTATTTTCGCGACCTATAGGATAGGACAGGGGGTTATGTAATAAAAGTACTAAATTTTTAAATAACTCGAAGTACACTAAAAGCAAAAATAAGGTATTTGGTTTCTGGAATGTATGCTAATAAATTCCAGAATTGCATAGAACACCACTTGCCAGCACTGAGGCAGTGATATAATTTCGTCCTCGAATTCAGCGGAACAGTTAACCTTCCAATTAGTATCGATTCCAATCGCGACACGGAAAAGATGATTTTACAGAACGAGTTAAATACACAAAAATGACAAGTAATTTTCAACTTATAAAAAGTAGCCTAATAATAGTATTGGGCATTTCAGCCGCAACGTCGTGCACGAGCGATAGCGCTAATGAGGATAATCTGATATTAAAAGTTTCTGCAGCACGTACCGTCGAAACCATAGCTAACAGTAATAATGAATTTGACAGCGCCGGAAAGGTGTATTCCGAATTGCTTGACTCTTATTACGCAATAGGCTGCCAAAGTCAAGAAATAAATGCAGTCGCCGAACTGGTCGATTCAATAGCAAATACAAATGTAAGTTTCAGCGAGCTTTCGGGAACCTCAATAGACGCTTTGGAGACCGTTGAATTACAGCAATTATTGGATTACGATATAACAGACTTAACTTCGGTGATCAACACCACAAATCTGTCGAATACAGCAAAAACAAAACTAAGTAACTTTTTGAGCGGCATTTTAGACTTTTCGACAGACGACGATTACTATAGCATATATAATTTTATTATCGAATACGAAGCAGAAACAAACAGTGACGCCTCAATCTCAAAGGCAGATAAAAAAGCACTGCTGACCATTTCTTCGATCGTTCGGTATGCAGCAGCACATGAGAGAAAAAGACCGAAAAAGAACCACGATCCAGATTGGTATCTCCTTGTCGGCAGTATTATCGGCACAACTTCAGGAATCAATGATGGTGCCCAGGGCGCCGTCCTGCTGACTGTAGCTATCGGTATAATAGAAAATGAAAGATTGAAATAATCCAATACATTTAAAAGAGGCTGTTCAATTAGAACAGCCTTTTTCATTTACATTCCATCAGCCTCATCAATCCGTTTAAGAAGATTGTCCTTCAAAGAATTTAAAAACTTAGAGCGCTCCGTTTTTCTAGAACAAATCTCATAGAACGTCCGGTGAAATTGTCCTACTTCCACATCAAATATCTTTTCAAAATAAGCCACGGTCTGTTTTAGTTCGCAACGCCCATAGTTGAGAACGCCCTCCGTATGAAGCGCATAAATAAGCTCAATTAATCCAACTTTTGACCCGGTCCATTTTAAAGTTTGTTGTCCCATCCCATCAACGTCAGATTTTTTAACGGCATCCAGTGAAGAAAGCTTTTGTTCGATATAAGTTTTGAGCTTCGCATTAGCCAAAATAAGCGCTACCTTAAAGTCATGCGACGTGCAGAATCGCAGATCGGCTTGAAAATAGAAGCTGTCAAAAGTCGCTACGTTTTCATGTTTTCCCCGCAGAAAATAGAGTTCATCATTATAGCAGCTTTCAGCACGATAGTAACGGTAAAAGGCGCTGTTATCCGCAAAAAAATGATGAAGTTTGTCGAGTTCGGCGATATAAAATTTTTTTACACATTTCAGCCCGCCTAAAGGCACATTGATTTCCAGATTATAAAGAGCGCTGTAGTAAATCAGATAGCTGGATAGGGCAGGTTTGTGTATTTTAAAAAAAGCAATTTCTGAAGCTTTGTCAACAAACTTGTAACGCAGTGCAAAACTCTTTAGCTTTTCCAATTGATGGATAGAATGTAAAACTGCCGATTCCGCATATTTTAAAAAGTTAACATGCAAGTTCGCATCATCTTTTAATTTTTGTTCAAGCTCTGAAACAAGATTTTTTACAAAGTTTTCCATGGCATCAGTTGATTTGCATTAGGTAACGCAAATGTAGCATCGTACGCAAAACAGGCAAATGAAGTAAAGTGTAATTCCAGAATTGCATAGTGGTAATTTCAGAATTGCATACAATATTACTGCCATAATCCTTGCAAAAAATTTTAGAGATAGAGCGTGACGAATGGAAGTAAATAAGTAGAATCTTAACTCATAAATTAATAAGTTAAGTAATGCAAGTTTTCACTTTTGATATTAGCTTGAGTCTTGCAATTTTAATTAGATTATATTTAAATTCAGACAGCTATTAATGTTACGAATTGTAACTTAAATATATTTCTTTAGGGAAATTAAGGCTTAAAGACCTCAGCGCAATAATAGAAAGTAACATTGAAGTTTCAATGAGGCTTGAGCTGACTTTACATTGGGGATTTGTCGGGGATAAAATTGTTTCTTCAATTAAGTACGGCGAAAAAATAGTAATCGAAGACAGACATAAAAACGGATCAATTATAGTAACATCCCAGATACCGGTTCAGGGCTGGTATCACATCATTGGGGAGAAAACCATTGCCGATGCAATTCTGGATCGGCTCATCCATAATGCACACAGAATTGAGTTGTCAGGCGAATTGCATGGTCACTTTGAACTGGAATTAGCTGCTCACTTTAAACTGGAATCGGGTGGTCAATTCACTGTAATTTGCAGTGGAGCAACGAATCCCGAGCACTATTGCCACAGGTATATGACTCTAAAAATGCGAAAGTTTCTGATGCTTATGTGACAGAAAGCAAAAAGACGATTGAAAAACAGATCCAGAAGGCCGGGATACGATTGGCCGCAGTCCTTCAGATTTGTTCAAGAGCTCCACCTAAAAGCAATCGCCAAGACATTGCGATTTTAGGTTAAAAATACTTTAACAGCTTATTAGAAAGAAATTCATTAACTTCGCAGATAGCTAATACTACAAAGATATTTCAGATTATGAGTGCAAAAAAGCCTGTATTTTCAAAAGACCACAAGCAGACCAAGTCGCTAGTTGAGGCTGGCGAAAAGGCAGCGAGTATGGCTATACGACATTCTAAATATTTAGGCCTTACTATCATGTATATCGAAAATGGCGCAATTTATGAAGAGCGTGCGGATGGTACTGTCAAATTTAAGAAAAACATGCAAAAAATGGAAGGTTCGATTGAGCTGACCAAAGGAATGGTACTCCATGCCAAATAAGATGATACGCATTAAGACTTGTCATCTGAAGCAGTAGTTGTTTCCATTTTGGAAAGAACTGAATTCTCTTCTAATTCGCCTTCTACAAAAATGTTCTTCAAATGCTTGCTCTCACTGAGAACCTTGATAGCAAATACCTCTGATTTTAAAGTCTAATTTTACCATATTTCAATTTATTGTCAATTATTACATGAATATTTTTTACTAGGAATTTAATTGTTCAGTCAGACCAATTTGATTCGCGATATCTCTTCTTAATTTAGCTAATGGTTGATTGCTTGAAATCTCATCAAATAAATCTGAACCAAATAAATCTTTCATAATTGTTTTTCTATCGACTGATTTTTTTAGGGACCTCTCGATTTCATCGATATTGCTCTGAGGATACCTTTGAAATTTGAGAATTAGCTTGACTGCTTCTTTCTTGTGAAAACTATATCTCGCAGGAATATTAAAAATTTCCAAAAACTCCTCCTGACCGAATAGATAATCTTCATACGTTAAATATATATCATTGACATTCTTTACATTGCTAATATTCTTCCCGGGTCTAAGTAACAATCCAAAAACCTGAAATTCGCCCAATACATAATTGTTCGATGATGGCGACATATATGTTGTGTTTTTTCCAATTTGGAAATTTGCCGCATGCTTAAATCTTGAATTGCACGGTCCGCAACTCGGTATTAGATTGTATAATGATATTGAAATAGTTTTAAAAGAATGTTGCGGAAAGAAGTGGTCCAGAGTAAAAATTCCTTTAGGGTGTTGCAATTTGAAATTCAAAATTTTCTTACTTTTTCCTTCAGTCATAAAACTTAAGCTTAGGTCTTTTATTGGACTTATCACTCGTTGATTGATTATTAATACGGAAGTTTTATTTGAAATTCCGGGAATCTGATTTAATTCATCTTGACTTGCCCTATTTAAAAAATCAACTTTATTAATATATGTCGCTCGGTTATCATAAGTATTTATAAAATCAATATTACAGTAGTAACAAGTACATAAATCGATATTGTTTTTTATGTCCTCCTCAATAAAAAAATTATAGAGCAAATGCCTAAAATCGTCATAATTAAAATGATTGCAAAAATCTTGATATCGTGCAATATTTCCTATGAAAAACGTTTTTATGGTTTCTGAAATATTAAATAATTCATCAAATGAAGCTGTCAGTATGCTTTTCAAATCAAGTTGAATTCCATTGTATATTGCACCGATTAAGAGATTATTAATTGCTGTTTCTTCAAATGCTCCGCGCAATGAATTATAAAAATGTTGTTCCAAAGCCTTTCTAGCAATAATATCGGTAGGGAAATTCATTTTTATCATTTCAACATTTTTTTTCTTTGTTCTAAAAAATCGATTTTTTGTTTTAGTAATAAAATTTCATGATTTAATTTATCTGGCGATTCAATGTCAAGCATCTTCTCAATATCTAATATTTGATTTTCTAAAATTTCTCGCAAATATTCTTCCCCAATACATGATACCATTCGACTAAAATACTTTTGCTTCTCTTTGTAATCTATTTTGAGAAAAGATAACTTTTCTTTTTTATCCAGTGAAATTTTTACTTCATTATGAAAAATCACTAGTTCCTCAATTTTTTGAGTAGCTATTGCACCTTTTGTATGGTCCATAAAAAAACCTCCAGCAAGCAATTCATGAATGTTTGCTGCAAAAGTATTTGTTTCTATTTTTGTAGGTTCTGCATATCTTGCGTCCTTTTTTTTCTCTAGAAATAAAATATTATCTTTAGGAATATCAGAAAGAATAAACGGGGAGTGAGTTATAAATAAAATATTTAATCCAGATAAATTTATTCCAGATCTTTGTATATAATGTAAAAGTTCACTCAAGAATGTTCGCTGGAATTCTGGATGAAAATACAATTCGATTTCATCAAAAATTAAATTGATATAATCATATTTTATTTTATTTTTTTCTACGGAATTTAAGTTTACCAAATGATAAATCACAGAGCTTACAGTATATACCTTTTGTCTTTCGCCAGAACTAAGCTGTAAGTAGCTTCCTTCGGTTTCGAAATGGATATCAAATGATAAAAAGGAAGGCGGAAGGAAATTTATGAGATTAAAATATTCTACATCAATCAAGAAATCCTCTATATATCTATCTTCGCCTTTTTTCTCCTTGATTTTAGAATCTGCTATTCTATCTCTCATTTTTCTATCCTTTAAGTGTGTCACGAATTGTTGTAAATCGTATGATAACGAATCAATCTGCATGGGTGAACTAAGGCTACTATATTTTAAATTAGGATGATAACGTAAAAAGTTTATTGCCTGACGGATTTTAAATGTTACATGACTATAGTCTTCAGAAAGTTCTTTCAGTAGTGTGGTGAGAAGTCGTGGCCTCCCTAAAGTAAATTCCTTTTTGTTTATTCCCTTATAATTATAAGTTCTTCCAATCTTTTCGGTTTTGCGTAGGATGTATTCTAATGTTAATTTTTCAAGATGACTAGACTTCTGTAAAAATCTTAGATAAACCTCCTTATTTTTCTTATCTCTTTCAGTAATAGCAAACGCGTTTACAATTTGGGTAATTTGATCAGGATATTTCTCTATATAATCAAGCTTGAATTCAATTATTCTTTTTGTAGGGTTCCATCTTTGAAACTTTGATTCATCGACTTGAAATGTCAGCTAATCAGCTACTTTGCCGTTAACAAGAGATCGCAAGCTGTCCTCTTTTTTTATTTGTGAAGGGATTGGTGATAATAGATTTGCAAGTAGTCTATTCTTGGATAGGTATGTAACTCTGTTTATGTCTATATCACCTTGTGTCCGCATGGGATTTAAAACAAGAGGTGTTTGATAAGCATCATTTTTATGAAACAATGGCTTAAGCCAGAGGCCACATTCATTTGTGTTTAATGCATATAACGAATAATTTGTTGCAACTGAGTAAAAAAAATGCTTTTTTACAAAATCCTTAGATGCTTTAACTCGTTTAGAAAGTTTATAATTGCCATCAGCTTGTAGATCAAATTTATGTATTTCAACATTTCGTTTTTTTGTTAATCTAAAAATAGAACTTCCTAACTGATAATAAACCTGCAATTTTAATTTGTTAAGTTCAATAACATCATTTTGATATTGAATCATTTCGTCATCCGTAAATTTATGCGATTCTTTAACAGTTTTTTCATCAATTAGTCCTACCTGTTTGGATAACAAAAAAATTAGTCCATAGAATAATTCTACTAAAGTACTTTTACCAGTACCATTTTTTCCTACTATAGCACTAACATTTACGTTTGTATTATCAAAAGAATAAAGATCAATTTCTTTTGTCTCGTCATATTTTATTACTTCATTAGAATCGTCAATGTATTCTTCATAATTGAATGCAGAATAAAAGCTATAAAATGTATTTAATTTTAAGGTCTTACTATATTTGCTTTTAGGGTCCTCTATGGGCCGAACAGCGAGTAAACGAAATTGCATAAACATGATTTAGTTTTTGCAATGTACTAATTTATTTACAATATAACAGATGGTATAATTGTTATATTGTCAATTTTTTTTAAAAAATTAAAACATCAATCCTTTATATTTTCCTCAATAACAGATTTATCTGTATTTATCATAATCAGGGTCTTCAAATACTTGTCCTTCATATTTTTGTAAAAGTGCTTCGATTTCATTTAATCTTTGTGCGTTTTTAAAGAAAAATTCCACTTCTTCGGGCATATTTATGAATACCATTGAATCCATGCCCACAATACAGCAATAAGATAGGCAGTCACTGAACATTCTCAAGTAATGACCAGTTTCTGCCTTTTGCCGCTCTTCAGGAAATCGACCTTCACGTTCCTTTATAATTGAGACACCCGTTTCGTCACCATGCATTATATGACTTCCCATTCTATAAGTGTGGGTTAATGTAATATATGCTTCCAGCAATCTTTTATCATCAGATTTTGAAATCCATAGTATCATTTCAGAAAAAGACCATTTTTGTTCCAATCGCTGCCTATTTGACTTAGTCCATTTTTCGCGAAGTGCTTTTTCATCTTCTTCTGAAAGTATCAAGGGTAGATTGGACAACCTCTGAATTTCACTATCACCCGCAAATTCTAGATTACGGCGAGCCTGATCAGAAAGTTTTATTGAAGCAATTTCTGGAAGCTCATACCAATATTCCTGAATTCTCTTGGCCTGTTCTTCAGGATTGGCTTTTGTAATAAAAAGAAATTTTGTAAACGTTTCTAATGCTGATCGCATTACTATATCTGCGTCCCATAGCCGATTGTCAGTAGCTAGAAAAACAACAGTTTCTAAACGAGAAATAACAAACTCAATAAGTGGGAGAATGGGCCTTGCAGTTTCAATATGGTCTTTTAAAATTCCAAATAAATGGAGGTTATTGAAATTAATCAATTCAAAGTATTTCTGTGTAATAATTTCTTTGTCAGTTTGCCAGTTCATAATTTTATAGTTACGTTTTTAAAGATAAAAGTTCAGCTAATAAAAATATGAAACAATTTCATGTCACATCATTTAATTTAATTTTTTGTACATTAAGCGATTTTTTTCTTACTAAAACAGTCTAATTATTTTCTTTTGTATATTTTTGTGTAAATGGAAAAAAAATATTATGAATACAGGTAAATCCTTATACATTGATTTATTCGCAGGTTGCGGAGGACTTTCTTTGGGATTATATAATACGGGTTTGTGGAAAGGTCTGTTTGCTATTGAAAAAAACATAGATGCTTTTCAAACCCTAAGTCATAATTTAATTCAAAATAATAATCATTTTGATTGGCCAGATTGGCTTCCCACTAAAGAGCATGATATTAATTATGTGCTAAAAAATTTCGAACCCCAATTAAAAGATTTGCGAGGCAAGGTAGATTTAGTTGCCGGGGGGCCACCATGTCAAGGGTTTTCAACTGCCGGAAAAAGACAGGAAACGGACGAAAGGAACAAGCTTATAAAATCTTACATAAGCTTTATCAGATTGGTTCAGCCTAAAGTTATATTTTTTGAAAATGTTAAGGGATTTACGCAAAAGTTTGATAAAAACAAAAGTAAAGGCAAGGCTTACTCTGAATATGTATTGAAAGCTTTGCGTACCAGAACAAATGATTTCCCTGGTTATGACGTATATGGAAAATTGATTGATTTTTCATTATATGGAATTCCACAGAAAAGAACGCGATTTATCTTAGTTGGTATTAAAAAGGAAGCTGGTGTAAAAAAAATGAGAGCAACTTCTTTTTTTAAAACATTAGAAACTAACAAAGAATCATTTTTAATAAATAAGAAAATTGGAGTTACTACAAATCTAGAAGAGGCAATTTCAGATTTATTGAGGCAAGGTAAAGAAGTCCAATCCCCAGATACTGCCAGTTTTAAAGCAGGTCTTTATGGAAATGCTGCTTCAAATTATCAAAAGCTATTGAGAAAAGGTATAGATGAAACAACAATACCGGATAGTCATAGATTTGCAAAACACTCCAATCCTACACTAGAAAAGTTTGAATATATCTTAAACAACGCTGAAAAAAACAAAACCTTATCAGATGAAATTAAAGAGTTGTTTAATCTAAAGAAAAGAACAGTAATTCCGCTTTCTGGACAAACTCCAACTGCCACAATCACTACGCTTCCTGATGACTACATTCACTACAGTGAGCCTCGCATTTTTACAGTTAGGGAATATGCAAGAATCCAATCGTTTAATGATTGGTATCAGTTTAGAGGTAAATATACTACTGGAGGCAAAAGAAGAACTCAAGAAGTTCCTAGATATTCGCAAATTGGAAACGCTATCCCGCCATTATTTGGAGAACAGAGCGGATTAGTCTTAAAACAACTTATAGTTTAATGGAAGAAAATAAAAATTTGCATTTCAAAACTAATATTCAACTAAAAAGTATAATTGGTAAAGACCTTATCAATGACGATAATATTGCTATTTTAGAATTAGTTAAAAATTCATTTGACGCTGATGCTAAAAAAGTAGAGGTGCAATATTTTAATTTAAAAAACAACGATGATAAAAAGGTATTATCATTTTCTGACTTAACATCTAGACTTATCATCAAAGATACAGGAGTAGGAATGAACTTAGATGATATCCAAAATAAATGGTTGAATATTGCCTATTCTGAAAAAAAAACAAATAATAGGCAGCATAATAGGATGATGGCTGGAGCAAAGGGGGTTGGAAGATTTTCTTGTGATAGATTGGGTGAATACCTAAACCTATATACAAAAAAGAAAAATACAAATCATTATCTGCTTTTGAAAATTGATTGGAAAAAATTTGAAATTGATGACAATACTGCAGAAATTCAAAGTATAGAATTAGAACTTGAAACTTTATCAAAGGAAGATTTAATTTTACGAAACATAGAAGCCTTTGAACATGGAGTTTTATTAGAAATAATTAAGTTACGTAGCAATTGGGTTTATGAAATTAAAGATAGTAAAGGAACCTATTGGAATACAGATAAACTAACCGAATTAAAAAAATATTTAGAAAAATTAATTAATCCTAATCAAGCATTTGAAAATAACGATTTTGGCATTTATCTCGATGCGCCTGAATTTATTGTAGAGAATATTGCAAAAGATAGCAGTGATAAATTCATTGGAAAAGTTGAAAACACAATTTTTGATAAGTTAGATTTTAAAGCGACTAGTATTGAAAGTAGAATTATAGATAATGGTACAGTCATCTATACAGAATTGAAAGACAAAGGGCAGACGGTTTTTTGGATTAAAGAGAAAAATGTTTTTTTTCCCGAAATTAAAGATATAAAAGTAATTCTCTATTATTTAAACCCTTATACGAAAGCTTTTTTTACAAAGCAAATGGGAATCAGATCAGTGGATTATGGTTCTATTTACGTTTTTCTAAATGGTTTTCGTGTTCCGCCTTATGGAGAATCAGGAGATGATTGGTTAAATCTTGAACAAAGGAAAAGCCAAGGTTATAATCGATTTCTTAGTCAGAGGGAATTGGTTGGAAGAATTGAAATTTTAGACCATGAAAATGCTTTTAAAGTAATCTCAAGCCGAGAAGGTATCGTTAAGAATGAAAGCTATAAAAAACTTACTGAAACAAAAGCGGGCTATTTTTTTAAAATTTTCAGAAGATTAGAAAAATATGTAGTAGATGGTCTAGACTGGGATAGTATACCAGAAGAAGATAGAAACAAAATTAGTGAAATCGAAAAAAAGATTATTTCTGGAGAAACTAATGAAGATGACTTAAAATATAGAGAGGATGATGTGACAAAAAAAAGGAGAGTTTACGAAAGTATTCATTCTATTATTGCTGCAAAAGCGGATAGCGTAATCGAACTTTATATTAATGAAAATCTTATTTTAGATAAAATCAATGAAGAAAGGTTAAATGCGGAAAGAGAATTTGAACAATTAATTTCGGACTTTGAAAATAAAAAAATTGATGGAGATATATTAAATCGCATTTTACAAAGGAAAGCAACAACTAATAAGGATTTAGAAAAGCAAATAAATGATTTATCAAGATACAATACTAGTGATGCTACGACTAAAGCTATAGCGGAACTTCAATCTTATAAAGAAATCATTGAAAGTCAGACAAGTATAATTGAAGATCTAAAAAGACAACTTGAAAATATAAAATTACAGAAAGAAGAAGCAGAAAAAACAGCAGACTCTTATAAAGAAAAAGTTACAAAGGCAGAAAGAGATTTATCTATTGAGAAAGAAAAAAATCTTTATTTGTTAGCAACCAGAAGAACTTTAAGTCCAGATGCAGATGGACTAATACATACAATAAAGATTAATAATATTGATATTAGGGACGGTATAGAAAATATAATAGATGATCTGACGGAAAATGATTTTGAGATTCAAGATTTAATAAAAAGATTAGGTTTTCTTAAAATTAGCGCTGAAAGATCACTTAAAATGGCAGAATTTGTTACGAGAGCAGATTTAAAAGAAGATATTGAAACTAAAGAAGTTGATATAGTCAAATATATAGATGAATATATAGAACTGTATGGCGATACATTTTCAGATAAACTGAAATTTAATTTCGTGACTAATGGTGCTCATCTTATTAAAAATTTAAGTGTTTTGAATATGTCCATAATAATTGATAATTTACTTAGCAATTCTGTAAAATGGGGGGCGAATATTATTAAACTTGAATTTGAAAAGATTAATAACCGACAAATGGTACTTTATATTTCTGACAATGGAAAAGGGTTATCAGATAAATTTGAACCTGATCCAAAACGAATTTTTGAGCTATCTGTCAGGGATATTCCTCCAACTGGATTAAGCGGATCTGGAATTGGCCTTTATTATACAAAAAATTTGTTAAATGAAATGGGGTCTGAAATAGAGTTTATTGGAAATAATATTTCATTATCTGGCGCAACATTCAAAATAACTTTTAATTCTTTATGAGTATAAAACGACTTCTTTACATTGATGATAATAAATTAGATTCTCAGATTGATAATTTGAGAAAAAAACTAAAACGTTTAGGGTTCGATCTAAATGAGACATTCTTGCATTTAAATGATGATTTTAAAACTAAAGATGAAAATTCGGGACATGCAATACTTGATAAATCAAAAATTCAATCTTATATTACTGAAAATTTAGTAAATGAAAGTTATGATATAGTTGCTTCAGACTATGATTTTAAAGATGCTAATCTTGATGGGTTCGAATTATTAAAATGGATTAAGAATGAATGCACTTCAAAAAAATATAGATTAAGAAGGGCAAAATTTTGTTTGTATTCCGCTGAGCAGGATAAGGTTGCAAAAACATTTAGTACTCCCGAACAAGTTAAAAAACTTATAAAGCTAAAGATTGATGATTTTATCGATAGGACAAGAATTCCTGATGAATTAACTCAGCTTTTTACAGCTCAGCAAAAGAATTTTTATTTTAAAGAGCATTTGGTTAGTTATTTAGAAAAACACGGTGAGGAAACATTCACAAGTGTATACCCTAAGTTCAAAGGGAAAAAACTATCAGAGATAGCCAATGAAATCGATAAAGATTTACCGAATGGTATTGAATTCCAAAAAAGTCTTGTTGAATTAACAGTAGCGCATCTAATAGATTTAAATAATTTAAATAACGAATGATACATATAATAATTTCAGTAGACCCATCTACAAAATTTTTGTATGGAATTATTGATTTTTTGAATTCAAAAGCTATCAAATTTAATTTGATTGAAATTCACGCAACTGACGAATCGTATGAGATAGCCAAAAGAACTATATCAAATATAGCTAAAGGTTCTAATATATTATTTTTAGGACACGGTAGGGATGATAAGATTTATGGTGGTGAAAATCTTCCTTTATATGAAAAAAAATCGTTAGCAAGTCGTGAAGAAATGAAAATTTTTGAAGCTCAAAAAATTTTCATTTTAGCCTGTAATTCTTCTGATTTATTGAAGAGCACATTTATCTTATCTAAATATCAAAAAGCGATAGGATTTGGCGGACTACCTACTTCTGAAGAAGAAATTGAAGTTGATAAAAAATTATCACTTATCGGTATTTCTACTGAAACTATTAGCAAGTTTAAAGATGCAATCATTGACACAGTATCTAAAGCGTTGTTGACTTATTTAGAGAAAGATGGTAATGATTTTCATTATTTGAAAGATTATTTGGTGTTATTAATCGACCGACGAATTAATATTGCTGTTCTTCAGGAAAAAGATAGGAATCTAGGAGACCTACTTTTTAATATGAGAAATGAAATTTCGCTTTATTAACTATATTAAATATTTTCTGTTCATTTCTTCCTAACTTTCACGTCATTATGAAAGTAATTCTTTCTCCATTCAGAAATTTTAATAGAAATAATTAAACCTAAGACCCATAAAATTACTAAACCCAAAATTTCATACCATTCCATAATACCAACCATCAAGGTTTGGTTTGCTTGATGAATTTAAAAGTCGGTATAATTATAGAATTTTTAAAATGTTGTAGTGTGTGATTCCGGAATTGAATACTATAAAAGAAGAATTTATTATCTAAAAAATGATGTAATCACATCTTAGTGCCTAAGAGTTACTTTATTTACTTTTCTTTTTATTCTCTTTAATGAATTTATCAATATTGATTTCAATATTTAAGATATTGATGGTTTTAAGATTAAGAGATTTTCCTAAATAAACCAATTTTTCCAGAGTTGGATTAGCTTCGCCTCGTTCAATTGTACCGATAAAATGTTTTGTTAAGCCGATATTATTATCCGCTAATTCTTGTTGTGAAATGTAATCCTTGTTATAATCTGAACTAGGTATTTTTTCACGCAGTTTTCTCACTTCTTCTCCTAATTTTTCTTTCTCAGTCACAGCATTTACGTTAGATAATGCTAAAAGTCATACTTATTGGAAAAAATAATGGTATGTTATATCATACCGTATTGTTTTTTTTAATTATGTTTGTAATATAAATTATAGATTAAATGTAATTTTGCGATTCTTCATATAAAATATTTGAAGCATTCGCTTTGAATCTCGCGCCGTAAAACTGGTAATTTTAGCAACGAGATGATAAGTATGATGCTCACGCTCTATGGCGTGGGCTCACTTATTGTTGCAAGGTATACCAGTACCATCGGCGCAGTAAGCTGAGTACCCACGCTTTTTTATTTTCTAGATTTTAGTACAGAGTATTGAGAATTGAGAAAAGGCACTACTTCAGCTTGTTCAAGCGACACTTCCTTTTTTTTTTTTTTCGCAGTCGGGTTGTTCTATAATTCGATTGTTGAATTCTTTGATGATTCGATGAGATCGCTTTGCCGAAGGTTCGGGACAAGCTATTCCACGCGATGACGTTATTATATTACAATCGCCTGCGCTGTGCCGGATAGTTTTTAGAGATAGAAAGTTTGGGTTAGTTAATAGGCGGGCGCGGGTGCGTTGTTTTTTGAGAGGTATAGGGTTTTGGGTATAGGGTGTAGGGGAGCGATAATTAGAAAATTAGTTAATTGGCGAATTAGCTGATTCGATTGTTCGAATGTTGGATGATTGGATGATGGTGGAGGGATAAAGCACGGATGGTGTGTGAGGAATGTATGAAATACTAAAGTCAAAAGTCCAAGGTCAAAAGTCGAAAGGCAATAGCATTACTAAACTAAAATCTAAATCTAAGAAGTCTAACAGTCAAAGAAGCTAATATTTTAAAGAAATCTAACAGTCAAAGAAGTCTAACAATCTAAGGGGTCTAAAAATCTAAATATATAGCCTATGTAAAATCAACTACGCACCGCAAGCCTTGGACCTAAAACCCAAAACCTTGCACCCATTATGAAAAAAAGTCCCCTGCTGCATCGGCAAAATTCACAGGGAACCGTGATTACAGTTACTAACTAATAACCAATTCCAAAATTATGAAAAACCATTCATTATTTGGGTACGGGCACCGCATTTTCTGCTACGTACTTGTCGGGTGCACCCTCAGCAACACCCGGAGCGCCTTCGCGCACAGCCCTTTGGGCATCGCTGCAATAAACAATGTCTTTTTACAGCGTCAGGTAACAGGCGCGGTCACAGATGCGTCAGGACCACTTGCAGGTGTGTCGGTGGCCGTTAAAGGGACTGCGACAATGACATTGACCGATGCCGAGGGGCGTTATGTGATCAATGCTTCAAAGGGTGACGTACTTGTTTTTACGTTTCTCGGCTATGCCAATCAAGAGCTCACGGCCAACGGATCGATCGTAAATGCCACGCTAATTTCAAATGTCCAAACACTGCAAGAAGTGACAGTAAATGCAGGGTATTATTCAGTGAAGGAAAGCGAGCGAACAGGGAACATCGCGCGCATTACCGCAGACGATATTAAAAACCAACCGGTAGCCAATGTTTTGGCCACAATGCAGGGGCGAATGGCAGGAGTAAGCATCACCCAAAACACCGGCACGCCTGGTGGCGGTTTCGAAATTCAGATCAGAGGGCAGAACAGCTTGAGAGCAGATGGCAACCGCCCGATGTACATCATAGACGGCGTGCCTTACGACTCAGAATCCCTGACCGACGGATTTACTTCCGGTGTGTTGGCAGGAAAGCCAAGTCCCTTAAACAGCATCCCACCAGAACAGATTGCCAGCATCGAAGTATTGAAGGATGCTGATGCAACAGCCATCTACGGCTCCCGTGGGGAAAATGGAGTGGTGCTGATCACCACAAAAAAAGCAAAAGGAGGCAAGACGGCGTTTAGCGCTCGTTTTACAAGAGGCGCCGGGCGAGCCACGCGTTTCATGAAATTGATGAATACCCAACAATACTTGGCCATGCGTCGCGAGGCCTTTGCAAACGACGGCATCACCGAATATCCTGAATATGCCTACGACGTGAACGGAACATGGGATCAGAACAGGTATACTGACTGGCAGCAAACGCTGTTAGGTGGTATGGCAGAATTTAGCACCGTGAACACTTCGATAGGCGGCGGAAGCGAGCACACTTCCTTTTTGATCAGCGGAGGTTTTTCAGAACAGTCCACTGTCTTCGAAGGAAATTTTAAATACAAGACAGGGAATGTAAAAGCCAGCCTAAGCCATGAGAGTGCCGACAGCAAAATAAAGCTGGCCTTTGCAGCAGGACTGACAAGACAAGACAATAACCTGCCTGGTACAGATTTTACCACAGAAGCAATTGGTTTAGCGCCAAATGCACCCGCACTCTATGATGCAGGCGGCAACCTCAACTGGGAGAACAGTACGTTCAACAACCCGTTGCGTAACATACTGGGAACGTACGTCTCAAACACCGACGATCTGCTCTCAAATTTAAAATTGGCCTATGCGATAGCAGAAGGTTGGGAAGCATCGGTAGGCTTGGGGTACACCGCCACCGAATTGACAGAACGAAATTTAAATCCGTCCACAATGTACATGCCCGCTATGGGCATTGGGCCAGAAGGTTCATACATAGGAGTAACCCGGGCAAGTAGAAATTCTTGGATCATTGAACCTCAGTTGCGCTGGCAAAAAGAATACAAAAGGCACCGTATCGACATACTGGGAGGTGGCACTTTTCAATCGCAGCAGGGGGAATCACTGGTACAATTGGGCGTCGGATTTTCAAGCAACAGTCTGATAGGAAATCTCGCGGCCGCCTCGCAGACCATCACAATGGGAAGCGATAAATCAGAATACCGATACCAAGCTTTTTTTGCACGAGCGAACTACGTCTTTAATAACAAGCTGATTTTAAATTTGACGGGCAGGCGCGACGGTTCCAGTCGTTTTGGTCCAGGCAGGCAGTTTGCCAATTTCGGTGCGATAGGCTTGGCATGGCTGTTTCACAAAGAGAAGTTATTCTCAGACCAAAGCCTACTGAGTTTCGGAAAGCTTAGAGGAAGCTACGGCCTTACGGGAAGCGACCAGATAGGAAATTACCAATACCGTGATACATACAGCAGTTCCGGTACGTCTTATAACGGAATGGTGGGGTTACAGCCTAGCCGCCTTTACAATCCAAATTTTGCATGGGAAACCAATGAAAAATTAGAAGCTGGTCTAGAGCTTGGCCTCTTTAAAGACAAGATAATGTTAACCATCGCCTACTATCGCAATCTGTCAGCCAATCAGTTGACAGGTATTCCGTTGCCGGGAACGACAGGTTTTCAGACAGTTCAGGCAAACCTAGATGCAACCGTGCGCAATACAGGTCTGGAGTGTACATTCCGTACAGCAAATATCGAATCAGCGGATTTCAGTTGGACGACCTCTTTCAACTTGACGTTTTCAAAAAATAGGCTCATTTCTTTTCCGGGGTTGGAAGGTTCAACTTATGCAGAAAAATACCAATTAGGCGAATCATTGAACATTCAAAAATTATATCATTACGAGGGAATAAATCCGCAAACGGGACTGTATCAATTTACAGATGCCAATGGTGACGGTACCGTCAATTATCTAGATAAGACCGCAGTTGCTAATTTTTCGCCAAAATATTATGGAGGATTCCAGAATGAATTTAGATATAAAAAGCTTCGTCTAGATTTTCTATTTCAGTTTGTAAAACAACAAAACCGTGACTTCTCGCGCAGTATGGGATTTGGCGGCGACATGCGCAACCAAGCTACCGCAGTGTTAGACCATACTATTTTGGGCGGTGCAACGGGAAGCACCCAAATCTATACCGCTGGTTTCAATTCCGATGCCGTAATGGCCAGTGCCAAATACGGCGCCAGCGATGCAATAGTGGGCGATGCCTCTTTTATACGCTTAAAAAATGTATCGATTGTATGGGAGATGCCAGTACAAAAAACAACGGGTGTGGCATGCCAACTTACAGTGCAAGCTCAGAACCTTTTAACATGGACACGCTTCAAAGGAGGTGATCCCGAATTTACAAACGGAGGATACCTGCCACCAATGCGTACGATTACCGCCGGCATCGGGCTTTCCTTTTAACTTAAAAAGCAAACAATATGAAAAACAAAAAAAAGATTATTTTGAAACGCATTCAGGCAACGATCTTATGTTGCCTGTGCCTGATGATGTTGTTATTTTACTGTTCGGGATGCGATTCGTTCGTGGAAGTTGAGGTACCAGATTCACAACTTTCAACACCTTTAGTATTTGAAGACAAGAGCACGGCCACGGCCGCGCTCGCCGAAGTATATGCTAAGATGCGTGACGCCGGAATGCTGAGTGGTTCCAAAACGGGTCTCTCATATGGCTTAGGTTTATATGCAGATGAGCTCGATTACTACGCTACAACAAGCGAAGACGGATTTTTATACCATTCTAACGGTCTCCTTCCAGACGCTGCCACGGTAAAAAACATGTGGAATAGCACATACAATCAAATATATGGAGCAAATGCAGTCATTTATGGCGTGGAGCATTCAGAAAGCTTGTTAACCGCTGAACGAAATCAAATTAAAGGAGAGGCGCTTTTCATTCGCGCAATCCTTCATTTCTACCTAGCAAACACATACGGCAATGTGCCTTATATCACAACAACAGATTATAACATAAACCGCACGGCATACAAAAAAAGTGTTTCTGAGATTTATCAAAATGCAAAGCAGGATTTGCTCGAGGCGGTGGCACTGTTGCCCGCCGAGTATGTGGTGACAAACCGCACCCGCGCAAATCGTTTTGCTGCACATGCATTGCTCGCAAGAATTTGCCTATATCAAGAAAGTTGGGCAGAAGCTGCCGATCAAGCTTCCGCGGTGTTGCTGGAAGAAAGCACATACGGTTTAGATGACAGCCTTTCAGAAACATTTCTGATAGGATCGACGGGTACGGTTTTTCAGTTTTCGGCTGGATACAGTCCGGGAAATACATTAGAGGCGCTCACATTTAATTTTATAACCAATCCGCCAGTTGACAATGCCTTGAATTTGGGCATCATAAATGCTTTTGAGCCCGGCGATCAGAGGAGGAATTTGTGGATAGAGGAAATCACAGACGGCACGATGGTACATTACAAAGCTTCTAAATACAAGGCTGGCGAAGGCGAGATGACACAAACAGAGTTTTCAAAAGTATTGCGAGTGGCAGAGCTTTATTTGATTCGCAGCGAAGCAAGGGCAAGGCAGGGTGAATTGAGCAATGCCATCGACGACCTCAACGTCATAAGACAAAAGGCAGGATTAGGCGATACCGCAGCACAGACACAAGACGAAATCTTGGAAGCGGTGTTAAGAGAGCGTCGAGTGGAATTATTTACAGAATTCGGCCACCGTTTTTTCGATTTAAAAAGAACAGAAAAGTTAAATCAAGTCTTGAATGCCATAAAGCCGGGTTGGAATGTTTTCAACGCGCTCTTTCCGTTGCCAGAATCAGAACTGATGTTAAATCAAAACCTGCAACCTCAAAATGAAGGTTATTAAAACAAACAGAGCATGAAAAAGCAGGGAAAGACAAACTGTAGAAAAGCGGTATTGTGGCTGATGATGGCAATTGCCACGCTGGCTCAGGCGCAAACGAAGAAAATACTTTCAGTCGATGACTTTGACAAATGGCATACAATGCAACCCACTGGAATAGCAACGAGAGGCAATTGGGTGGCATACCGTTTGGAGTATGAATATAGCACAGATACATTGTTCGTAAAAAGCACCGAAAATGAAATAAAATACTGCTTCCCAAGAGCAAGACAGGGAAGGTTCGTAGACGAAAAAACCTTCGCCTGTATTTTGCCGGATAAATCCCTCAGCATCACTTCACTGCAAGAAGGTCGCTCTAAACAAGTGCCAAGTGTGTCAGATTTTCAGCCGATAAATGAAGGCTCTTTACTGTTCGTGGAACAGGAAATTGGGAACATTAAGACAATAGCCGTTTTGAAAAAAAATGGCGTGAATGTATGGAGTGACGATAGGATTACCGATTATGCGCTTTCTGAAAATGCTGATTTCCTCGCTTATTGTAAGGAAGTTGATGGGAGGTATGAAGTTTTTTACACTGCCTTGGGGCAAGATATGACAGTTGGTAAGCCGATCGCCGTTGGCGAAAATGCATTTGACGCATTTTCCATAAGTCCAGAGGGCAACTCAGTAGCATTCGCCTCAATAAAACAAGATAGCGCGGCATTTCGGATTCCGGAGAAGATTTTTTACTACGATGCAATTTTAAAAAAAGGGCTTAGTATTAGTAATGAAAGCGTCGCTGAAATGACGGACGGAATGGAATTGGCGCCAGTTTTTGGAAAGGATTTAAGAATAGCAGCGGATGGAAAACGGGTGTTCGTAAGCTTGAGGCACAAGAATAAAAAAGTATTTAGAGGCCAGTCGGGTGTGCAAATTTGGAACAGTTTCGATAGCGAGTCGTTTCCAAGAACGAAAATGAAGTTAGACGAAGGAGAATTTCTTTTTTCAGTTTGGATGCCCGCCAAAAGAGAAATAAAGGTAATCAGTGATAAAAATACGGAAGTGGTTATTTTGACGGGGAGTGAAAACTATGCACTCACTTACGATTATTTTGAGAACAACCCCACAATGGAACACGAACCGAACCGAAATATTTACATAGTAGACATTGAGAGTGGTCAACGTAAGTTGATCTTAAAAGATTTCACAGGTAGTGAACAAGGTTTGGAAATTTCGCCAGCGGGAAAATACATTGCCTATTTTTTGGAAGGTAATTGGTGGCAATACGAGATTCGATCGGGCAGGCACATCTGCATAAGTAAGGACAGTCAGGCTAATTTTAAACGTAAAGATTACGACAGCACAGGATGGCACCCACCCGCAGGCCCTACTTTTTGGGCACCGGGAGACAAATCGATGTTGTATTATGATCAAAACGACATTTGGAAATATATCCCTGCAACAGCAAAGAAAAAAAGGCTTACAAAAGGCAGGGAAAGTGGCATGGAATATCGCTTTTATAAAGTTGATAATGAAACTGAATTTCATTTCCAAAAGGCAGCAGTGGTAGCAATTGAAAATCCTGTAATCTTATATGGCCGCGCAATTGACAATACTAAGACGGGATTTTTCGAAATGCGTGATCAAAAAATAGACACATTGATATTATCAAATAAGAAAAATACACGGCTTGCATTCTCAAAAGACAGAAAGTATTTTAGATTTGTCGAAGAAGACTACGAGAACGCCCCACGGTTGATAGTTAGGGACGTTAAGCATCGACAGGATAACACAGTCATGACAAGCAACCAGCAGCAAAATAACTATAAGTGGGGAAAAGCTGAACGATTGCAGTATCATGACGCCGAAGGAAAGCAAATGCAGGGAATAGTGTACTATCCGAACGACTATGATCAGTACAAAAAATACCCTATGATTGTATATGTGTATGAAAAGCAGTCGCACCGACTGATGGATTATATTAATCCGTCATTGTACAGCCCGATTGGCTTTAACCCATCATTGATGACAGCAAGCGGTTATTTTGTGCTATGTCCAGATATACACTATAAAAAAGGAAAAGCAGGTGTCTCGGCAGTAGATTGTGTAACTGCAGCGGTAGAAAAAGCAATCACCATAGCGTCGATAAATACGGAAAAGATAGGATTGATGGGAGCTTCGTTTGGAGGGTTCGAAACCAATTTTATAATTACAAAGACCACTATTTTTTCGGCAGCGGTGGCAGGCTCGGGCATGTCAGATTTTATAAGCGGCTATTTTTCAGTGAACGGTAACGATATGCTCTTTGATTCTTGGCGCTATACAACTGACCAGCCTCGGATGGGGGTGTCGCCTTATGAAAACTGGGATAGCTACATGCAGAATTCACCACTTCGTTTTGCGACGAACATACAGACGCCACTGCTGATGTGGGTAGGAGAGAACGATGGGCAGGTAAATCCCTCGCAGTCATTGGAATTATTTGTTGCCCTGCGTAATCTTAAAAAGCAATGCACTTTAGTAGTGTATGAAAAAGAATTGCACGCCATGAGCGAAAAGCACAATCAGAAAGATTTAACACAGAAGACAATGGAATGGTTCAATCACTTTCTCAAAGGAGAAGAAAAGCCAAAATGGGGTGAACCTATTAAATTTTAAAAAGGACAAGTAAAAAAGCCGTTTCACTCGAAACGGCTTTTTCTGTGTTACTGGATTCTATAAAGTGTAACAGGACAAGATGCAGCAGATGGCGTGATCTTACCTTTTAGTACGGGACTCGAAAGATCCGCGTCGTTAACTCTACATAGGATGCCATTATTTTCAGTCTGGCACATTTTAACCTCTTTACAAGGTACTGAAGCAGAAATAAATTGGTGCCCTTGTTGGTTTGCTAAAACTTTTGAACTGCTCATGGAAGTCGTAGTAAACGCTCCTGCGATGCCTAAAATCGCTACCGCGAAAGGAAGGCTTGCTGTTTTTAAAAAATTGTTGTTCATAATAAAAGTGATTTAAATTGGGATCTACTCTATCACAGGTTTTCGATCATCCCCTGATACTGGCCATGTATATTTTTACTCGCTTCCTTGAGCAAGTGTTTTTCGAAATAGATAACGTGTAATTTGGGTACCACCCAAAACATAAACATTAGTGCCGATTACCATAAAACTTTTTGGTTGCTGTCCATCAAAGCGATCAAGATAAAAACTTGACAGGTAAGCGTTGGTTTCTATGTTATAAATGTCAATAATACTTGACGTTTGCCACATAGCCTCGGGTTCATAGTAACCCATTAGTTGAGAATTGACAAAAAGCCAGCCGGCATCTGAGGAAGCAATTCGATTGACAAGAAGTGGCATTTTGGCGAACGTCTTAGTACCAGAATTTTTCAGGCTGACGACCTTGAGATCGGGATGGCTTATCGTATCGATGGTTTTTCCAATGCTCTTGATCTGTAAATATTCGGTAGTGCTTACATAGGCATTACGGTAATAATAGACATACTGTGCGCTCTTGTTCTGGAGGTCGGTTAAAATCATACCGTCAGTGTCAAAGGTGCCATCCAATTGCTTTTCAAGAAGATCAGGTCGCAAGACGTTATTTTGGAAGTCTGAAAGGTCAACCATGCCAATAATATTTGCGGCGGTTTCTGGGTCATTGTAACGCAATACTACTTTACTAGAATCTAATGGTTGTAGCTGTGAAAAAAAATAGCCATCATTCAACTTTAACGAGGCTTTCCAGTCATTCGTGTTTCCTCGATAGAGGTAAGGAGCAGATCCTTCGTAAAGATAAAAATGAGAACCCGCGATTTTAATTTGAGGTCGGAACATTTTTGGATTTTCAGGAGAAACGGCAATGGTTTTCGTCCCAATAAATTGAAGCGTGCTGTCTAGTAAGGTAACGAGAAGCGGTGCGGTCGTGTTCCCCAGATATAGAATGCCATCTGTTGCGCCGGCAAAATAATAAGAATTAAATTTTAGTTCAGCAGTATTTAGCGGGTCAACCAAATGAGGCGGAAATCGTCTGACAAACGAATTTTGGTATTTCATCGCCGTTTCAGATATTGTATAAAGTAGGTACATCGATAACGAGCCGGAAACCATACAGCCAAAAACAACCGCAAATGTGTGCCATTTCAAAGAGTTTATAGTGATAGCAACTGCTCCCATAAATACAAAAAGCAGGTTAAAAACGAAGTGCTGTTGCCAATTCATTTTCTCCAGTACACCACCGCAGGCACACGGAACATAAGTGCTGTAATTTAAGATGATAAATATATAAGCGGTAAACAAGACCATTAACGTCATCGAAGAATAAAGTGCAAAAAGCCGAAAACGTTTTATAAAAAGTCCTAATGATAGTAAAAGTTCCGCGAATGGTACTAAGATAGATAAGACAAGAGCAAACGAGCTTACGATAGGAGATTGCCCAAGTTGAACAATGAAATTGTCATAGTCTAAAAGTTTGCTAAAGGCGGCATAAATAAAGAGAAAAGCATAAAGGTAAGCAATCAGTTGTATAGCGCTATTTTTAATTGTTGCATTCATGGTCGCAAGTATTGGATAGAGTAAAATTGGAAAATAATAAATCAATAAACTATGCAATTCTAGAAATTCGATAGTCTAAAAAGAGTCTGCTGAAAGTTCTTCCGGAGTAGCATCCGGTCGGGACAAGCTACTTGGCGTATAGCCAAACAATTTCTTAAAAGCTTTGTAAAAATTCAGGTAAGACTGAAACCCGGTCAAATAGGGTATTTCTTTCAAAGGCAGGTTTGTATTTTGAATCATTGAATGCGCTTTTTGTAGTCTTGCCTCATGATAAAAATTATAAATGCTCTTTTGGTAATGATTTCTGAAACCAGTTTTTAGGCGATGTTCTTCGCTTCCAAATAAGTTGGCCAGTTCGCGAAGCGGGGGCAGTGGATGCTCTAAATTTTCAATGATATAAGTGTGTAATTTTTGAAGTAGCTCCAGCTCATTATGGTTTGGATTCACTGAGTCTATTTGTAATTCAGAAATATGAAAACGCTCAAAATTGTTTTTAAGCGTCGTGATAATTGTAAGCTCGTCCGAGGCGAGTTTTGAGAGCGTACAGAAAACTGGATATATTTTTACGTCTTGCGTAAGTAAAAGAAGGTTAGCTGTGGTATAATACGAATCTATTGCCATCAGCTTTTTTTCTAGATGTAGCCAAAACGGATGATCTTGTTCCGCAAGCACTTTTTTAAAATTAGCACCAGAAAGAGCTTCTTTCGAATAGCGGAGAATTTCAAGAGCGTCTTTGTTCATAGTAACAATATTAAACTCTTTGTCAAGTAGTAAAATAATTTGGGAAAGGTGTTGATATGGAGTGTGGGAAACACGCACAAGATCTGTTCTAAAAAGTTTTTCCAATCTCAATGCAAGACTATTTAACTCACCAGCTAATGTTTCAAATGCAGGGTCATTTCCTTGCGATAATAGTCGGTAGGAGGTGTTGCCAACAGATAGTTCATAAAACATTTGTCCGATAGAGTGGTACGACGTGGGATTTTTTTCTATTGCCATGGCCGAGTGATCATTTGAGATACCATTAGTTAGTTTGTCACGCAAGGCAAACCTAGAAAATTTACCAAACCGCAGAATAGGGTGGTGGGCGTAATTCTGGAATTTATAGTCTCAAATTTTGGAAAATAAAAATGTTAATGAAGCACGGTCTTGAATGCAAGGAAAAACCTAAAAAAAAGAAGCCTAAAATAAGAAATTGAGTAGCCTTCGAGATGAAGTAGGGTTGAAGCGCAGATGATGCATAGATGATGCATGGATGATGCACGAAATAGGCAGAAAGATTTTAGCCATAAAAATTTGAAAGACATAGCAAATTTTTTCATTTTTTTTAAAACAGTAAGTAGTGATGTAAAAACAATTGAGGCTGGCTACTCGCCGATGCAATCAAGCACTTCTTCTAGCGAAAGTCCGGCGTAAGAGCAGAACTCTGCAATAGAAACATACTGTTGTTTTTCCTTCCGGTAATGAAACTTTAACTTTTGAAGATAAAGGCGAGATTGCTTATAGGAAAGTCCGGTAACGAGCTGGATGTCTTTAGGATAAAGACACAATCGGGAATGTCTTTTTTTCATGGGGTACTTTGATTTTTAAAATGCAAACTTGGTACTTTTTCGATCATGCAGTTCAGAAGGTGTTCAGAAGTCGGTTAAAAAAGGCAGAAGAAATTTAAGTGAAATAGGTCAAAATAAGTGCACAAAAAAGGAAGAAAAAGAACTTAAGCGGTCGTCTGCTCCCATGCCTGTTGCAAATGTCGTGGTAACTATTGAATCTTTGTGCCACATCCACAGATAGTTGCAACGAAAGTGATGGAAACATTTTTTAACAAATCTAAAGTTTAAAACACATGGCAAGGCAAAAAGGAATTATCAAGTTAAAAGGTACTATCGGGGATATTACTTTTTATAAATCAAAAGACGGTTATATCGCTCGAGAAAAAGGGGGAGTAGATCCTAGTAGAATCGCAAACGATCCAGCATATCAGCGAACCAGAGAAAACGGAATGGAATTCGGCAGAGCTGGAAAAGCCGGCAAGGTGCTTCGAAATGCGATCAGAACGTTGCTGTTGAATGCTTCAGACAGCAGGATGGTCAGCAGGTTGACAAAAGCGATGATAAAAGTAATTCAGGCAGATCTGGTAAGTATCAGGGTGCTGCGAAATGTCATTGATGGGGAGGCAGAATTGCTAACGGGTTTTGAGTTTAACGCAGGCGGTGTACTCTCTACAACGTTATTTGCTCCTTATGTTGCAAATATAGACCGTGTGACAGGTCTGGTCAGTGTGAATTTCGAACCGTTCGTGGCGAGAGATATGATAAACGCGCCAGGAGGAAGCACGCATTTTAAATTGCGTACCGCCGGAACTGAAGTAGATTTTGAGGCGCAGACATCAGTGACGCAGATGGCAGAATCAGACATTCTTCCTTTGGATGGCCCGATTACTCAACAGATTGTTTTGGAAAACAATGTTACGGCGGCAAGCACCAAAGTACTATTTGCCGTTATCGGCATTGAGTTCTACCAGCTTGTCAACACAGAGATGTACCCACTGAAAAATGGAGCCTACAATGCATTGAGCATCGTAAGCGTCAGCGGTATCTAGTCAAATAATTGATATTGTATAATTTTTAAAATTGAGAATATGAACATAATTGATAGGGCTACAAAGCCAACCCCGAAATTTTTTAAGTCGTTGCGAACATTCGGTCTGATATTGTTTGCCGTTAGCAGTGCGTTATTGGGTACGCCAATAGTACTGCCAACTTTGGTGTTATCCGTTGCTGGGTATTTGGCGGTCGCTGGTAGTGTGATCGCTGCAGTTAGCCAAGTTACCATAGAAGCAGAAACTAACGGCACCAAGAAAGCATCACCGAGAAGAAAAATAGTAAAAGCTGATGGAAAGTTATAGTGCATTGCGCTCAGGAACAATCGCTGGAACAGTGCTGAGCGCACTTCCAAACTTAACCTCAGAGGATATTTTAAGGACGGTATTACTGGGTATGGTAGGAGCGTTGGCAAGCTTCATTGTAACATTATTGCTGAGGATACTTACAGCAGGAAGTAAAAAAAAGAAGTAGTTAAATTAAAGTCCGGCAAGTCCGGACTTTTTTTCTTGAAATCAGATCCATTTGATAAAATAGGCTGAGGTTTAAAAGAATAGTTTTAAAAAAAAAAGGAAAAAATCAATTAAATGATTTTTCCCTTTTTCTGTGGAGTCGGGGAGAGTCGAACTCCCGTCCAAACAAGCAACTAAAAAGATTTCTACGCGTTTATTTCCTGATTAAATTTTCGTCATCAAGCTTGGCCAGAAACAGCCACTTGACGCTTATCTTCTTTAGTGTCAAAACAGTCCCAAAGCTTAACTATTTCTAGGTTTATTTTTACGGTTCCCCTTTAAAGAACGCCACAAACCAAGGCTTTCAAGGAGAATCTTGCTTTCCTACCTGGTAGGAACAAGGCTAATCTTACTATAATTCAGATTATGCAGCTAGAGCGTAGTTATTTTCGCCGTGTAAAAGTGTTAGGACCATTTAGTTACGAGAATTGTCCCAGTTCTCGACGTGCTTACTTTTCAATTCGACTTGCTGTCAAAACCAGTCGACCCCATTATTTAAAAGAACTTTTTGCTTATAACGCAAATTGTATGCCACAAAAGTAATCAAATTATTCGCAATTGCAAGTCCTTAATTGGCCACATCGTCTTTGTCTAATTTTATTGGATATTTCCCAAACAAAGGCGCCAGTTTCCAGACTTTATAAGTTTTCAAAGTATACTTATTCGACAATGCGAAAATAGCAACAGTATCCGTTTTTAATTTCACGTAAGAAGAGGTATTTCCATGCCACCAACCGTTGTGATAAAACAATTTTTCACCCGTTTCCCATTCCAGCATTCTGATCCCAAGGCCATAGTTTTTTGTGCCCTTGTGTTCATAGCTGTAACCTTTAAAAGCCTCGCTGACCAAAACAGAATTTAAGAATTTATCAGAATACGTCGCCATGTCAAATTTCAGCAAATCTCTTGGCGTCGAGTAGATATTTTTGTCGCCATAAACATCGTCGAGATGGTTATTTTCATACAAGATTTTATTTCCCTTATAAGATTGGCTCGCTGTTTCTTTATCTTTTTCATAGTCAAAAATAAAGGTGTTTTTCATGCCAAGCGGTTCAAAAATCATTTCCTGCATCGCCGTGCGGTAGCTCTTTCCGGTCACTTTTTCGATCACTAAAGCCAAAATGGCATAGTTGGTATTGCAATACCCAAATTTTCTATCGGGTTTAAAATACAGCCCAAATTTATGCTTTGCCAAAAGATCCAAAATATCTTGATTGTGCAACATTTTCGCTCGAGGCCAAATCTTCGTATCATCAGCAAAATAAGCATAATTCGGAAGGCCACTTCTGTGATTCAAAAGCATTTTGATCGTAATTTCTTCGTAAGGAAAAGCAGGCAGAATCGAACTCACTTTATCTTCTAAAGTCAATTTTTCTCTGTCAATCAAACGAAGCACTGCCGTTGCCGTAAGCACTTTTGAAACAGACGCAATGTGAATCGGCGTGTTTTGATCGATCTTTTCATCTTTTGAAAAATTAGAATTCCCCTCATATTTTTCATAGATAATCTGTCCGTTTTTTGCGACTAAAAAGCCTCCGTTCATCGAATTATTGGGCCAGTTTTTCTCGAAAAAAAGGTCCAAGCTTTTTTGTTTGGCCAGAATATAATCTGGATTTAATTTTTTTGCTTTGATTTTATACGCAGAAAGAGCGTCAGAATCGGCATTTTCAGTATCGTTAGAGGCAAGATGTTTTTCCTTTTCCTGGCACGAGCTTAAAAACAAGGTGGTTGCCAAAAGCGGAATGTATATATATTTGTGGAAAGTCATTGATAGTGGTAGTTATAAAGCAAATATAAAAAAACAGATAAGTTTTGTATGGTACTTTAACATAATAAAAACGAACTTATTGTGAGGAATCATTACTATTTTTTGATAAGATACTGGTCTTCAAAATGATAAATCAGGTCTTTTGTTTTATAAATAATTTAAGAAAAGGCTTGCACGACTTTCAAGTAAAAGTTATATTTGGAACAAATTACAACGTTGTAGTGATAACAAAATGCTTTAAAATTTAATTTTGTTAAATTAATGCAATAATCGTAATGCAAACTAACTACTATTAAACTACCACAAACTAATTTCTTAAAAAGATTATGAAATTCGGAATTATTAAAGAAAGAAAAAATCCACCAGACAGACGCGTAGTTTTCACGCCAGACGAAGCATCAAGACTCATTAAAAAACATCCGGAAGCGCAGATAAAAGTAGAATCTTCTGAGATTAGGGTTTTTACGGACGAAGAATACAAGCAAAACGGACTCGAAGTTACCGATGATGTTTCAGATTGCGATGTTTTATTTGGAGTAAAAGAAGTTCCGGTGGAAGCTTTGATTCCCAATAAAAAATATTTTTTCTTCTCACATACCATCAAAAAGCAGTTGCACAACAGGAAACTTTTAAAGGCAATTCTTGAAAAAAATATCGATTTATACGATCACGAAACCATTGTTGACAAAGACAACAGACGTTTGATTGGTTTTGGAAGATATGCCGGAATCGTTGGCGCTTACAACGGAATCAGAGCTTTTGGGATCAAATTTGAATTGTTTACGCTTCCAAAAGCGGAAACACTTTCTAACCGAGAGGAACTGATTTCAAAATTAAAAAGACCAGTTTTGCCACCAATAAAAATTGTCTTGACCGGAAACGGAAAAGTAGGAATGGGAGCAAAAGAAATTTTAGACGCGATGAAAATCAAGGAAGTTTCGGTTGAAAATTTTCTGTCTAAAAAATACGACGGACCAGTTTATGTTCAAATCGACGTCTTGGATTACAACAAAAGAATCGACGGAAGCGAGAGCACCAAGGAAGATTTCTACCAAAATCCTGAACAATATACTTCTGATTTTGAAAGATTTACAAAAGTGGCCGATATCTATATGGCCGGACATTTTTATGGAAACGGCGCACCGGTAATTTTGACTCAAGAAATGTTAAAATCAAAAGACAATAACATAAAAGTGGTGGCCGACATTTCTTGCGATGTTGACGGACCAATTGCGTCCACTATAAAGGCTTCGACGATCGCAGAACCACTTTTTGGGTATTTGCCAAGCGAACACAAAGAAGTTGACGTTTTTCATCCGGGTGCGATCGTGGTGATGTCTGTGGATAATTTGCCGTGCGAATTGCCAAAAGATGCCAGCGAAGGATTTGGCGAAATGTTTATGGAACACGTAATTCCATCATTTTTTAACGGAGATAAAGACGGAATCTTGCAACGCGCAAAAATCACAGAAAACGGAAAATTGACCGAAAGATTCAAATACCTGCAAGCGTTTGTGGATGGAGAATAAATTTCTGAAAAATAAAGAAACCGCAGATTTGCTGATTACAATTATTTAATCTGCGAATCTGCGGTTTTTCTTTGGCTTGTAGAAATGAATTTCTAACTTTATAGAAAATAATAATCAGACAAAATAATATGAAAAAAGTATATAGAAGCTTGATTTTGGTCGTTGCAATCACCGCAATGGCAAGTTGCAATTCAAATAAAAAAGCAACAGTTACCGAAGACGGAACTGAAGTTGTGAAAGTGAGAACGCCTGAAGCAACTGAAGAAAGCAAAGAAGAGGAAAAAGAGAGCATCATTTCGGTGGAAGGAGAAGTGAAGGAAATCAACCAAGGAAAAGACGGCTACACAGCAATCTTGACCACAGAAGACGGAATTTATTTTGCTACAATCAGCATTCCAAATTTAAAAGATCCAAAACAATATCGTGCCGTGAAAATTGGCGAAACGATTAAAGTAAAAGGTGATTCTTGGAAAATGGAAGAGGATAATTATATTACGGTTAGAGAATTGTTGAATTAAAAAGCCTGCAAATTTTGAGAAACTATCTATTAGTATTTTTGTTTTCACTAGTAACAATTACGGTCAAATCTCAGGACGTTGCGGACGATAGATATACTATTTTTAACAATCTGTTAAATTACACTCCGAAGAATTTTTCTATTGACGAAGTTTCTAAACCAAAGGGTGATTTTTTAGGCTTTAAAATGAATTCAATTTCACAGCTGAAAATGGTTTATGAATTTCAACGTGAGCTAAATTTGGGTGAGGAAGAAATTAAGTGGCTAGATTTGCAAATCGACCAAATGGCATTGGCCTTTTATCTGGAGGGCAATCCGATCTTGATTAAAGCAACTGGCGGATATGATGGTTGTGGAGGCGAGAAGGTCTCTAAAGAATTGCTTAACAATGTTGATGTTACGGTATTAAATTTTTGTTTTACGTGTTCGGGCGCTGGAAAACTTGTAAATTTTATAAGCATCTTTAATAATCGAACAAAAAGGTTACTGAAATAAAACACAAAAACCTGATAGTCTTATATCAGGTTTTTTTTATGCGCATTTGTTCTGAAGTTTAAAAGTAGTCAAAAAAGTTAGTCTGATAGCCCTGATGGTGGCGACTATCCTTTCATTTTTTTCTTTATAAAAATGAAAGATAGTGCCGACCAGCAGGAAAATGGATGGCTGATAAAGGACTGACCTTTCGCTTCAAATTTAAAGCTAGTTTTTTAAATTGTTCCAATCTATTTTTCGGGAGAAGTACATGATTAAGCCTAAAATAAGGAACAATCCGATGCTTCCCACCAAAAGCGCGTAGTTTTCTAGTTGGATGATGACGAAGATGAAAGTGTAAAGTGCGGTGAGCGAAAAGGCGATGAGCAGTGGGAATTTTCTGTGTTTTAAGAGTGAAATGGAGTAGAGCGTGATCATGACGACCACGGAAGTTCCGGCGATTAAATAGGCGGTTAAAAACGTGGAATGTTCTGTGATTGCGATTAAAAGCGTGTAAAACATGATGAGCGCGAGTCCAATCATTGTGTAATTGAAGATGTGGATGCTGATTTTGCTGATGGATTGGATGACGAAAAAGATGAGAAATGTGAGGCCGATGACCAAGAAACCATATTTTGAAGCGCGTTCGTTTTTTTGATATTCGTCAACCGGAATGATGAAATCAACGCCGAAAGCGTATTTTTCAAGGTTTGGAAGCACTCCGAAATAACTCTGCGCAAACGGACGATTGAATTCCAGGATTTTCCAGTTGGCTTCAAAACCAGAGGCGTTTGTTTTCTTTTCGTCGCCATTTGGGAGAAAAAATCCGGAGAATTTTGGTGATTTCCAGTTGGATTTTATGTTGGCTGCATTTGTTTTGGCGATGGGAATCAGCATCAATTGTTGGCTTCCGTTGTAAGAAACATTAAAGTTGAAGGAAGCTTTTTCTCCGCTGAAATAATCGCTTAAATTGATGGGCTGGGTTTCTAACTGCGAAAGCGAACTGGCGTTATTTTCAGACGTGTTAAAATCTAAAGTTTTGCCGGCCAGGTTAATCTTCATTCCATCTTTTATACTTTTTAAATTACTGGTATTGATGATGATAGACGATTTATTCCAAAGAATATTTTCGGGCAAAATGTTTTGGGTTGAAAAGGAAGGCATCGAGAAATTACCTTTAAATTTCATTTCGGAAGAAAATACTACGGCGTCATAATTATTGCGTTGTTTTTCTGTGGTGTTGACATTGATTTTGCTGTCTAATTCATCTGGAAAAAAGTAGGCGTAGTGCGTTTCTGTAGTAAATTCAGATGATTTTGAAATGGGCGTGCGGACAAGATAAGGCACTTTGATAATTGGGCCATAAAGCAACACGCTTTCGCCCCATTTGGAAGTTATTTCTTTGATAACTTCTTGTTTTCGCTCGGCGCGTTCTGAAATTAATCGCTGTACAAAAGATAGCGGAATTAATAAAACCAGCGTGAGAAGTCCCACCATAATTACCTTGGCGGTAGCAGACTGAAAGAAAGAATTTTGATTTTCCATTTGATTGATATTTAGAAAGTTAATTAATTTTAAAAGCGTCTTGAATTGTTTTAACCGGAACCAAAAGCATTTTTGAATAGTCGAGATAATGAAACTGCAACGCGTCTTGACCGCGCAAATATTGGTTCTTGAAATACTTTATTTTTGAAGGATAAAAAAGTGTTCCGGTGAGCATAACCATATATAAATAAAGGCTTCGCTTGCCGTTTCCGTATAAATAATATTGCATCCCAATTTCTTCTGGGACAGAAATCCCGGTGTTTGTTAGCACGTGAATGACGTCGTGATCTTCAAGTTTTGGCTGAATATCGAAATTATGCTTTAGGAGAAAACAGCCAAGATGAAAGCCAAGTGTTTCCTGCGGATATTGAAGAAATTCTTGCTGAGAAATATTCCAAGGTTGGTTTTTCTTGAAGAATTTTTGGTACGGCTTTTTGCTGATTTCGTACAATTTTTCGATGAATAAATCTTTCATAATTTTATATTTAAAAGTACTTTGTTTTTCAAAGTTAATAGATAAAAAAAAGGCGCTAGCTTTTCTGAATCAATTTTTCAAGAGCTTCGATGTGTTCCTTAAAGGCTTTTTTTCCGTCCTTTGTGGCAATGTATTTGGTGTTCGGCTTTTTGCCAATGAATTGCTTTTCGATGGAAATATAATTTTCTGATTCTAAGGCTTTCGTGTGGCTTGCCAAGTTTCCATCGGTGACACCCAAAAGTTCTTTCAGCATATTAAAATCGGCTGATTCATTGACCATCAGCACAGACATTATTCCCAGTCTGATTCTGTGGTCAAAGGCTTTATTTATATTTTGGATGATGTTTTTCATTTGTTGTTTTTAAGTGATGCAAATTTAATTCTATAATCTAGAAATCATTCTTTCTCATACTTAAAATACATCACGGCGCCGTAAAAAATATGGCAGAATCCAAAACCTAAAGCCCAGAATAATAGTCCGTATCCAATGAATTTTGTGGAAATCAATCCTAACACAATCATTGTAATTCCGAGATAGCGAACGCCTCCAAGTGTGTACTTGCTGGCGTTTACGCAAGCCAACCCATAAAACAAAAGTGTAAGAGGGGCAACCAATCCCAGGATTTCCTTCTCGATTAAAAACAAAATGAAAATTCCTCCTGTTACCATCGGAATCATAAAATTAATGATCAATCTCTTTGAAGACGAATCCCAAAATTTCTCGTTTTGTTTTTGTGCTTTTCTATAGCTGAAGAAAATTCCGGTAATCAATGACAAAAAAACTACGCTTGTTGCGATAGCCAAAAGCTTGTATATAGATTCTTGCGTGACAACTAAATTTCGGTAGCTTCCCATTAAAAGCGTATCAGAATAAATTGTGTTGTAAGCCAACCAAGCACCAATTAAAGAGTAGATTCCGGCCAAGATTCCAGAAATACCGCTCAGCGAAATAAAACGCGAAGAACGGTTCATCATATTCTTGATTTCTGAAATGTCATTAAGATATTTATTCGCTTCCATAAAAAAGTACTTTGAATAGCAAAGTAAATGAATTAAAATGTAATGGCAAAAAAAATCCCTCGAAAATTTCGAAGGATTTTTTATTATTTGGATTTAAACTTCTTAAAGTCTGAAAATTCCGCCTACAGAAATAATTCTTTCTAAGAAAGCAAAATGCTGTGAAGCGCTGTCGGCATCACTTTTCGTGGTTTTAATATCTTGCATATCGATATAACCACCTTTCAATTCACCTTGTATAAAAAAGTGCTTGAAAAAGGTAAAGTTGATTCCGGCCTGCGCAGAAATTCCATAACCAGAAACGTGAAATTCGTCGTGTCTGTCTTTGCCTAAAAGCGTTGTATTTGTCTTTGGATAAAGCAATCCGCCACCAATTCCTTCGGTTAAATTGATCTGAAATTTATCAGTGTTTGGAAGGCTGAACCATTTTGAAATGTCGTCCACGCGGTTAATCTGAGTGTGAATATAATTTAAACCGTCAGTGTGTTCAAATTGCAGGAAATCCTTTGTCATTTCAGTAGGAGTATTGTTGTAAGTTCCGTTGTAAATAGAACTTTCCTCACTCGCAGGAAGATTTATATTTCCAGAAACATTGGCAATTTGGTTTTGATTCATCACATATTTCATGTGATCCACGCCAATTGTAATATTATAATGATCAGTAATAAAATAGCCAAATTTCAAATTCGTCTGCGGAATCGTCATTCTCGCCGGATTCAAATAGTCAATATGGTATCCTTTTGGCTTGTCTTCAGCTTTCACGTCGTGTATCGTGATGTTGTAATCGTCGCCTTTAAAATGAATATCAGATTTGGTATAATTTGCCCTATTTCCGCCCCAAGTAACAAAGAATTTTCCTTTATTGTGGGCAGTGTATTTTTCAGGAGTCGTTGCCGTTTCTTGGGCAAAGGTGTACTGTGAAAAAGCACAAAAAGTTAGTACAGCCATTAAAAATGGGTGTTTCAAAGCGAGGGGTATTTATTTGTATTAGAAATTATTTACGGTTTGTCTGATGGCAACAAGCTTCGTCATTAAACCTTCAAAATATTTGAGGTCAAGCATGTTAGCGCCGTCACTTTTTGCATTTGCCGGATCAAAATGTGTTTCGATGAAGATTCCGTCAACACCCACAGCAATTCCAGCTTTGGCTACAGTCTCAATCATATCAGGTCTTCCGCCAGTCACGCCAGCAGTTTGATTTGGCTGTTGCAATGAATGCGTCACGTCAAGAACTGTCGAAGCATATTGTTGCATTGTTGGAATTCCTCTGAAATCCACAATCATATCTTGGTAGCCAAACATCGTTCCGCGATCGGTTACCATTACTTTTTCATTATTGCAATCCAAAACTTTTTGAACCGCATGTTTCATACTTTCCGGACTCATAAATTGTCCTTTTTTCAAGTTCACGACTTTTCCGGTATTTGCAGCAGCAACAACCAAGTCAGTTTGGCGAACCAAAAACGCAGGAATCTGAAGCACGTCAACATATTCTGCCGCCATCGCCGCATCTTCGTTTGTGTGAATGTCAGTAACCGTTGGAACTCCAAAAGTTTCTGATACTTTTCTCAAGATTTTTAATGCTTTTTCATCACCAATTCCAGAAAAGCTGTCGATTCTTGAACGATTTGCTTTCTTGAAAGAGCCTTTAAAAACGTAAGGAATATGTAATTTGTCAGTAACTTCAACCAATCTTTCAGCAATTCTCAAAGCCATTTCTTCACCTTCAATCGCACACGGACCTGCCAAAAGAAAAAAGTTCTTACTGTCTAAATGTTTAATTTGTGGAATATCTTGTAAATTCATAAGTGTTGTTTTGAAGCTGCAAATTTACGAATAAATTCAATCTAAAGATATTTTCTGTGAAAAGTTTAAGAAGCGAACGGACAGTGATTTATCAGCGAACCATTTTCCCGCTTTTTGCAGTTGCTTTTCTCCGAAAACGGAAGAAAAGGCTACTGCTGCCAATCGGGGCTATTTGAGAAACTAAAGGCTTTTTTTTAAACTTTCTTACTCGTGATAATTCAAAAAATATTTTGTTTTTTTGACACGAGCGAGACGCTCGCGCCAGCTGGGGCACATTGCCTAACAAATGTTTCGGAATAATTAGCATATAAACTTAATTGACGCGATCAATATGTTGGCTTTAGCCCAAATTCAAGCAAACTCTTCTTGGATGTTAGGTTCCAGGAAAATATTTATTTAATTGAATTGAATAAATTTTTTCTAAAAATTCTTTGGTTTGTAAACTTAATACGGACCAATGGTCTTTATCCCAAACTTCATGAAAAAATTTATCAGGATTATTTATAATCATTAGCCATGTAGTAATTCCATTGTAGTTTGTACCTGTCACATTTTTTTTAATATTTTCGATGAAGTTGTCGGGGATATTTTTGTCAATATCTTCCAATTTTTTCCATCCAAATTTTTCAAGTTCATTGATAATTAAGATTTCTCTTTTGTTTGAAATAAAATTATGTTCTAATATATCACCAAGTTTAGAAAACTTTATTCTAAGATATTCTTTCAATGTTGTTGAATTTATTAAAATATCTAGATTACCTTTTTTGGTTTCTTTATTTACGTTGTCACTTATTCCATCTATTGCAATAGATATAGAATTAAATTCAGAGTCTGCGCTTTCGAGAAGTCCCGCTAATAGCATAAAACGTCTTTGAATTTTCTTCGGCAAAACACCACTAAATTTATAATTTCTATCATGCTCAATTTCTGCCCAGGCATGTTGTAAAATTGTACGAATCTGAATTTCGAAAAACAAATCTCTTAAACGTTGATATTCAGGAAGTTCTAATCTGTTTTCTTTCAGTTGGCCCACATAATGAACAGACTTATAGCCAACTTTATCAATTCCTAGATCTTCACTTTTATCTGAACTTTTTTCCCAATCTATATTGAAGTTATCTTCAATAATTCTTCTTATCGGTTCTATTTGTGATTCAACATATGTGATAATTCTTACTCCTGATAGATCCGTCATTTCAATTTTTGGATTAGAATATTCTTTCCTAATAATTTTTTTTGAAAAACTCTCCACATCTTTTTCCCTGCTACTTGTAGCGTGATATTCATTACCTCCAAGTTCAAGTAGTTCAACGATTATACTTTCTACTTTTTTTGCAAGTGTGCGATATAAAGATTTATGTTTTAGATACCAATCTATAATTTCTGTATTATCTTCCATTTTTGTTTTTCTAAAAATTGCTTTTAAATTAAATTTTAAACAAAGAAGAGCAAACTTTCACCATAAACTAAATGTTTACTCGAAACCTTGCCAAATATTATTCAACGAATATAATAAAATATGTATTCCAAATAATTAATTTTTCTTACATTTTATATAAAAAAACGCAACAGAAATGTAACTCTTCAAATATTTAAAAATTTTATTTCTTCAATCCAAATCCCTTAGGGACAAATAAATATCCCTTTTCATAAATATTAAAATATAATTTTATAGGTTTTTTTAATCCCGGATAAGTAACCTCATAAATATCTAAAAATCCTGCGCCAGATTCCCCTCGTTTAGTAGGAAATGGACAACAGCTTTCCAACTTTTTATACGAAATTGTTTCGCCTTTTGGACCAGTCAACGCATCTAGAAATCGATTTTGGTTGATTTCCTCATCCTTCACATTTTTATAAAAGACATTTATCGGATAATTTTTATCGTAGCCGTATTTTTTGTCTTTGGCATATTCTGTTATTAAAAACCAGCCCTCTTTTGTCAAAGTTGGTTCGGGCGCATTTTCGTCCACATTCTTTAAAGTAGATTTCGCACTGATGCAAGAAACCATCAAGATTCCTGCAAAAACAATAAGTAACAGAGATTTTATTTTCATTTGTATATTTTTTCTAACGCAGATTTGCAGATTTTAATTTAATAGCGTCTAATGATTTAAAAAATCTGCGACCCGAGACCATATGGCGAACGGACGAAGTAATCTGCGGTTATTTATTTTTGCTTTTTAGTCTGAATGAAATACGAAACAATTGCCGAAATCACCATCCCAACGGATAACGTAAAAAACACAGTTTGCATTATGTAACTTTTCAAATTAAAGTAGTTTTCTGCAGTAACTTTATCTTTAGAAACGGCAATCATATTTTCAAAAAATTCTGGTGCAATTACTTGATGCAAACACGCTTGTGTCAGTGGCATCAAGACCGCAATTACAATCGTCATATAAAGTCCGGTGGCAGTTCCTTGTTTCCAATCCATATTGTTTTGGAAATAATTTGTCTTTTTTTCTTTCAAGGCAACGGTATAAATAATGCTGGCAAAAAGATAAAATAAGACCGAAGACAACATATAATAACTCATATTTTCTCCGAAAATGCCCAAAACTTTTTCAAAAATGGCCCAAGCCAAATAACAAAAAGTGTAACGGATTCCCCACTTGATTTCAATCGCAAATTTTTTCATTGTATGTAATAAATTCCGTCCAAAAATAAGGGTTTATTTTCAGAAGTAAGTCAAAAGTTTAAAAGTCGTCAAGTCAAAAGGAAATAAGATTGAAAAATTATTCATAATCAGCTAATTATTTATCTTGATTGGAAACTGTATATTTATTACAACTTAATTTTATGAAGGAAATTACCGTCAGCTGAAACCGAATTCTTATTTTTGCGCAAATACTCATAATTATGTATAGTTTTTACGGCACTTGGCCTTGGTATATTTCAGGATTTTTGCTTGGAGCAATAATGTTGGCATTGATTTATTTCGGAAAAACATTCGGAATGTCATCAAATTTAAGAACACTTTGCACAATTTCTGGAGCTGGAAAATTCTCAGATTTCTTTAGATTCGATTGGAAATCACAGCGTTGGAATTTAGTAGTAGTTTTAGGAGCGATGATTGGCGGTTTCATTGCCGTGAATTATTTAAGCGACGGTTCTGGAGTTCAGATTAATCCGCAGACGATTTCGCAGTTGCAAGAAATGAAAATCGACACGCCGGTGAACGGAAATCTGCTTCCTGAGAAATTTACTTCGACAGAAAATATTTTCACTCCAAAGATTTTTGCGTTTATGTTATTCGGAGGATTGTTGGTTGGTTTTGGCGCACGATATGCCGGAGGTTGCACTTCAGGCCACGCTATCACCGGAATGAGTAATCTTCAGTTGCCATCTTTGATTGCCGTAATTGGCTTTTTTATCGGCGGATTGATTGCTTCTCACTTTTTACTTCCTCTAATTTTTTAAGCTATGAAATTTATAAAATATCTAATTATCGGAATTGTTTTCGGAATTGTTTTGACAAAATCAGAAGCCGTTTCGTGGTACAGAATTTATGAAATGTTTCAATTTCAGTCGTTTCACATGTTCGGAATCATAATGACCGCAATTTTCGTAGGCGTTATCGGAATTCAGATTTACAAAAGAAATAACATAAAAGGTTTCGACGGAACTCCAATTTCTATTCCAGACAAAGAAAAAGGTTTCAAAAATTATATTATCGGAGGAACTATTTTCGGACTAGGTTGGGGAATGATTGGAACGTGTCCCGGACCAATATTTATCTTGATTGGCGCAGGTTTTTACGGCATCGGAATCGTTTTGATTGGCGCTTTAATCGGGACTTTTTTATATGGAATTTTGAAGGATAAGTTGCCGAGTTAAGCAATTAAAACATGAAAAACAAGATTCAAGTTTTAAGAGAATCAAAGGGTTTGACGCAAACAGAACTCTCTGAAAAATCGGGGCTTTCACTGCGTACCATTCAGCGTCTAGAAGCAGGAAATGCGCCAAAAGGTTTTACGCTGAAAGCAATTGCCAAAGCTTTAGAAACAAAGCCCGAAGAGCTATTAATTTTCCAAGAAACTACAAATATCGATAGAGCAAAACTGATCAATCTTTCGGTATTATCAGGACTTGTTATTCCTTTTTCGGGAATTATTTTACCGCTAATTTTGACTTACAAGTCGAAAGATGCTTTTAATAAAGAACTTGGCAAAAGCATCGTCAGCATCCAAATTATTTTGACAGCAACTCTTTCGGTATTCATGATTATTTGTCCGTTTATTCAAAAAAGTTTTTCTGTAAAATTTCCGTTATTTCTTATTCCGTTGATTCTTTTTATTTGCCTAAAGCTTCTCGTTGTTTTAATAAACGGAAATAGTTTGAATCAGAAAAACGACTTGGCTATTAAGTTGAAATACAGTTTCTTGTAACAAATGTCATAAAACTGTCGTAAAATTGACGCAGTATTTTTGTGCGAAAATTGGTTTTTAAACCCGAATCTTGCAGAAAAAAAACATGAAGATTTTTAAAAAGATTGCAATCGCAATAATTGCGTTAATCATTTTGATAGTGGTTGGAGGTTATTTGTATTTTGACCAAAAATTTACGCCAGAAGACAATTATTTAACTGTAAAAAATGAAAGCGGGCGGGTTCCAATCACTTGGTTGGGAACTGACAAAAATGTATTATTAATTCCAGTAAAATTTCCTGACGACAGTTCAAAATATTACATGCAGTTTGACACTGGCTCTCCGTACACGCTGTTTTATTCAAATTCGATTAAGAATATCAAAGGAATTTCAGTCAAAAATAACAGAGCGAAAACTTCTTTTCAAATAGGAAATACCCAAATTTCTTCGGATAAATTCAAGTTGTTTAATAATGATAAGTTAGATGAAGAGAATGATTCCATCAAAATAATTGGCACGATTGGAGCTGATATCCTTGAAGATAGAAATACGGCGATTAATCTAAAAGGAAGTCAAGTTGCTTTCAATCTTTTAGAAAAACCAAAAGAATTCAAGAATAATCTTTCAGATTTTAAATTCAAAAAGCGAAAAATAATTATAAAAGCATTTTTAAATGGAAATGAGGAAAAGTTTATATATGATTCAGGAACAAGTGCTTATGAATTATTGACCAATAAAGAAATTTGGAAGCAACTAAAATCTCCAAATTCAAAAGTTGTCGTTGAAAAAGCCAAATCTTGGGAAAATACACTCACGTCTTACACTGCAAATTGTAAAAATAAACTACTTTTGAATAGCAAAGAAATTCCACTGAACGAAGTAACTTATGTCGAAGGTTTTTCCGAAAAACAATATCTGATGATGAAATTTTCGGGAATGACAGGAATGCTGGGTAACAAAATTTTCTTGAAAAATTGCATCTATATTGATTGCATTGACAACAAAATCGGAATAAATTAAGCCACCGCGTTATTTTCTCCATTTTCAATCGCAATAACTTCTTTATCAGCAATAATTAACTGTTCTAGTTCCTCAATTTTTTCTCTGACAGCTTCAATATAATTATCGTCATTTTTCATACTCGCCAGATATTTCAGCGTTTTTTCATCGTGGTGGAAGAATGTCTGCGCTGATTTTGTCGCTTCATAATTATCGTGACCCAAGAGCTTTAAAACATCAATTCCAACACGCAGACTTGTGTCCAAAGTTTCTCGGTAAATGTGCATAATTCCAGCGTTCATCTGGTCATAAGCATCGTCTCGGTTTTCTGAACGTACCAAAATATAAAGATGCGGAAAGTGCTTTTTAACCATTTCAATCATCAGCATGCGTTCGTCTCTGTCACCAATTGCGATGACCACAATCTGTGCTTCTTTTGCGCCGGCAATTTCCAATAAATCGTGGCGCGTCGCGTCTCCGTAATAAACTTTGAAGCCTAATTTTCGGAGTGTATTTACGTTGTCGCTGTTATTGTCTAAAACGGTTGTTGAAACATTATTGGCTCTCAAAAATCGTCCAATTGTATTTCCAAAATGGCCATAACCAGCAATAATTACGGAGTTGTGTTCTTCTTCCACGTCGTTTTCATCACGGTCGTCATCTGGTGCCATCGAACATTTTGAAGTCAGTAAAACTTTCTCGTTGAACATCATCAAAAGTGGTGTAAAAGCCATACTAATTGCCGTAACCGCCATCATCAAATCAGTAATTTCCTTGCTTAAAATATTTTCTTGGAACGAAAAACTCAACAATACAAAAGCAAATTCTCCGACTTGGCTTAACCCAAAACTAAAGATGAAATTTTGGGAATAACCCACTTTAAACGATTTTCCTAAAATATAAAGCACGAAGATTTTGATAGCCATTAATCCGATGACCAAACTTAAAATCAGCATTGGATTTGAAAGTAATAATTCGAAGTCAATCGAACTTCCTACGGAGATAAAAAATAATCCTAGTAACAATCCTTTGAATGGGTCAATCGCGATTTCAAGTTGGTGTCGATATTCGCTATTCGCCAATAAAACGCCTGCCAAAAATGCTCCCAAAGCTGGACTTAATCCTACGGATGTCATCAAAACCGCAATTCCTACAATTAACAATAAAGCCGTCGCCGTGAACATTTCGTTCATTTTGGTTCGCGCCATCATATTAAAAATAGGACGGAGAAGGTATTTTCCCGTAAGAACAACAATTAAAATCGAAGATAAGGTCAAAATTGCCTGAATCCACTGCGGGAAATTATCCATAAAAGTTTTGCTCACAATGGTTGTCGAAACGGCTTTCAATTCTGGATTTGCCAATAAAGGAAACAGTGCCAGCATTGGAATTATCGCAATATCTTGAAACAACAAAACCGCAAAAGAACTTCTTCCGGCAACGGTTTTCATCCAGCCTTTTTCGACCAAAGTCTGCATTACAATTGCCGTGGAAGACATGGAAATAATCATTCCTAAAACCAAAGAGGTTTTCCAATCCAAACCTAAAATCATTGCAATTATGGACACAATTAACGTAGTTCCCAAAACCTGCAAACCGCCCATTCCAGCGATTCTTTTTCGCATGCGCCAAAGTCGGGAAGGTTCTAATTCGAGGCCGATTACAAACAACATCATCACAACTCCAAACTCTGCGAAGTGCATTATATCATGACTTTCGGTGCCGACAAGCTGTAAAAAGGCTGGGCCAATTACAACTCCTGCAATCAAATATCCGAGTACGGAACCAAGTCCCAAACGTTTTGCAATCGGAACCATAATTACGGCCCCGGCCAGATAAATCATTGCTTGAAAGAAAAAGGTATCTTGCATACTTTAAAGTTATTAAACACAGATTTCACAAATTTTCACAGAATAAATATTATATAGTTTTGCTTCTAAAATTTGTGTTGTATTAAATCTTTATAAATTTAGTTTATAAATTGAATGGTTGAGATTCTTTTGAAAAAAAAATCAATTGCCGTACTTGATTTCGGGCAATTGATTTAAGAAACAAAACAAAATCTAAAACAATCTTTTATTTTTATTTCCAACCGCCGCCTAAAGCTCGGTATAATTCAATATCTGATTCTAATTGTGAACGTTTTAAAGTGGCCAGTTCTAGTTCGCTTTGCAACAAATTTCCTTGCGCCACGATGACTTCCAGATACGTTGCCATTCCGTTTTTGAAAAGCATATCTGAGTTTTTTATTGCTTTTTGCAAAATTGCCACTCTTCTTGAAGCGACTGTTTGCTGTTCTTTCAGTTTTTCGATTTTTACCAAAGCATCTGAAACTTCGCCAACGGCCACCAATACCGACTTTCTGAAATTAATTACCGCTTTTTCTCTTTCGATTTTGGCAATTTCATACTGGCTTTTCAATCTTCTTTTTTGCAATAAAGGTTGGGTTAAGCTTCCGGCCACGGTTCCAAATAAGGAAGCCGGCATATTGAACCAATTGCTTGATTCAAAGGAGTTCAAACCGCCGGAAGCTGTAATATTTAAGGCCGGATACATCGATGCTTTTGCAATCCCGACTTTTGCATTTGAAGCTCTTAAAGCCAATTCTGCATTTTTCACGTCAGGTCGTCTGCTTACCAAAGAAGCTGGAATTCCGGCTTTCAAATCTTCGTGTAAACCAATTGCATTTAAGGTTGTATTTCGTTCTTTTTTGCTTGGAAAACTTCCTGTAATTACGCTCAAAGCATTTTCTTGAATGGCAATATTTTGTTCCAATTCTGGAATTAATTGTGCGGCAATTGCCTGTTGTGCTTCGGCTTGCTGTTGCGCTAACGAAGTGACTTGGCCAGATTCAAATTGCAAATTGATTACGAAAATTGTGCTGTCATTTAATGTCAAGTTTTTCTTTGCGATAGCCAATTGCGCGTCCAACATCAGCAAGTTGTAATACCCTTTTGAAACATTGGCAACAATTGTAGTTTGCAAACCTTTTTTAGCTTCTTCCGATTGTAAATATTCGGCTAAAGCGCTTTGTTTTCTGCTTCTGATTTTGCCCCAAATGTCTGCTTCCCAAGAAAGTCCGAGAACGGCATTGTAATCTTCGATGTGTTTTTTTCCTAGGAAACTGCTGGTGCTCAAACCGTTCAAACTATTATCTGAAGGTCTATTTGAAGTTGCAGCAACTTGAAGATTCAGCTCAGGAATATTTCCCCATTTTGCCTGTGTCAATTGCCATTGCGCTTGTTCAATATTTTTTTGAGCAGTAAGCAAGTCAAAATTTCGAGTCACGGCGCTGTCGATTAATTTTTGAAGGGAAGTTTCTGTGATGAATTCTTTCCAACTTAAATCAGCAACACTCGTCGAATCATTGTAAGTCACATCCCTGAAATTTTCAGGGAATGCGTCTTTTGGCGTCTCAATATCTTTAGAGACTTTACAAGCTGTCAGTGTGGTAATTAGTACCAAAACAGCTACATATTTATTGATGTGTTTTTTCATTTTTTGAGATAATTAAGCCGCTAATTTTTTTTCGTTATTAACGACAGCGATTGGTTTTCCGCTGAATTTTTCTTGTAAGAATTGGAAAACGATAAATAAAACCGGGATGATAAATAGTCCGAGAATTACTCCAGAAATCATACCGCCGGCAGCACCAATACTGATTGAATGGTTACCTTGAGCTGATGGTCCGGTGGCGCTCATCATAGGAACTAAGCCGACAACAAAAGCCAGCGACGTCATGATAATTGGTCGTAAACGTAATTTCGCCGCATCGATAGAAGCTTTTACCAAAGATTGTCCCGATTTTCGTTTTTGGACGGCAAACTCTACAATCAAAATCGCATTTTTGGCGAGCAATCCGATAAGCATCACGAGCGCAACTTGAACATAAATATTGTTTTCAATTCCAGTTAATCCGATGGCTACAAATACTCCGAAGATTCCTGTTGGGATTGATAAAATTACCGCCAAAGGCAAAATATAACTTTCATATTGTGCGGCAAGCAAGAAATAAATGAACACCAAACACAGTAGGAAAATCGTTGCTGATTGTCCTCCAGAAGCAATTTCTTCACGCGTTTGTCCCGAAAATTCATAGCTGTAACCGGCTGGCAATTGTTTTTCTGCAACTTCTTCAATTGCTTTGATGGCATCACCAGAACTAAAACCAGGTTTTGGAATCGCATTAATCGAAATTGAGTTAAACAAATTATATCTCGAAGCAGTTTCAGAACCATAAATACGTTTTAGTTTTACCAAAGTATTCATCGGAACCATTTCGCTATTTTTATTTTTTACGAAGACATTATTAATAGCCGAAGGATCTGCTCTGTCATTGACATCAGCTTGAACAACAACTCTATAATATTTCCCGAATCTGTTGAAATCAGAAGCCTGTGCGCTACCAAAATAAGCCTGCATTGTCTGTAAAATATCTTTCACTTTTACGCCTAATTGATCTGCTTTTGCATCATCAATATCCAATTGCAATTGCGGATAATCAGCCTTGAAAGAAGTAAATGCCACGGCAATTTCTGGACGTTTCATTAACTCGCCAATAAACTCTTGAGAAACACCGCTAAATTTGTCCAGTTTTCCGCCTGTTTTATCTTGCAAAACCAAATCTAAAGCTTCCACATTACTGAAACCAGGAACGGTTGGGAAACTGAATACGAAGAAACTTCCTCCGGAAATCGCACCTAATTTGCCTTGAACTTGCGCCATAATTTGGTTAATATCTTTCACTTCGCCACGTTCTTCATTTGGCTTAAGCAATACAAAAACAACGGCTGACGACGGACTTGTGGAATTGGTTAATAAATTGAAACCAGAAACTGCAGTTACATCGCGTGAAGCGTCTAATTTACTCAATAAATCTTCGGCCTGGGTCATTACTTTTTGAGTTCCGTCTAATGAAGTTCCTGAAGGTGTATTTACCGCGATGGCGATAAATCCTTGGTCTTCCGTAGGAATAAATCCGGCAGGAGTTGATCTTACCATAAGAACTGTCGCAACGGTAATCAAGGCCAAACCTCCCAAACTAACCCATTTATTTCGAATCAGAAATTTCAATCCACCAACATAACGATTGGTTAAAGCATTGAAACTATTGTTAAATCCGATGAAGAATTTTTCTTTAAAATTTGGTTTTTTGTATGGTTTTTCATCGTCGTGTGTTGCGTGATTATCCTTTAAAAATAAAGCAGCAAGGGCAGGACTTAAAGTCAAAGCGTTGATAGCCGAAATTACAATTGCAATTGCCATCGTGAAAGCAAATTGACGATAGAAAACTCCCGTGGAACCTTCCATAAAACCAACAGGCAAAAATACTGCGGCCATAACCAAAGTGATCGAAATAATCGCTCCGGTAATTTCGTGCATAGCTTCGCTGGTTGCCACTTTTGGGGACAAATGTTTGTGTTCCATTTTGGCGTGAACGGCTTCGACGACGACAATTGCATCATCGACCACAATTCCAATCGCTAGAATTAAAGCGAAAAGTGTCAACAGATTTATCGAAAATCCGAATAATTGCATGAAGAAGAACGTTCCTAAAATCGCAACCGGAACCGCAATTGCTGGAATTAATGTTGATCTAAAGTCCTGAAGGAAAAGAAATACAACGATAAATACCAAGATAAATGCTTCCAATAAAGTGTGTTCCACTTGCTCGATAGATTGGTCTAACGAAACTTTTGTGCTGTAAAAAATATTGTGTTTTATTTCCTTTGGAAAATCTTTTGAAGCTTTGACCATCAATTCGTTAATCGCAACTTGGATGTCATTTGAATTTGAACCAGCCAACTGAATGATACCAATTACGATTCCTTTTTTGCCATTCAAACGAGTCAAACTGTTATAAGAATACGAACCAAGTTCCACTCGGGCCACGTCTTTTACACGAAGAATCGAACCATCTGAATTGGAACGAATTGCAATATTTTGATAATCTTCTGGTTTGGTCAGCTTCCCTTTGTATTTGATAACATATTCGAAAACTTCGTCACTTCTTTCTCCGAATTTACCTGGAGCCGCTTCCAAACTTTTGTCTTGAATCGCAGCCATAACTTCGTTTGGAGTTACATTATACGTCGCCATTTGCGTTGGATTTAACCAAACACGCATCGAATAATCTTTTGTTCCTCCAAAAATAGCAGCCGAACCAACTCCAGGAATACGCTTGATTTCTGGAATAATATTGATTTGGGCATAATTTGCTACGAAAGTTGGATCATATTTGGCCTCATCTTCCGTAAACATCCCGATGGCCATGATGAAACTGTTCTGCTGTTTTGCAGTCGTAACTCCTTGTTGCACAACTTCTGAAGGTAATTGACTTGTAGCTTGGGCAACTCTGTTTTGCACATTTACTGCGGCTTGATCGGCGTCAGTTCCTAATTTGAAGAAAACTGTGATGGCTAAAGTACCGTCGTTACTGGCAGTTGAGCTCATATACGTCATATTTTCAACACCATTTATAGATTCTTCTAAAGATGGCGCCACCGAACGTAAAACCGTTTCAGCATTCGCTCCGGGATAAACTGCAGTCACCAAAACCGATGGTGGCGCAATGTCAGGAAACTGTTGTAAAGGCAACTTTGTAAGTCCGAGTACACCTAAAATCACCAATAAAATGGAGATTACGGTTGCGAGTACCGGTCTTTGTATGAATATTTTGAACATTTTCGTAAAAATTATTTTTTAGTAATTACTTGGGCAATTTTAGCTGCTTTTTCAGGCTGAATTGCTTGACCTTCTTGAAGTTTGTCGATACCGCTTAAAACGATCTGATCGCCAGATTTCACACCGTCTTTGATCAGATAATTGCTACCGCTTTTTCCGATGATTGTGATTGGCATTTTGGCCACTTTATTTTCTTTGTTTACAGTAAAGACGAATACTTTGTCTTGCATTTCGATAGTTGCAGATTGCGGTACTAAAATCGCATCGGCGTGTTGAATTCCCAAACGGATTCTGCCTGTATTTCCTGAACGTAAAATTCCGTTAGCATTTGGGAAAGTCGCGCGAAGTGTGATTGCTCCTGTGTTTTTGTCAAACTGGCCATCAACCATATCTATTTTTCCTGTTTGCGTGTAAGCGTTATTATCCGCTAAAATCAAGGTAACTGGAGGCAAAGTTTTGATTTTGTCATTAATTGTGTTTCCAGAATATTGCGCTTTAAAATTGATAAAATCTGTTTCTCCTAGAGAAAAATAAGCGTAAACTTCGTGCACATCAGAAAGTTTTGTCAATGGCTCAATGTCAGCGGACGAAACCAAACTTCCTTGTTTTTTTGGAAGCCTTCCGATGTAACCGCTTACTGGCGCTGTGATTGTGGTGTATCCTAAATTAATTTTGGCAGAACCAACTACAGCTTTTGCTTGGTCTAAATTTGCCGAAGCAATTCTGTGGGAAGCTTTTGCAGTTTTCAATTGATAGTCAGAAACTACTTTGTTTTGAACCAAAGGCGTTAATTTATCGACTTCTAATTGGGCGTTAATCAAAGCCGCTTCAGCTCCGTGGAGATTTGCCAAGGCATTGTTTAATTGCTCACGGAAAGGCTGTTCGTTGATTTTAAAAAGAGGCTGACCTTTAGTTACATAAGCGCCTTCATCGACAAAAACTTTGTCTAAATTACCGCTTACTTGCGGACGAATTTCCACGTCAACAGTTCCTTGAATAGAAGCTGGATAATCGGTATCAGTGGTTGCGCTTGCATTTTGAATGTCAAAAACAGGAAGAGTAGGCGTGGCGGCAACTGGAGCTTCTGTTTTTTCCGAACACGCGATTAATGTCCAAGCGAAAAGGGTTGTTGTTAAAATTGCATTTTTCATCAGAGTATTGATTTTGAATTTGTTTAAAAATTTGATCTACTAAAAACTGTGGGTTGGGGATTGGTACTGCTAAAATCTCAAGTTCATATTTATTGGTATTAAATTATCTAACGATGTTAAGTAAGTTTGTGAAAAAATTTATAAAAAAATGTGTCCAAAATATCTCCTAATAAATTGCAATTAAATCATCTAACAGTGTTAAGTTGGTTTTCAAAAAAAAAGATTTGCATCTTTTTACTTCTATAAATTATCTAACAGTGTTAAGTGAATTAGGAAATTTTTTTATTTGATGGTTTGGATAATTCCACCAATCGCGTCTTTTAAAATTTGTTTATTAATATTTTCTAAAGCTTGATTCTGATTGACAATGTTAATCGAAATCAAACCGTGGATTATTGAAAAGAACAAGAAATATTTTTGCTTAATAACTTCTTCTGTTGGCTTGGCATTTTTCATTATTTCGGAAATTACTCCAGTAAATAATTTATATGGAGAATCAGAAGCTTCACATTGGCTGGCGCAACAGTTCATTTGAACGCCAAACATTACTTGGTACATTTCTGTATCAGTGAAGGCAAATTCCCAATAAGCCATCCACATTGCTTCCAATTGCTCTTCCGGATTTTCTGATTTGGTTTTAGCTTTTTCTAATTCTTTTGACAACATATTGAAACCTCTTCCTGTTAATTCAGAAAGAATTGCCTCTTTATTAGAAAAATATTCATAAATAATTGGCGCGGTATATTCAATTCGATCTGCAATTTTTCGCATACTCAAACCTTGCCAGCCTTCTTGTTTAGCAATAGAATAGGCAGCGTCCAGAATGTTTTTTCTGGTTTCTTCTTTTTGACGTAAAATTCGATCTTTGCTTGCCATTTTCTGTAGTATTAAATTGTTTAACACCGTTAGGCAAATTTACAGCTTTTTTACAATACCAAACAAATCAACTATAAAATTTATTTATACTGGTATAAATTACCATATCAAATTGCCGTAAAAAACAATCGCAGGAAACAAATGTTCCCTGCGAATGCCTACTAACTCAAACCTTATAACAAAATTTAGTTCGAATAAACTCGAACATAGTCGATGATAAATTCTTGCGGAAAAATTTTGTCATCCACTTCTGGACCACCAAAATTTCCCCCGATTGCCACATTTAAGATGAAATAAAACGGCTGATCGAATGGCCAAACGTCTTGGTTTTTATCCTTTGGATTAAAAGTGTAAACCAAATTGTCGTCTACATAAAAATCCATTTTTTCTTTGGTCCAATCCACGCCAAAAGTGTGAAATCCTTCTTCTATATTTTCAATTTTTTTCTTGCTTGAACTTGCGTGATCTCCGTGGTTTGCTTGCGTGTGAAGCGTTGTGTAAACCATTTGCGGTTCTTTTCCAACGTATTCTAAGATGTCAATTTCACCAGCTTTTGGCCAACCGATTTCTTTTATATTGGAACCCAACATCCAGAACGCAGGCCAAATTCCTTGACCAACCGGAAGTTTTGCACGAGTTTCCATATAACCATATTTGAACTCTTTTTTTCCAGCCGTCGTGATTCTTGTGGAAGTGTATTTATCGCCGTCTTTTTTAGCGGTAATCACTAATTTTCCGTTCACGAATTTGTGGTTTTCCTTCGTATAAACTTGGCGTTCGTTATTTCCCCATCCGCAGATATTTGGGCAACCGTCGCCTAATTCATAGTTCCAAACTTTTTCGTTTAGGCTTTTTCCGTTGAAATTTTCTTCCCAAATCAGTTTTCCTTTTTTGGCTTGGCCGAAAGAAAAACTTCCGGTCAAAAGAAATAATAGTGCTATTTTCTTCATATAATATTAGTTTGAAAAATTAAACGAAGCTTCCATTTTTGTCATTGAATCTCCTCCAATAAAAACTTTAAAATCTCCAGATTCTGCTTCCCATATTTTTTTAGCCGAATAAAATTCGATTGTTTTTTCGTCAATTTCAAAGGAAACGGTTTTGGTTTCTCCCGCTTTAATTTCAGTCAATTCAAAATCTTTCAGCTCACGAACCGGACGTGTTACGCTGGCAACCAAATCTCTGATGTACAATTGAACGACTTCTTTTCCGTCAACTTTGCTATTGTTTTTTACATTCACCGAAACTGTAATTTTTCCGCCTTTGGCAAAAGAATTCTTGTCTAATTTCAAATTCGAATATTCAAATTTTGAGTAACTCAAACCAAATCCGAAAGGGTAGAGTGGCGTATTTTCAACATCGGTGTAATGCGACCAAAAAACGCTTTCAGGATTGTCTGTTGAAGGTCTTCCTGTGTTTTTGTAATTATAATAAATTGGCAATTGCCCCACATTTCTTGGAAAAGTCATTGGCAGTTTTCCACTCGGATTGTAATCTCCGTATAAAACTTGCGCGATGGCGTGACCGCTTTGTGTTCCCAAATGCCAAGCTTCAACAATGGCAGGAATATTTTTTGCAGCCCAAGGAATTGTCAACGGACGACCATTTTGCAATACCAAAACGATGTTTTTATTTGCTTTGAAAACGGTTTCCAATAATTCTTGTTGCACGCCTGGAAGTCCGATTTCTGAACGGCTTCTTCCTTCGCCAGATTGCAAACCATGTTCGCCTAAAACCATAATCACGACATCGGCATTTTTTGCAACAGCAACTGCTTTGTCGAAACCACTTTTATCGGTCATATTAATTTTAGTCTCTTCGATGAATTTTGGATTTCCTAAAGCCACGTCAGCACCTTTTTCATAAGTAACCGAATTTCCTTTGTAAGCGTTCATTCCTTCTAAGAAAGAAACGGCTGTGTTGTCATCGGCACCAATTCTCCAGCTTCCAAGTGGGCTTGTTTTGTCGTTTGCCAAAGCTCCGATTACAGCGATTTTCTGACCTGATTTTTTTAGCGGTAGCAAATTATTTTCGTTCTTTAAAAGTACGATTGATTTTTTTGCCATATCTAAAACTCCGTCTTGAAATTCTTGTTTTCCGGTGGTTTCTTTTTCACGAGTTTCGTCGCAAAATTTATACGGATTTTCGAATAATCCTAATAGGAATTTTACTCTCAAAATTCTTCTGACAGAATCATCAATTTTATCTTCAGAAACTCTTCCTTCTTTGACCAAATTGACCAAATGGTTCAAATATCCATAGGATTCCATGTCCATATCAGAACCCGCGTTCGCTGCAAACATCGATGCTTCCTTTAGATCTTTTGCGTATCCGTGAGGAATCATTTCGGCCAAAGAACCCCAATCAGAAACCACAAATCCGTTAAAATTCCATTCGCCTTTTAGCAGATCTCTTTGTAAATATTTATTTCCCGTTGCCGGAATTCCTTCCAATTCATTGAACGAATTCATGAACGTCAAAACGCCCGCATCAACCGTCGCCTTGAAAGGAGGAAGGATGATGTTGTGCAACGTATTGTCGCTCACATCAACCGTGTTGTAATCGCGACCCGATTCTGCAAAACCATAAGCGGCGAAATGTTTTGTACAAGCCGCAGTGTGAAAAGCGTCGAATTTATCGCCTTGAAAACCGCGAACTCTGGCGATTGCGATTTGGCTTCCTAAGTATGGATCCTCGCCGGCGCCTTCCATAACGCGTCCCCAACGTGCGTCTCGGGTAATGTCAACCATTGGCGCAAACGTCCAGTTTAAACCAGCGACTGCAGCTTCAGCGGCGGCAATTTCGGCAGATTTTTCCATTGCTTTTAAATCCCAAGAAGCGGCTTCCGCCAAAGGAATTGGACTTACCGTTTTATATCCGTGAACGACGTCAAAGCCAAAAATCATTGGAATCTTTAAGCGAGTTTGTTCCACGGCGATTTTTTGCATTGCCTTTACCTCTTTCACACCACGAATATTTAGCATTGAACCAACTAAACCTTTCTTGATGTTTTCGTATTTTTTTGAAGCCTCGCCTTCCGATGGAGCAGGGCCGGTAACGTCATAAAATCCGTTGTATTGATTCATCTGTCCGACTTTTTCTTCCAAAGTCATTAGTTTCAAAACAGAATCTACTTTTTCAGTAATTGGATCTTTTTCACGCTCAGAAAATTTGGCTTTTGGAGTGCCACAACTTATGGCAAAAGCCAACGAAACTGTGAACAATCCATATTTTATTGTGTTGTTTTTCATTATATTGATTTGAAATTAAATAAATAAGAAGGCTGTGGTAAAGCCTTCTTATCTATTAAACTTGGGGAAATTATTGGTAAACTCTTACGTAATCGACTTCCATAGAAGATTGTGAGAAACCTGGAGCGATTGCGCCTCCAAAAGTACCGCCCATCGCCACGTTCATAATTAAGAAGAAATCTAAGTTGAACGGTGTTCCTGCATTATTTGCCACGGTTTGGAAAGCCGGTTGGTCATCAATTGAAAATTTGATTGAATTTGGACTCCAAACTACTCTGTAAACGTGAAATTCACTTCCAACGTTTGATGCAGTTGTTGTTGCCGTTGGTCCGTTTCCTCCAGAATTTCCTGGGAAATGAAGCGTTGAATGAATTGTATTCTGCTGATTTCCTTTGTGTTCCATCACATCAATTTCTCCGCAAGCTGGCCACGGATTTGCTACGTAATTTTGACCGAGCATCCAAAGTGCAGGCCAAGTTCCGCCGCCGGTTGGCAATTTTGCTCTCCATTCTACTTTTCCGTAGGTAAATTCAAATTTATTTTCTGAAACTAAACGTGCAGAAGTATAGTTTGAACCCATATAGTTTTCCGCTTTAGCGATAATTTTCAAGAATCCGCCTTGAACGATCACGTTTTCTGGTCTGCTTGTGTAATATTGAGATTCAGAATTTCCCCAGCCGTTATCGCCAGTTCCAATGTTGTAACCCCAATTTGCTGTGTTTGGCGCACCGTCCACATCAAATTCATCAGCGAAAACTAAATTCGTATAATCTGGTTCAGGTTCTCCACCGCCACCTTGAACAGGAGGTTGTGAACTGTAGATAAAATACCACGCTAAACCAGGATCGTTTCCGGGAACGGCTCTGATAACCATTTGATTAGCAGTGATTGATAAAATATCATAAGTTGTTGCATTGATATAATATCCCATAAAACCTCCGTCAGTAAATGACATTTCAGTTCCTGTTTTAAATTCATCAGAAACAAGGGAAGAAGATGGCCCAAGTGTTACGATTTTTTCTGCACCTGTATCATAATTTAAGCAGAAATCAGTTCCGGGAGTTCCACCAAATTGGCCTGTATAAGCACCATTAAAGAATGTTTTTCCGAAATTATTCAAAGAATATTTTAAGATTTCGCCGTCCTTTGTAAATGTAAGCTCATTATCATAAAGACAGTTGCTGTCTGGCGAAGCTTCTTTTTCAAAAGGAGCGGCCGCATAATAACCAGGAACGTGGTTTGCCTGAAGATCGCCATTGTTTGGACCGACGCCCAAATGTCCTGGAACTGCAGCAGCCCAATACCATGTTTTTGTTGCTCCATTTGTAAGTAATTCGATCGTTTCTGGATCAGAGAAGTTACTCAAAACGCCTTCTACTGTGAATGATGCACTACTTGCAACGCCACCTTTTCCTAAAGCTACAACGGTAACTTGATAAGAATTCACGCCGTTTTTTGTGAAACGTTTTGTGTATTGCCCACCAGAAACGGTCACATTTGATAAATCTTCGAAGATGTATTTAAAGCTAATTGCATTGTCTGCGCTCGCTTTTAAAACCACATTTCCAGATCCATCACCATTTGGATTTTCGGCATCAACACCCACAATTTCATAGTTAAATTGAATGTTTGTTGGACCGCTTAAGCTTCCGAATGACTTGTCGTCATTTTGACAGGCTGTTACCAATACTAAAAGCATCAGTAAAATTCCTAAATTATTTAAAATCTTTTTCATAGCTGTTAATTTGAAAGTTTAACATCATCAAAATAGTAAGTAGCTCCCGTTCCATTTGTTCCGAAATCGAAGAAAAGCACCACGTTTTGATAATTGTTATTGTTGTTTATTCCTGTGAAATCATAAGTCAGTTCTTGCCAAGCGTTTGCGACAGTTGTTGTTACAGAAAGCTCTGTGTTAATTCCTGTGTTTCCACTATTTTCAAGTTTTAATAAAACCGGAATTCCGGCAGCGGGAGACCAAACTTTAATTTTGATCTTGTGATACGTTGAGAAATCAATTGGTTCTGTCAATGTGATTGCTGATCCGGCCCAAACTTCTGAACCAGCAGTTTTTACAACTTGAGCAACAAAACCGCTGGTGTTGATTCCGTTTGATTGTGGATTTGCAACTCTTGAAGCAAAAGCATTTCCAAAATCTCCAAAACCATAATTTAAGGTAGTTGATTCAAATGTCAATGGCAATATTTTTGGAGCGCTTCCGTCGGTTTGGCGAATGTCATCAAAATAGTAAGTATCGCCTGAACCATTTGTTCCAAAGTTGAAAAACAAAATTACTTTTGAATATGAATTTGCAGTATTTACAGTTCCGAAATCATACGTTAGATATTCCCAAGCATTTGCAACTGTAGTTACCTGATCAACTTCGTGATTGATATCTGCGTTCGTCAAATTTTCAATTTTCAATTTTACGGTTACACCTGCAGCAGGAGACCAAACTTTAATTCTAAATTTTGTCAAAGTAGAAAAATCAATTGGACTGTCTAAAACCATTGTTGTTCCGGCCCAAACTTCTGCACCAGCAGTTTTGATCGATTTCCCAACTTTTGCGCTTAAATTGATTCCAGAAACATCTGGATTTGCAACCATACTTGTAGCAGCGTTTCCAAAATCTGAGAATTGGTAATTTAAGGATGCATTTTCAAAAGTAATTGGCAACGTTACAGGATTGCTGATTGTTACCGTTTCAATAACTTCTGTCGTAGCAACACCTCCGCTGTAAGCGACAACTCTAACCTGGTACGTTCCGATTGCGGTATAAGTGTGTGGAATAATGTCTCCTTGCATAAATTGCACTGGATTTGCGTTAACATCATCTCCAAACCAAACTTCAAAAAAAGTTTCGTAATCTGCTGAAGCCGAAACATTTATTGAAAACGAATCACCAGTAACTGGGTCAATTGTAACTGCCACATTTTCTGGGGCTACAAAAGCAACAGTCAACGGAATTAGTTTTTCTGTGGTTTTACCGTTAATTCCGGTTGCAATAATTTTTACATCATATTGACCTTCAGCATACGTGTGCGTTGTGTTTTGACCCACACCAACTGCTGCCGGTTCTGCCGTTGCATCGCCAAAATATACTTGGTAACTAACAACGCCTTCTGCATGAGGAGCAATTGTCACTAAACCCGAGTTGTTTTGGGCAATTGTAAATAAAGCCGATAAATTTGCCGGAGCATCAGCATTATCAAAAAAGCTTGTATCTGAGTCATCTTGCGAGCAGGCCAGCAATAATGACACAAAGAAAATGCTTGCTATTAATTTAATATTTTTCATAACTATATATTTTTAGTATCCAGGATTTTGTTGCCAATTGCCATTTGAAAATTGAATTTCTTCGATTGGAAGCGGGAATACCTCGTTTTTATTTGAAGTAAATCCGGTGATTTCGATAGGAGCTCTTCCGGTTCTAACTAAGTCAAAGAAACGGTGACCTTCGCCCACAAGTTCAATTCTTCTTTCTTGCCAAATAAATGTTGTCAAAGTTGAACCCGTAGCATTTATATCGTGGTTATTGTTTCCAAAAGCTCTTCTTCTCACTTGGTTTAAATAACCCAAAGCTCTTGTATCACTGATTCCGCCTCTGTTTAAAGCTTCCGCAGCCATCAATAAAACATCAGCATAACGAATTGATCTGTAGTTATTTGGATTTGTTAAGTTCAAATCTCCTTGTGATTCAGTCGATCTAGTTCTTGGAATGTATTTTCTGTTGAAATAACCAGTATGTTGATAACCTTCGCCATAAGTTGCGCCAGTTTGTGTTGCCCAAGCGGCAATATCTAAAATTGCAACATTTTTTCTTAAATCGTCATTTTCAAAAGCGTCGAAAGCTTCTTGCGTTGGAACATTAAAGCTATATCCAGAAGAAAATAAAGGACCAGAATAATTTCTAACACCGCTGAAACCTACGGCTACATTTCCTTCAGAACATTGCAAACAATCAAATCCAGCACCTTCAACATCAGTATATTGTACTTCAAAGATTGATTCTGGACCGTTTTCACCAGCGTGTTCAAAAATGGTGTTGTAATCTGCAACTAAAGTGTAACCGCCATTGTTTATCAAGTTTTCTAATACTTCAGCAGACTCAGTAAATTTATCTTGAAATAAATAAGCTTTTCCAAGTAAAGCTTGCGCTGCGCCTTTTGTAACTCTGCCTTGTTGTGCTGGAGTTGGACTTAAATTGTCAATTGCAAAAAGTAAATCTGCCTCGATTGAAGCATAAACTTCTTCTTTTGAAGAACGCGGGATTGTTACCTCGTCGCCTAATTTAAAACGCGCATCGCCTTTCATCGGGATTCCACCAAACCATTTTACCAATTCGAAATGGTAATAAGCTCTTAAAAAACGAGCTTGTGCGATAACTTGTTCTTTTCCTTCAAAATCAGTTTTGTCTTTGAATTCTAAGATGTAGTTTGCTCTGTTAACTCCTGCAAACATCCAATCCCACACGTTTTTCACATTTGGATTTACCGGCGTGTGAATCATATCGTCAACTTGGTGAAAACCTGGCGTGTCATTTGCACTTTCTCCACCGGCAAGTGTATTGTCTGAAGCGATTTCTCCAAGCATCACATTGACATAAGTAGATTGCAAAATGTCATAAGCGGCAACTAATGCCAAATCGTATTCTTCTTTTGAATTGAAATAATTTTCAGAATCAATAGAATAAGCTGGTTTTCTTGCGACAAAATCATCGCTACAAGAAACCGTTAGAGAGGCTATTAGTCCAAAAGCAACAATAGCTTTGAATATATTATTTTTCATTTTCATAGAATTAAAAATTAATGTTTGCACCTAATAAGAAAGTTCTTGGTATTGGATAAAATCCGTAATCAACACCGCCACCAATTGGAGCTCCAGAAGAAGCACCTGGATCATAACCCATGTATTTTGTGAAAGTGTAAAGATTATTTACACCCACATAAATCCTTGCTTTTGAAATTCCAGAATTTCCAAATAAATCTGGCGCCATATTATAACCAATCTGCACGTTTTGAATTCTTACATAAGATGCATCTTCTACATAATAACTTGAAAAAACTTTGTTTGAAGTTGCTCCAATTGTTGCTCTTGGTACAGAATTACTGGTTCCTTCGCCAGTCCATCTGTCAAGAACATAGTTCAATTTATTACCATATTGAACGTCTCTTTCATAATTTCTTACCATATCATTTCCAATAGAAGCGAAAGTGTAAGCAGAGAAGTCAAAGTTTTTATATTTTAAAGTAAGGTTGAAACCCATTGTTGCTGCAGGAATCGGATCTCCGATGTTTGTTCTGTCGTTTGCATTAATTATTCCATCGCCATTTACGTCAACAAAACGTAAATCACCTGGTTTTGCTTCTGCGCCAAGCGCCAATTGTGATGGATGCGCGTCCACTTCAGCTTGGTTTTGAAAAATTCCGTCTGTTTGATATCCATAAAAGTAGCCCAGTGGCATTCCCACTTCCATTCTCGAAGTTCTTGTGCTGAGTCCAAAGTTTCCGCCTTCAACAAAACCAGTTCCATTTTCAACCCTTGTAACTTTATTTTTGATGAATGTTACATTATAATTGATGTCGAAGCTAAAATTTTCGGAAACATTGTCTTTATAACCAATTGCAAATTCATACCCGTAGTTTTTTACGTCACCAGCATTTAAAGTTGGAGCTTTTGCACCAGGAGCACCAATTCCGATAATTGTGGAAACAGGAATCTCTTTAATTAGTAAGTCGGCTCTTGTGTCAACAAAATAATCGGCTACGATAGAAACTTTGTCTTTAAATAAATTTAAATCAACACCCACGTCAAATTTCTTAGATTCTTCCCATTTAACGAAAGGATTTTGACTTGCGCCTGCAGCAGTTCCTGCCGTTAAATTTCCGTCGAAAACATAAGTAGCTTCGCCGTTTAATATTCCAAGGTATTGATTTGGGTCAATTTGATCATTTCCTAAAGTACCATAACTTGCTCTAATTTTGAAGAAGTTTACAAGAGAAGATTCTCCATAAAATCCTTCGTCAGAAACAACCCAACCAGCAGTGAATGATGGAAAATAAGCAACAGAATATTCAGGCCCAAATTTTGTAGATGAGTCACGTCTTAAAATTGCTGACAAAAGATATTTTCCTTTGAAATCATATTGAAGTCTTCCAAAGTAAGAAAGTCTTCTTTCGTCATAATTGTAAGAAGAGTTTTGTTTTGCATTTAAAGTTCCGGTTGTTAGCGAAATATCTGCAAATTCCCAAGAATTATTTGGTACATCATAACCAGTTGCTCCAAGACCATTTCCCCATTCTTTGAAAATTGTTGTACCAACTGTTAAAGCAAAATTGTGAGATTCTGCAATCGACTTTTTGTAATCTAAAAATAAGTCAAACGAGTAATTGTTATCATTAACCGTGTTTTGAGTTACACTGCTTCTTGGAACATTGTAGATTTTTCCGCCATAATCAATTTGTTTTGCAAATGATTTTCCTTCAGAATTTGAAGTATTGAAACCCATTCTACTGTTCAATTTCAAACCATTTACAATTTCGTATTCTAAACCAAATGTTCCGTTTAACTTTTTATAATTATAAGAATTATAAGTGTTTTCGATTTGAGCCAAAGGATTGATAATCTCAGAACCATAAACCGCTTCATTTGGAACCAATGTTAAAGCGCCATTTGTATCATACGGATTCAAAGTAGGAGCGATGTTCAAAGCATTGAACAATACAGAGCCTAAAACGTTTTCATTCAAAGTTTTTCTATCAAAAAAGGTATAAATTGCATTTGCATTTACTTTTAATTTATCAGTAATGTCTGCGTTAATGCTCATTCTAGCCGTATTTCTTAAGAAACCAGATTTATTACCGCCAACAAGACCTTCTTGATCAAGATGCGATCCACTGATGGAGTAAGAAATTTTTTCTGAACCACCAGAAATATTGATATCGTGATTGACAATTGGCACTGATTTTCCAAAAACTTGATCTTGCCAATCAGTTCCTTTTCCTAAACCTGTTGCGTTTGGAAACGGAAGCGCATTTCCATTGTTTGCATAAGCTTCGTTAATATAGGAAGCAAATTCTGTAGCATTTAATGTTGGAAGTTTTCTTGAAGTTTCTTGAAATCCGCTGTAAACATTATAGCTAACAGTAGCTTTTGAATTACGTTTTCCTTTTTTAGTTGTAATTAAAATAACACCATTTGCACCAATCGTACCATAAATTGCAGCTTGTGCATCTTTTAATACCGTAATAGTTTCAATATCGTTTGGATTTAATAAACTTAAATCACCAACATATCCATCGATAATTGCAGTTGGGGCATTATTTCCATTTGTAGCAATACCTCTAATTCTAATATCCAATGCTCCACCCGGCGCTCCGGATTGAGACGTTACGTTAACACCAGAAATTGTACCTTGTAAAGCTTGCTCTACTTTAATTGGTTTTAAAGTTTCAAGAGTTTGGCTTGAAATCGTACTTACAGCTCCCGTTACTTCTTTCTTCTTTTGCGAACCGTAACCAATTACAACAACCTCGTCTAACGACTGCTGATCTGATTCAAGTCGGACAGAAATTGAGCTATTTGAGTTAACAGCAACTTCTTTTGTTACAAAACCAATGTAACTGATAACCAAAGTTGATCCAGATGGAACTTTTGCCAGTGTAAAATTTCCGTCTATATCTGCGGTTGTTTGTTGCGTACCATTTTTAATGGATACATTGGCTCCAGGTAACCCTAAACCTGTTTGAGCCTCCGTTACTGTTCCACTAATATCATGATTCTGCGCGTGGCAAAATGAAGAGATTAGAATGAAAGCAATGAGGAAAATGTTTGACTTCATATAATTTGTTTTTTGTGATAGTTAAAATTAATTTAGTTGAGTGATAATTTGATAAAATCAACCACAACAAAAAATATACAATTCAAAAAAAGGTACTTTAAATTATATAATTCATAATACAAAGTCAGTGTTAACAGTATTTTAAGACAATATTAATTATTTGCTAATGCAGTCATAAAGTTTCTTAAAATCGCTGTTACAACGTTATTGTTGTGGTGTTGTATAGGTAAAATCTAATAATGTTGTGGTTCGTCAAATAGACAAGATATACTCTACAAGGCTTTCTTCATGCGCCAAATCCATTTTTTTACGCAAACGATATCGTTTTATCTCCACACTTCTTACAGAAATGTTCAATAGTGGAGCAATTTCTTTAGAAGAAAGATTTAATCGCAAATAAGCACAAAGTCGGAGATCATTGGGAGTTAATGATGAGTGGAGATTTTTAACTTTTTTCAAGAAATCTTTATCGGCATTGTTAAAAGCGTCTTTGAAAATGTTCCAAGTATCTTCTTCGCTAATATTTTTGTTGATCGTTGTAATAACCGATTTGATATTTTTATTTCCTTCTTCAGAATTTTTCTTTAAGTCGTCTTTAATCATACTTAAGAATTCATTTTTCTTAATCAAGTTCATCGTTGACGCAGCCAATTCTCTATTTTTACTTTCAAAATCTTGTTCCAATTGCTGGTTTTTGATTTTCATCAATTCTTGTTCGGTTTCTAATTCTTTGATTTCAAGCAGACGATTGTTTTCTTCAATCAGCTTTTCTTTTTGCTGATGGTAATAATTCTTGTAAGCGCGATTGATAAAATAGGCACAAATGCATAAAATGATTACGTAAATTAAAACAGCCAAATTAGTTCTGTACCAAGGTTTTAAAATCGTAAATGAATAAGAGGCCACGTTTTCAGAAAGCTCATTTCCAATTTTTCCTCGAACTTTAAAAGTATAATCGCCAGCAGGAAGATTCTTGAAATTAATAGTCGGTTTGGTGCTCCATTCGCTCCAAATATCTTGAGAACCTTCTAATAAATATTGGTATTCAGCATTGATGTATTTATTAAATTCAGGAACGGTATAAGAAAATGTGATGTTATTATCGGCAAATTTAAAATCAGAATGTCCTTTAATAGAAGCACTTCGCAAGGTTTCATTTACTTTATTGATGGAAATAGTAGACATCGAAATCTTGTATTTATTGAATTTCAATTCGTCAATATTCAAAGTGTAATAACCGTCAGTAGTTCCAATCAAATAAATGGAATTTGAAATCTGCGTAATATTTTCATAACCAAGCATTGAATTGGTCAAAGACGAAGGAATCGGGACAATATTATGCTTCAATTGCGAACTCAATTTTCCAAAAGAGAAATAATTGATGTAATTTTTGGTAAAAAACCACAACCGATTTGAATTATCAACCATCAATTTCCCTGAAGTGTAATCGTCTTTTTTGAAAACATCGCTTAAAGTTTCCTCTTTTTCAAATTGTTTTGTCTTTTTGTTCAGCTTAAAAATTCCTTCTTTATAGGAGTAATAAATATTGTCATTGAATTGTGTCAAGCTCGCATTTTTTCCCTTCGAAGGATTTTTATACGTTTGGAATTTATCAGTTTTGGTCAAATTTTTATCCAATTGAAACCTGAAAACGCCTTTATATTCATGACTTACATAAACTTCAAGCGATTTTGTAATTTCAAAATATTTAGAAGAATAATCAAATCCGGAAATTTTGTTTCTAAAGGCCCAATTGCCGTTTTTATTCTCCAAAATCGATAATCCGAAGTAATTTCCTTGCATTAATAATTCGGGATGACCCGGAACTTTTTCCAATTTCCAGGTTCCAGAATTGGCAAAAATATGCTGAGAAACGTTTCCGTTAATTACAAAAGTCCCAGAATCGTGTCCGCAGAAAAGCGTGTTGTCATTTGAAAAAAGCGTCCAAACTTGCCCTTTTGTTCCGTTGACAAACTTAAAATCTTCATTGGAATTATAGGTTTTGTAAAACAAACCTTGATTGGTTCCTACGTATAATTTTCCGTCATGCAAAATCGAAGTGTAAACCGTTCCAAGAATTCCCGTATCATCAGAAAACGTTCGAACTGGCGAATTTAAATTGATGCAGTTGATTCCGTTATCTAATCCAATCCAAAGGTTTTTATCAAAATCTTCAAAGATGGAAAGCGCAGTATTATTGCTCAAGCCCTTGTTTTGTGTGATGTGATAAATGAGTTTTCCTTCCTTTGAAATTATAAAAATTCCGTTTGAAACGCTTCCCAAAGCAAAACCGCCATCGCTCAATTGTTGACTGCTGTAAATGCTGGTGTTCGATAAATCAGCATCGGCGTCAGTGTTCCATTTGGAAATAATTCCGTTTGAAAGTTCCAAGAATCCGTTGAATTGTGTCTGGATTAAAAGCTTTCCGTTTCTTGAAAAAATGTTTACGATTTTATTTTTCATCAGCAACGCATCGCCAGAAATCAGTTTTCCAGTTCCATTTTCAATCTCAAAAAGTCCTTCACCATACGTTTGATAATAAATGCCTTCGTTTGTCTTAAAAGCTCTTGAAATAGCACTTTTTGGCTTGATAATTTTAAATTTCGACGTTTTGGTATCGAATAAAAATATTTGGTTTAACGACTGAAAAACAACCCATTGGTCAAAATCGATGATGTTCCAAATTTGTTCGTCGTCTAAAATCTTATGTTTTAGATTTTTGCTTAGCGAATAATATTTCAAAATTCCGTTGGACTGTCTTTTCCAATAGCCAAATTCCATATAACAGCCAGTATAAATGCGGTCTCCGATGGATTTTGCCGAACGAATAATCGTTTCGTTTGGCGATGGATAAAGCGTAAAATTAGCACCGTTAAACTCCAAAAGTCCTTCGTTATTGGCGAAATATATGAACTGCTGTGAATCTTGGGTAATCATCCAGTTCTGATTTCCAGCATTATACGTGTTTGACGAATATTTTAAAATAGGAGGCAACTCTTGAGAAAACCCCAAAAATGAACTTAATATAAACAGTAGAATTATTTTTTTAGACAAAACAAAAAGTGGTAATTAAGTTAATAAAGTGCTACGAATATACGATTTGAAATGAAAACTTCACAAGCTGTTTTTAAAATGTATTTTTAAGGATTCACAATTTTTGTGCTACTTTTCAGTTTATAATCCAAACCAAAAATACAAATATGAAAAAGAACCTAAATTTGATTTGCGCGTTTGCTATAGCGAGCTTATTTCTGATTTCCTGCAATAATGATGATGAAGATTTTGAAAGAAGCATTGTTGGAAGATGGAATTATAATAAAACAATTGTTATTGCCAATGGCGGAAGTCCCGTTGAAAATGTTTATGACGGACACGAAAATGGCTGTTCGAAAGACTATGTAGAATTTGTTTTGGGAGGCACTTACAGAGATGTTTTGGTCAATAAAAACCAAAATAACGTGTGTTTCGAAGAAGAAAACCTTTCTACTTGGGACAAAAATAATTCCACATTGACAATTGGGAACGAAAACTATGATATTACCATTCTCAACGGCTCGGAATTGCGATATGAAAATACTACTGACGTCAGCGGAGTTCCTGTGAAAGTCGTAAAAGTTCTTACTAAAAACTAAGAAATAAAAAAAGGCTGTCAAATTCGACAGCCTTTCTTTTTAAACTATTTCGGCACTTAATCCGGCGTCCAAAAGCCCTGTGCATTGTGGTTTCAATTCATCAAGAACTCCTGTTTTAACCGTGCATTTTCCTTTGTAATGAATAATTAAGGAACATTGTTCGGCTTGTTCAGAAGTATGGTTACAAACGCGAATCAGGGTTTCAATCACGTGGTCAAACGTATTCACATCGTCATTATAAACAATGATTTCGTTATTTAAGCCAACCTGTTCTTCAACTAAAACTTCTTCTAAAATTTGTTCTTTAGTACTCATAATAAAAACTTTACTCTAATTTACGTATTTTAAGGCAACCCAATTATTTCTTTGGTGTTTTTTAACGTAAGTCAATCCTTTTTCGGTGCACGAAGCATCAATCGCCGGAATGTCTTCTTCATAAAAACCACTTAAAAATAAAGTGCCATTTTCATTCAAACAATCCACATATTGTTGCATATCATTCAGCAAGATATTTCGGTTGATATTGGCAATAATAATGTCGTATTTTTTTCCTTCCAATAAAGAAGCGTCGCCTTCATAAAGGGAAATGTGCTTGCAATCATTACGTTCGGCATTTTCAATTGAGTTCAAATAACACCAATTGTCGATATCAATCGCATCGGTTGGTTGAGCGCCTTTCATTTCTGCTAGAATTGCTAAAATTGCTGTTCCGCAACCCATATCTAAAGTTTTCTTTCCTTCGAAATCATTCTCTAAAATGTGTTGAATCATCATGTGCGTGGTCTCGTGATGACCGGTCCCGAAAGACATTTTTGGCTCAATCACAATGTCATATTGCGCATCGGTTTTCTCGTGAAAAGGCGCGCGAACGTGGCAGATTCCGTCCACATCAATGGCTTCAAAATTCTTTTCCCATTCTTCATTCCAATTGACTTGCTCGATTTCTTCAATCGTGTAACTTACCGTAAATTCAGGGGAATTTAAGATAAAAATATCTTCCAAGACATCTTCTGTCCAAAGTGCTTTCTGGATGTAAGCGTTTACGCCATTTTCAGTTTCGATGAAGCTCTCAAATGGTTTTTCGCCCAGTTCAGCTACTAAAATTTCTGAACCCAATTCTTTTGGCTCGACTTTAAAATGATATCCCAGATAGGTAATTGCCATAACATTAATTTTTTGCAAAGGTAATATTCTCATAACATTGGCGCATCAAAATTAATATTAAGTTTGCGCAATGATAATGTAAGCGAATTTTGATTCAAATTTACGAAACTATTTTTTCCTAAATGTTTCCAAATTGTGAAGTAAACTTGCCGTATCAACTAAACACACAACGCAACATGAAAAAAATCTTCTTACTGGGTCTGCTTTTTTTGGGATTTCATTCTCAAGCGCAGGAAGTCAAAGTTACCACAAAGGACAACGACTTAAAATTGCCAACGTTACCTTATTACAACTTCGGTCGAGGCGTTGGACTGACTTCGCCCGACAGTATTTTTCAGCTAAATCTTCGTTTCAGAATGCAAAATCGTGTGAGTTATATCCAAAATGAAGGCGAAGATGCGTCTTATGATGGACAAATCAGAAGATTGCGTTTGCGTTTTGACGGTTACGTTGGAAATCCAAAATTCTTATACGCATTGCAACTTTCATTCGCTCCGGGCGATGTGGGCGAAATTGAGGAAGGCGAAAACATCAATATTATTCGTGACGCTGTGGTCTATTATCGACCAAATAAAACGTGGAGTTTCAGTTTTGGACAGACAAAATTACCTGGAAACAGACAAAGGGTGAATTCTTCGGGAGGTTTACAATTGACCGACAGAACCATTAACAATGCAAAATTTACAATTGACCGTGATTTTGGCTTCCAAGCCTATTATTTAAACGAATATGCTGATAAATTTTCATACAATGTAAAAACGGCAGTTTCAACAGGAGAAGGCCGAAATTGGACAAAAAGTAACGATAACGGAGTCGCTTTGACTGGAAAATTAGAAATATTGCCATTGGGCGCTTTTACAAAAGACGGAGTTTATTATGAAGGCGATATTGCCCGTGAAAAAACACCAAAAGTCATGCTTTCCGGAGGCTTTCAGCAGAACAATCACGCCAGAAGAACACAAGGACAATTAGGCCAGGATTTGTTTGAACAACGAACCATGAAAGCTGTTTTTGCTGATGCAATGCTAAAATATAATGGCTGGGCATTTATGTCAAGTTATATGTCAAGAACGGCGAAAGACCCAATTACCTTCAATCCAGAAGATGTAACCGGATTTAATTATGTGTACACCGGAAGCGGTTTTGACTATCAAGCGAGTTACCTTTTTCCAACAAACTATGAAATTATCGGAAGATTTTCAACTCAAAAAGTGCATCAAGATATTGAAACTTTGGCACCAAATGCAAAACAATACAGCCTCGGCGTGACCAAATATTTATGGGAGCACGCGTTTAAATTACAAGGCGAAGTGACGTTAGATGATTTGGATTATTTTGACGGAACCAACAAACAAAATTGGTATGTTAGATTTCAAGTCGAAATCGGAATATAATTTTAAAGCTCACTTCGGTGGGCTTTTTTTATGTTTCTCATTAATATATTCCAAATAATCTTTTTCCAAATTATTCACTTCAGAAATCAAGAAATCATAAAAATTTCCGTCGAAGATTTCGCGGTCTTCGCCGTATTTGTCAAATTCGATGGAAATCGTTTCGTCATTAAAATAGGCTCGGTATAAATTGCCACTTCGTTTGAAAAACATTTGGCCGAGAGAAGTGGCTTCATAATTTTCAGCTTCCAAAAGTTTTTCTTCGTAAGAAAGCCAATCTGGAAAATTTTCATCTGCTGATAATCCATACACAAAAAAGCCATAGCCAAATTTCCACGATGGCAAGACGTCAAATTCTTCGGGACGTTTCCAGATTTCTTCTTTGACTTCTAAGATAAGCGACCCGAAAGTGAGCAAAAATTCTTCCACATTTTTATTGATTTTAATAGCCTTATCTCTTTCGTATTTTCTAATTATTTCTAAAGTCGCCGGTTGTTTTTTAGAAGTAAAAATCATGAAATCGTCGTTGAGTTTTTCATAACGATTTTTAAAATCCTGTAATGTCGCCATAAGTTGCAAAATTTGTTTCAAACTAAAAGTAATAAATTGTTTACAAACTTCACAATATTGCATAAAAAAATCCCGCCAGAACAGCGGGATTTTGTTTTCAATTGATTAAAAATTAAAGAACAAGCGTTATCAATTGAAAGGAACTAAACTACTTCACAACAAGTTTTTTAGTTATTCCTTCGGAAGTTTTTACAAGATAAATTCCTGTAGCAAATCCAGATGTATTTATAGTCAAAGCTTCTTTTTCAGAATGGATTAATTTTCCAGAATAATCAAAAACTTCGATATCAGCAACTCGGTTGAAATACACAATTCCATTTGTAGCAGGATTTGGAAACAACACAAAAGTTTTTGGTTCAAAACCATAATCTGGTGTGGAAAGATTGTCAGCATTTACTTCAAATAAAGTCAAAGTACCGCTGATTTCATTGGCCACGATGATGTAATCCTTGCTCGTTGGACTGTCAGCCGCTTTGATATGCAAAATTCCTTCTGGACCGTGATCTCCTGAATATGCTGAAACAGTTCTGTTATTTTTATAATCCACAAATTTCACATCATTTGGATTAGTCACGTCATAAACCATCACACCGCCAATTCTTTCTAAACCAATGAAAGCAAATGTTTTTCCGGCGATTGTTGCCAAAGTAATGCCTTCTGGTTCTGGACCTTTAGCACGGCTTCTTACTTTAAAGCCATTTTCTTCGTGGTCAGAATTGAACAAACCAGAAATACTTGGAGTCAAAGCAGTGTACATTTCAAAATCATCGCCACTGTCATAAACAATTTGTTTTGTATCTGTATTGAAGATTGAAAAAGAACGGCTTCCAAGAGCGTAAATTTGTTCAAAATCAGTGTCAGAATCAGTGTTTCCAGAGAAAGCTGAAGACCTGAATCTTCCGGCATTAAATGTTTCTTTCAACATTTGCGCTTGTGGATAAACGGCAGAATCTAAAACGTAAGTTGCAGCTCCAACAGTCGTTCTTTCCACAAAACCAGTATATTCTTTTTCGTCACCTTCATTTGCCGTCACGATGAAATTCGTACCGCCGACAGTGTAATGAGCAATTCCGTCAGGTTGATAAAATGATTTTATTGGCCAGTTTGCAATTAAAATTTGTCCGTTGTTATCAGAAATATCGGCTCCATTTCCTGGAAGACTCATATCTTTTGTACCCAAAGCCCAAACTGAAGCGTAAGTATTATTCGTCAAGTTGATTTCTGCAATGGCGTTGTTTTCTTGCAAAGCAACCCAAGCTTTTTGAGAATCGGGACTGATTGTAATGTATTCAGGTTCAAAATCTTGCGATAGTGTACTTGTTGATTTTAATTTGCGAACACCACTTGCGATAAGCGTGGCTTCTTGAGCATTAAATTGCGTGAACAACATTGTAGTTACGTTCGCTTGCGTCAAGTTGGCAATTCCTCCAGCGATGTTAATAATGCTCACAGAACCTTCTGGGTCAACAGAATAATCCGCGTTTGGCTGACCTTCGTTTGCTGTCAAAACCTTGGTTCCGTCTGGCGTAAACGTAATCATATCAGGCAAAGCGCCTACGGTAACTTGTTTTTGGAAAACTCCATTGGTATCAAAAAATATTACAGAACCGTCAAGCGTTTCGTTTGCATTTGGCGAAGCCACAGCCACGATTCCGTTTTTCACAGCCACACTCGTCACGCCTCCATAAGGATTCATATTAATAGAAGTGATTACGGATAAATTCGTCGGGTCAGCGAAATTTACGATGTCTAAATATCCAGCGACGGCACTCGTAGTAAACAATCTTTGAGAAACTGGATCGTGAACCACAATTTCGCATGTACTTGAATTTGTTCCTGATGGATCAAAACTTCCGATATAATCCAAGGTAACATCTTGGTTTGGAACCGGAGCCAAACGGTCATTGTCTTTAATGTAAATTGTTGCTTGCGGATTTCCAGTAATGGTAAAATTCATTGCGTTTTCGAGGCTTAAAACAAAATATTCTGCGTGTTGTTCTTCCAAAGTATCATCAATAATCGGAATTTGGATTGTTTGTGTCAACGGACTTCCAGCAGTAAAATTCAAAGTCTGAGTTGTCAAAGTAAAGTCGTTTGAATCGGCAGTGCTAAAAGGTGCAGGTTTTACAACTAAATCAACAGAACCCGTTGTTGGACTTACTAAATTCAATACAAAATTTAAAGTTCCTGCATTTTCATTTACAGTAACAAAATTAGAAGCCATTGAAATTTTTGCTTCAAAAGAGGCTGTTGTAAAAGTTGCTGATTTTAAAGTTGTAATGGCGTTGTTATTTGAGTCCTCAACCAAATTTGGAAGCAAAGCCACATAATAATTTTGGCTGTTCAATAGAGGGGAAGTAGGGACAATCGTAATTATATTGGAAGCAAAAGTTGCCGTAAACGGAAAGATTGCACCAGAAACATTATTCAAGCGAAGTTCTACTAAAGAAGCCACGTTAGCATTAGTAATCGCGCTGTCATTAATTAGCCGAACATTTTCGTTGAAAGTCAATGTTGGATTTACAGCTACAGGAATATTTGTACTTGCGTTCGCAGGAGCAAAAACTATGTTTGGAGCAGAAATATCAGTTCCGCCAAGGGCAGTTCCATCTAAAGTAAAATTGTCAAAACGATTGTTTCCGACCGTTCCGTTATTTGCGCCAGCCTCAAATTCCACTTTCAATTTAAAATTCGGATTGTTGTTCGCTGTGGCAATTGCAGTAAAATCTAAAGTTTCCAAAACCGGGTTTCCGTCAACAGGAATTACGTCAGAAAACGGAATGAAAGTAGTTCCATTTACAGAATAAGACCATTTTTGCAATCCAGCTCCAGAACCAGAACGACGCGTCGTAAATTTCACGATGATATTTTCAAAACCAGTGGTTGGCAAAGCGAATTCTAAATTTCCTCCAATTGGCAAATTATAACGCAAATGTGTCCCGGAAGCATCGCCGTTTCTAGCGTTTAGATTTTGAACGTTGAAGTTTTGATTGACTCCGTTCGCAAAATCAATCATACTTGTATTTGAATTGGAGGCTGTGATTGAAGCGCCAGCAACTTGAGATTCTGTTGGAGTTGTAATTGTCTCAACAGAAGTTGCATTATTAAAATTCCAGTAATGAACTAAAACCGGAACTGGAATTACAGTTCCCGAAGCGGTGAAATTGTCAAAACGATTGTTCCCAACAGTGCCACCATTCCCTAATTCAAATTCTACTTTTAACTTAAAATTAGGATTATTATCTATTGATGCAATTGAGCTAAAATCCAAAGTTGCTAAAGCTGGGTCTCCATTATTTGGAATCACGTCTGCAAAAGCAATATAATTTGTTCCGTCTACAGAATACGACCATTTTTGAGTTCCCGCTCCTGAACCCGAACGTCTTGTAGCAAATTTTATAATTGTGTTTTCGTAACCTGTTGTTGGCAAAGCGAAAACCAGAGCGCCACCAATTGGGTCATTAAAACGCAAATGTGTTCCAGAAACATCGCTATTTTGGGCATTTAAATTTAAAACGTTGAAGTTTTGGTTGGTACCGCCAGCGAAATCTATGGCGCTAATTCCTCCCGGAATTGCTGTAATCGATGCGCCTCCAGCGGTTTGCGAAGGTGCGGTAATTGTTGCAACAGACGCATTATTATTGAAATTCCAATAATGCATCAAGTTTTGTCCCCAAGATAATTGGGTAATCAAAAAGACCGAAAAGAGTAGTATTCCCCTTTTGAATTTTGTGTAATTTTTTGACATAGTTGTGGTTTGTTAATTGTACCGCAAAAGTCAAGTTGTATTATTAAGTAATGATTACTTCCAAATAAAACAAAGATTAAGTTCGAGTGCGTTAATGTTTCTAAAAAGTTACCGCTTAATGTTTGCTTAATATTTAGGAAATAAAAAAGCCTAGAAAAATTTCTAGGCTTGGTATTTTACCGCAGATTTCCAAATTTCAATTTTTTTTAAAACATATTATATTGTAAAAAAATCTGCCAATCTGCGGTTATTTTGTTCTAAACTCCTGCAACAATAGCAGAAAAGTCAGTCGCTTTTAAAGCGGCACCACCAATTAAGCCACCGTCAACGTCTGGTTTTCCAAAAATTTCTTTAGCGTTTTCTGGCTTAACACTTCCTCCATAAAGGATTGATACGTTTTCAGCCACTTCAGCACCAAATTTAGTTTCGATAGTTTGTCTGATGAATTGGTGCATTTCTTGCGCTTGTTCTGGCGAAGCCGTTTCTCCGGTTCCAATAGCCCAAACTGGTTCGTAAGCCAAGATGATATTTTCCCAATCTTTAGCTTCCAAGTGAAATAAACCGTCTTTCAACTGGTTTTCAACGATATTAAAATGTTGCTCTGATTGTCTGTCTTTCAATTCTTCTCCAAAACAGAAAATAACTTCTAACTCATGTTTTAAAGCCGTATTTACTTTTTCTGCCAAAAGCGCATCCGTTTCGTGGAAGTAAGCTCTTCTTTCTGAATGGCCTAAAATCACGATGTTAACACCAATGCTTTTTAACATATCTGCAGAAATTTCTCCTGTAAAAGCGCCAGATTCTGACTGGTGCATATTTTGTGCAGCAACGCCGATGTTTGTAAACTGCAAATGCTCAACAGCTGAAGATAAATTCACAAATGTTGGCGCCACGATTACGCGAGCTTCAACGTCGTTTGGCAATTTGTCAATCAAATCGTTTAATAAATCTTCAGTTTCTTCCGCATTTTTATGCATTTTCCAGTTTCCTGCAACAATCTTTGTTCTCATTATTTTAGTTTTTTTAATGTAGCGTTTATTTTATCAAAATCAGTTTCAATAGCTCTGTAAATCACTATTTTTCCTTTTTTGTCAATCACAATATATCTCGGAATCCAGTCTAAATCAACTGCTTTTCCAAAAGTTCCTTTCATTCCATCTTTTACCAAATAATGGTCGCCAGAATTTAATTTATATTTTTCGATACCCGTTTTCCACTTGTCGGCCGTTTTGTCTAAAGAGATGAACACGTAATCGGCCTTTGGGTTTTTAGCAATCATATCTTCAACTTTCGGCATCGCTTTGATACAGTCACTGCACCAAGACGCCCAAAAATCCAAGACCAAAGTTTTTCCTTTATGCTTCGCTAAAATATCTTGAAACGAAATTTCTTTTCCGTCTAAAGTCACTAGTTTTTCAGCTAAAGCTTCTTTAGAAAATTCAGTTTTTTGAGCTTGAGAACAAGAAATTGTTCCCAAAATTATAAGTAATGATAAAAGTACTTTTTTCATTGTGTGTTCTTTTTTAAGATAAGCAAATATAATATTTAGTTTTCAGAAAGGTTTATTAAATTTTAATTGGTGAGGAGTTTTTTGCGAAAGCGTTTTCGTTGCTCAAAGTCATTGCGAGGAACGAGGCAATCACATAATCAAAGTAAAATTATTTGAAAATGGACGATACAGACTAATTAAGCATGAGAAAATAAAACCGTAAAATTCCGAAGAAAATCGCAATTTTATTCGTGTTCAAAAGTTTTAACTATTCAGATTATGTGATTGCTTCGTTCCTCGCAATGACTTTTTAAACCTCCGTGGAATAAAAATTACCCAATGCGAATCTTCGGATCCAAATAAGCATAAACCAAATCCACTAAAATATTAATTACCACAAAAGTCGTAGCAATCACAATCACAGAACCCATAATTACTGGCAAATCCAAGTTGTTCAAGGCTTCCACAATTTCTTTTCCAAGGCCATTCCAACCAAAGATATATTCCACAAAAACAGCTCCGGCCAACATCGACGCAAACCATCCCGAAATAGCCGTAACCACAGGATTCAAAGAGTTTTTAACTGCGTGTTTTCTAATGATTTGAAATTCAGACAAACCTTTCGCTCTTGCTGTTCTTATGTAATCTTGGCCAAGAGTTTCCAACAAAGAATTTCGCATCAATTGAATCACAACGCCAAGCGGACGAATGCCTAGAACTATCGCCGGAAGCAAAATATTTTTCCATTGAATATACGAACCTTCGCCAAAATCATCCACTTCATAAAGGCTTCCCGTCATATTTAATCCGGTATAATTGTGAAGCAGAAATCCGAAAAACCAAGCGAATAAAATAGCACTGAAAAAAGAAGGAATGCTCATTCCGAGCGTACTTAGCAAGGCAATAATTCGGTCAATCCAAGTATCTTTGTACAATGCAGAAATAATTCCGAGGATAATTCCGATGGAAATGGCAATGACAATGGCAAAAAGCGCCAAAAGAAAGGTATTCGGCAATGTATTTCCAATCACGTCAGAAACCTTTTTACCGCTTTTTTGGAAGCTTTCGCGTAAGTATGGCGACTTCAAAACCACTTCATTGCTTCCGATGGAAAACAGCGAAACGGCATTGTATTTTCCTTCGGAAAGAAAAGTATAATCTTCTGAATTTTTGCTGTGGAAAGAAATAGGCGAGAGGTCATTCAGGTAATAAAAATACTGTGTGGAAATCGGCTTGTCAAAACCATATTTTTTTTTGACAATCGCCAATTGCTCTGAGTTTTCGTTTTGGTCAAGCATCATTCTCGCTGGGTCGCCCGGCAAAACATTAAACAAAAAGAATATGACCGTGACCACTCCAAAAAGTGTCAACAGCGCATATCCTATTTTATTTAAAAGGTATTTTATCACTATTTTTTGAGTTCAGAATAGTTCTTTTTCAGGACAGTTTGCAGTTCAGAACCGACGAATTTTTTATCATTGATTCCGTCCCATTCCTTGATTTTGTTACCGTTCCAAAGATAGATAACTCCCGGCGTGTCTTTGCTGTTGCCCAAAAGTTTCCAAAACGGAATCACCTCAATTACTTTATAAGGATAATTTGCTCCTGCGAAAGCGAAAAACTCAGGAATTTTCTCTGGTTCTTCGTTCATAAAGATAATTTCCACTTCTGGGAAGTTTTTATTTTTGGCCTTCATTTCGGTCAATTCTTTTGCCACGTCGCGACAATGGTCACAACCCGGAACGAATAATGCCAAGATTTTTTTACCTTTATCAATGTTAGAAAAATACTGAGAATAACCTGATTTTTGTTGGGCAGGTTCGTCTGAAACTGGTTTTGCAGGTTCGGCTTTAGCTTCTTCTGAAGTTGTTGTTTCCGCTGGAGTTATTGCAATTGCTTCTGCCGACGGCGTATCAAAAGTTTCTACTGTTTCCGCAGGAATTTCCACTTCTTCCGATACGATTTCTTCCACTTTTGGCTGAATTGGAGCAATCATAAATAAAGTCAGAATCGAAGCGAAAGTTACCGTTGTCAATACCCAGAAATTGCTTTTTTCGTTCGTGATTTTTGGAACTACGTATAAATAAATTACCAGTAAAATAATGGCAACCACATTTTTAATAATCGCTTCAATTGGTGTCATCGGCAAAAGGCTTCCGAAACAACCGCAGTTTCCAGAATTTCCTCCGTTTTGAATCGTGTCGATGGTCAAATGTGTTGTAAAAATGACCAACATTAATATCGTAGCAGGAATAATTATCCTACGTAAATAATTATTTTGAAGCAGTAAAATTCCGAGTGCGAGTTCAATTCCGATTAAGATTCGGGAGAAAAAGACAGCCACATCTTCCGAAAATCCCATCGGATATAATTGTTTTACTTCAAAAGTTGAAATGGCAAAATACGGACTCGGATATAATTTGGCAACAGCAGAAATTAGGAATAAAAAAGAAATAATTATTCTAATTGTCCACGGTAAATATTTTTTAAAGTTTTCCATTTATGTAAGTTTTCTCAAAAATAAGGCTTGTGCAAATTTTAAGTTGTTAATGACTTGTTATTTGGCAAAACCCATTAAAATCAAGGCAAAAACCGAATAGTTCAGCATATCTTGATAATTGGCGTCAATGCCTTCAGACACAATCGTTTTGCCTTTATTATCCTCGATTTGTTTTACGCGAAGCAATTTCTGAAGAATCAAATCAGTCAAGGAACTCACGCGCATTTCGCGCCAAGCTTCGCCATAATCGTGGTTTTTAGCTTCCATCAAGGCTTTTGTCAGCGCTACTTTTTCGTCGTATAATTTTGTGGCTCTTTCCACATTTAAATCAGGTTGGTCCACAACGCCAAGTTCCAATTGCACCAAAGCCATAATCGAATAATTGATGATTCCGATGAATTCTCCGGTTTCGTCTTCGTCCACTTTTCGTACTTCATTTTCCTGCAAGCTTCTGATACGTTGCGCTTTAATGAAAATTTGGTCGGTTAATGAAGGCAAGCGAAGAATACGCCAAGCACTTCCATAATCGGTCATTTTATTGATAAATAAAGTTCGGCAAATGCCGATAACGCTGTCAAATTGTTGAGAAGTGTTATTCATTATTGGTGTATATTTGTATGAAATTTGTCCAAAAATAGTGAAAAAAGGTTTAGGGTGAAAGGTAAAAGGTGCAAGGATTTGCATTGTAAATTTTCCTCGTCACAATTAGCCCAAAACCCTAGACCCAAAACCCTAGACCCAAAAATGAACTGCAAAGGAAAACTCATCGATTTATCAACGCCCAAAGTAATGGGAATTTTAAATATCACGCCTGATTCTTTTTATGACGGCGGGAAAAATGACAGCGAACAAACGATACTTGACAAGGTGCAAAAAATGCTTTCTGACGGAGCGACTTTCATAGATATCGGGGCGTATTCTTCAAAACCAAATGCCGAATTTGTTTCGGAGGCTGAAGAATTACAGCGGATTATTCCGATAATTGAATTGCTGATTAAAGTTTTTCCTGATATTTTAATTTCAGTGGATACTTTCAGAAGTGAAGTGGCGAAAGCTTCGATTGAATCGGGCGCTTCGATTATCAACGACATTGCTTCGGGTAATTTGGATGCCAAAATGATGGAAACCATTGCAAAGTATAATGTTCCTTATATTATGATGCACATGAAAGGCGACCCAAAAACGATGCAAAGCCTGACGAATTATGACGATATCATAAAGGAAATGCTTTTTTATTTTTCGGAAAAAGTGAACGAAGCCAGAAGTTTTGGAATAAACGATTTGATTATCGACCCGGGTTTTGGTTTTGCAAAGACTTTGGAACAAAATTTTGAAGTCATGAATAAGTTGGAGTTGTTGCAAATGCTAGATTTACCGTTATTATCTGGAATTTCAAGAAAATCGATGATTTATAAAACATTGGAAACTACGCCTCAAGAATCCTTGAACGGAACTACGTTTTTAAATACCATTTCTTTGATGAAAGGTGCGAAGATATTGAGAGTTCACGATGTGAAAGAAGCGGTGGAATGTGTGAAACTATATTCCGCATTAAACATTTGACTTAAATAGCGTTTTCGTTATATGCCTTTTTAAATTTTACCATATAAGGTATTACTTAATGAGATTCCTCCTTCGTCGGAAAAACAAGATTGCGATGACAAGATTGCAAAGATTCACACAGTCCAAAAATCATAAATCATAAATCATAAATCTCAAATCATAAATCATAAATTCTTACTGATGATGATAAGGCTCATTTCTTAAAATCGTAAAACCTCGGTACAATTGCTCGATGAAAAACAAACGAACCATTTGATGCGAAAACGTCATTAACGACAATGAAATTTTCCCTTGTGCTTTAGCATAAACGGTTTCTGAAAAACCATACGGACCTCCGATTACAAACACCAAAGTTTTGATTCCCGAATTCATTTTTTTCTGCAATTCTTCGGAGAAACCTACACTAGAAAAATTCTTTCCGTTTTCGTCCAAAAGAATTAATTGGTCGGTTGGCGTTAATTTTGACAGAATCAATTCGCCTTCTTTTTCTTTCTGCTGTGCTTCTGAAAGATTTTTTACATTTTTAATATCCGGAATAATTTCTAAATCAAACTTGATATAAAACGACAATCGCTTTTGATAATCGTCGATTAAGGTCTGCAAAGATTTATTGTCGGTTTTGCCAATGGCGATGAGCTTGATGTTCATTTCTTGAGTTGCAAAGTTTCTGTGGTGCAAAGTTACAAAGTTTTAGTTCCTGAAAGGTTTTCAAAACGGGTTGGATTTTTATTTGTTAATGTTTTGCAAACTAACATATTATGAAAATTTATCTAAAAAAGGTATAACGATTTTTTCCTTTTCTTAACCGAAATTTGTAAAACACCATTCAAAAACAATGGTTTCAAAATTGTAAACTAAAAGAAAATATTATGAAAAAGAATCTTTTATTGCTGGGCGCATTTTTTGCCTTCAGCGTAGCATCCGCACAGACGGACCCGAAAACAGGAACGACGAGAAGTACAACGACAAACAGCTCGACAACAACGCAACAAGATCCTCAGAAGAAAAAAAGTACGAAGAAAAAAACGACAACTTCTGAGACAACAAGAAGCACGGATATGAGAAGTACAAGATCGAACAATTCTACGTATGACCCAAACAATCCAGGGACTTCAACGCCAACAACAACAGATCCAAACAGTTCAATGGATCCAAATAGAACAACCACAAATCCGAATGGAACAGTAAATCCGAATGGTACGACCACAAATCCAGGAACAATGCAACCGTCTGGAACGGGAACAACGCCAATTGGCACCGGAACAAACGTACCGCCAACGAGATAATATTCTTACTGAATTTTGAAAAGCCCAATCAAACGATTGGGTTTTTTTATGCGCAGAAGTTTCCAGAATCAGTTGAAAGCTTGCAGAATGCGGAACCGCTTCGTTTTATTACAGAAAAATAACGTGGTAGTCAGAAAGATTTTATTATTTTAGCTTCAATTAAATTTTTAAAATGATTTCAGAAGCACAATTTCAGAACGAATTAAAATTAATCATAGAAAACGGAATCCGCGAAGATGTGGGCGACGGAGACCACAGTTCTTTAGCTTGTATTCCTGCGGATGCACAAGGAAAAGCAAAACTTTTGGTAAAGGAAGACGGACTGATTGCCGGTGTGGAATTTGCCAAAATGATTTTTAACTACGTAGATCCAAAATTACAAATAGAAACTTTTATACAAGACGGAACGCCTGTAAAATATGGAGACGTGGTTTTTCACGTTACCGGAAGTTCACAATCTATCTTAAAATCAGAACGCCTTGTCTTGAATGCGATGCAACGTATGTCGGCCATTGCAACCAAGACTAAATTCTTTGCTGATCTATTGGAAGGAACAAAAACAAAAGTTCTTGATACCAGAAAAACCACTCCAGGAATTCGTGCCATCGAAAAATGGGCCGTGAAGATTGGAGGAGGCGAGAACCACCGTTTTGCCTTGTATGATATGGTGATGCTGAAGGACAACCATATTGATTTTGCAGGAGGAATCACAAAAGCGATTGACAAAACGACTTCTTATTTAAAAGAAAATAATTTAGACCTAAAGGTAATTGTCGAAGCCAGAAACCTAGATGAAATCAAGGAGATATTGCAATCAGATTCGATACACAGAATTTTGATTGACAATTTTAATTTTGAAGATACCAAGACGGCTGTCGCTTTGATTGGAGACAAATGCCAAACAGAATCTTCTGGAAATATCAATGAAAAAACCATTAGAAATTATGCTGAATGTGGCGTTGATTATATCTCTTCTGGAGCATTGACACATTCGGTTTACAACATGGATTTAAGCCTAAAAGCCATTTAAAAAACACAAAAACGTGACCAAGATAATAGAAGACAAGCTCGAAAAGATTCCGGTCATACGTCCGCTGATGCATTTCACGCAAAAGATAAAATTGCCGTGGCTCGAAGGACTTTCGTTTTATGATTTGCTTGAATTGTACTTTATCGGGATTGCAAAAGGCGCATTTTCATATCGTGCGAGTGCCATTGCGTTCAGCTTTTTTATGGCGCTTTTTCCTTTTGCGCTGTTTATCTTGAACTTGATTCCGTATATTCCTATTGAAAATTTCCAAGCCGATTTTCTGCAATTTGTGGAAGAAAGCGTACCGCCGAATACCTATGACGCAATTTATAAAATCATCAACGATATCTTGAATAATTCATATCAAGGCCTGCTTTCTTCGGGTTTTTTGCTGTCTATCTTTTTAATGGCGAATGGTGTCAACGCAATTTTGGGAGGTTTCGAAAACTCAAGACACATTACCGTTACCCGCGGATTTTTTCGCCAATATGCGGTTTCCATTGGCATTGCCATGCTACTTTCGCTTCTGCTGATTATCACGGTTTCGTCAATCGTGGTCTTTGAATACATCATCCAAACGATGAAAAGCCAAGGGATTTTTGATAATATCAATCTTGTTTCCATCGGAAGGTTTGTCTTCGTAGGCATTATGATTCTCACGGCCACTTCCATACTGTTTAAATTTGGAACAAAGCAAACCCGACGCAATTCTTTCTTCAGCATCGGGTCTATTTTTACCACCGTTCTGATTATTCTAACGTCGTTTGTCTTTGGTATTTATGTCGTGCGTTTTGCAAAGTATAACGAACTGTATGGCTCTATCGGAACACTTTTGATTCTGATGATTTACATCTGGCTAAACTGCATGATTTTACTTTTAGGCTTTGAGTTAAACGGAGCTATCAACCGTTTGAAAAGGAAGAATCTTTTTAATTAAGCCACAATTTTTTCAATGTAATTGGAATTTAGCAAATACAAAGCGCCCATATATCTGATTTTGAACGAAATCAAATCACCAATTTTATAGTTATTTTCAGAGTTTGAAATGTCCACAACCAGCATATCAGAACTGGCGTCAATCATCGTGATATTTTTGTCGTCTGGTTCGATGTATTGTGGTTGCATATCAAGAAGTCCGATGTCTAAAATAGCGCGAAGCGAAGAACTTCCCAAATCATGATTTTCATTTGTTTCAAAGGTATTTCCGGCCACATTTTCTCCTAATTCACCACTCGGAATATCTGGTTTTTCAGTGATTTCAATGATTTCTGCGTAGAGTTTAAAAACTTCACTTTCCATTCCTTCAATAATTTTTCCGGTGAACAAATCATTTGCAAAAAATAAAGCTTCTCCAATTCTAAAATGATTCACGGCCATTGGTCGCGCATTTTTCAAAATCAAGGGAATTGCAACCGAAGTGCCTCCAGAAACCCACGGAATCGAAATGTCAAATTTTGCCTCAATCAGTTGTTTGTACAAACTCAACTGAATCAATTTGTCTTGATTTGGCATCACGCCGCTCAAGCAATTCAAATTGGTTCCGATACCACGAATTTCAATATTTGGAAGACTTAAAACTTCGCCATAAAACTGAATTAAATCTTCGCCCATCACGCCTTCGCGCAAATCGCCCATTTCAATCATGATGATGATTTTGTGGATTTTATTTTGCCTTCCAGCTTCTTCAGAAAGCATTTTTATAGTATCAATTTCAGTGTTGAAACTGACGTCGGCATATTTTACAATCTTTGAAATACTTCGCTTTGCGGGCGGTTTTATGTAAACGGTTTGAACATCGGGAGAAATTTCTTTGATCGTTTTCAGATTGCTAATTCGGGAGTCGTGAATTTCTTTGGTACCCAAATTTATTATTTCATTGATAAAAAGTTTATTTCCACATAAAATCTTTGAAACAACGCCCCATTCAATAGTTCTAGACTGAAAAAGATTTTGCAAAAAGTTGTAATTATGCTGTAATTTTTTTTGGTCTAATTTGATAAAAGCCATCTTAATTTTGTTTGGAGAATATTAAAATTAATACGATTTCTCTAATCGCATTTCAAGGTATTTATTGGTAAAACCTAAGCTTTCATAGAGTTTTAGCGCAGGATTATTTGGTTCGCAATGCAAAGCAATATTTCCTTCGGAAGTTTCAATGGCGTATTGCATTAATTTTTTTCCGATTCCTTTTCCTCTATAAAAATTATCAACGGCGATGTAAACCAAAATATTTTCAGGAATATAACCGCCCATTCCTGTTTTATTCAAGACAACCGCTCCGATAATCTCGTTTTCATTTGTAGCCAAAATAATTTCCCCACCTTTATTTTTATCCTGAACAAATTCCAGACATTTTAAAATTGCATCTTTTTCATCGCCGAATTGGTCGAGATGTTCGTGCAGAAAATCGGCAATTTGATCGTTGTTGAATAATGTGTTTTCGTAAGCGCAGAATTTAATTGTTTGGGTTTCCATAATTTAAGTTTTTACCATTAATATTTGGCAAATTCTGAATTTAGCGAACGCAAGTTTCTGTGCGACTTTAAAAAAGCCACATTTATTTCAATGCATCTGAAATAGGGAAATTTTGGTGCTACAGAAAATAGCCAATAAGAAAATAAGGAGTTTCCTTATTTATTCGATGGTGCAAATTTACGAAAAAATGAAAAAGCATCCTATTAATTTTGACAAAAATAAGATTTTTTATAGTTTAAGTATTTGAAAATCAACTCTCTTTTAAAAGTGTAATCAGCTTTCTTGCAGCCGTTTGAACTGGATCCCAAACTGGAGAAAACGGAGGCGCATACGATAAATCCAAATCGATAATATTTCGCAAAGTCAATTTATATGTTAGTGCTGTCGCCAAAACGTCGATTCTTTTCGCGGCGCCTTCTTCCCCGATAATTTGTCCGCCGAGAAGTCTTCCGGTTCGTTTTTCGGCAATTAATTTTACGTAGATATCTTTAGAATCTGGATAATATCCGGCGCGTGATTTTGTTTTGATCATCGTTGCGACATAATCTATATTTAACTTTTGAAGTTGCTTTTCCAATAAGCCCGTTCGAGCTACTTCAAAAACGCAAATCTTGCAAACGGCAGTTCCCACAACGCCGGGAAACACGGCTTTTCCGCCACCAATATTTTTTCCTGCAACTAACCCAGTTTTATTTGCGACAGTTCCTAATGCGATGTAAAATGGTTTTTTGGTAACCAAATGCGTTGTCGTTGCGCAATCTCCGGCGGACCAAACATTTCTGATATTTGTGCGTTGCGTTTTTGCTACAATTACCGCACCTTTTTCGTCTAATTTAATTTTAGAATTTTTTAAAAACGCAGTATTTGGGCTGGTTCCCATGCCTAAAATAACCAAATCTGCTTTTAAAGTTCTTTTATTCGTAACCACCGAAGTAACTCCGTTTTTATCAGCTGTAAATCCTTTTAATTCTTCTTGAGTATAAATTTTAACGCCTAAATTTTTCATTGCCATATTCACCAACGCGCCCATATCTGGATCCAAAGTGTTCATGATTTCTTCGGAACGATTGATAAGCGAAACTTTCAAACCTTTGATTAACAAAGCTTCCGCCATTTCTAAGCCGATATAGCCTCCGCCAACGATCACAGCGTTTTTAGGATTTTTATTTTTGATGAAATTATCGACTTTTATACCGCTTCTTAAAGTTGAAATTCCAAAAATTCCATCAGCATCACGATTTTCCACATCCGGACAATATGCTTTTCCTCCAGTTGCAATCAACAATTTGTCATACGATTCCCAAAACTGAGTTTTGTCGTCTGATTTATGAACCAAAACTTGATTTTTATCGGTATCAATTTCAATAACTTCGTGGGAAATTCGGGTATCAATTTTATATTTCTTGATAAATTCTTCGGGAGTTCTGACAATTAATTCTTCCGAAGAAGTTACTTTTCCTGAAATAAAATAAGGAATTCCACAAGCGGAATAAGAAACATATTCTGATTTTTCAAAGACGATTATTTCGCAATTTTCATTTTCACGACGAACTTTTGACGCCGCGGTCATTCCTGCTGCGTCGCCTCCGATGATAACCAATTTATATTTTTCCATAATTTTTTAGTATTAATCTACGTCGTATTTGTCTAATTTTCGTTGAATAGTTGCAGCCGAAATGCCATGAACCAATACTGAAAGTATGATTGTTATGGCTGTTAATTGTATCAATTGTTCTGATTCAGCGAAATTTACGGTCGCCAAAGCAAACATTAAATAATATATGGAACCGACGCCTCTAATTCCATAAAAAGATAAGACAAATTTCTCAAATCTGCTGATTTTTTTGCCCAATAAAGACAAATATCCTGCAATTGGTCTGATGACTAAAATTAAGATCAATGCGACTGAAATTAATTTATAATTTAAAAGTTCTGGAAAGTTGGCTCCAAGGTAAATTCCTAAAATTACAAAAAGCAAGGCCACAAAAATACGCTCAATTTCTTCGGTAAAGTCGTGGAGATTATCCATGTGTTGCACATCTTTTTCTCGATGGCTGAAAGCACTTGCTGCTAAAAATACAGCGATAAATCCATAACCGCCAAGCATTTGTGTAACGGCATACGGAATTAATGTCAGCGATAAAGAAAGTATGCCACGCGTGATATTCGACTGTTGGTTTTTTGAGGTAAACGGAAAAATGATTTTATACAAAATCCAACCCAAAGTAAGGCCAACGACGACTCCAATAATAGTTTTTAAAAGAAAATCTACTAAAAACCATTCGCCAATCCACTCTGAATAATGATCCCCTCGAGTTGCCAAAAAAATCGCGAAGTAAGTGAAAGGAAAAGCGAGGCCATCGTTGATTCCTGCTTCTGAAGTTAAAGCTAATCTTGTTTTTGAAATGTCATTTTGGCTTGGTTTTGTTGTTTGTAAATCGGCTGCTAAAACTGGATCAGTTGGTGAAATTAACGAGCCGAACAAAATTGCTGTAGCAGGAGCAAAGCCTAAAATCCAAGAACTTACAAATGCCGAGGCGACGATTGTCAGTGGCATTGCGATTGCCAAAAGCCAAAAAGAATATTTCCAAGTCTTCCAAGAAAACGGATTTTTAATTTTTAATCCGGCGTTCGTTAAAGCGATTATAACCACAAACTCAGTAATTTGTTCGATGACCTTCACATTATTTAAGGGCGCAATGGAAGAATAATTATTTCCTAAAAGGAAAATTAAAACACCAATTGCAATATAAATAATTGGCTCTGAGATATTTTTGTTTTTTAGTAAATTAGGAATTGTTGCTGCGAGAAGTACAACGATTCCAATTAGCAAAAGATGAATGTTGTAAGTGCTGAAATCGAAAAGGTCTGAATACGTCATTTATAGATTTTATTTTTTTCGTATTTCTTAAATTTAAATAAAATTGATAAGACAAGCGTCATTTACACGAACTTTATAATATGTTTATGATCAAGTTATCAAGTGCAACCAGTCTATTTTAACTTGGGATAATTTAAAAACAGGAGATAATTTAACATCGACAATCAATTGTTTTAATAATCTTTTGTTTGTTCGTATTTTTTATTATTTTTAACAAAACTAAATTTACAAGCCATGTTAGTAAAAGTCTTTGGAAGCGCAGTTTTTGGGGTTGAAGCAACAACCGTAACCGTTGAAGTAAATATTGACAAAGGAATCGGCTACCACTTGGTTGGTCTTCCTGATAACGCGATAAAAGAAAGCAGTTATCGCATTGCGGCCGCCTTAAAAAACAACGGATATCAACTTCCCGGAAAAAAAATTACCATCAATATGGCACCCGCCGATTTAAGAAAAGAAGGTTCTGCTTATGATCTAACTTTGGCAATGGGAATTCTGGTGGCGTCTGGTCAAATTCAATCCGGAGAAGTCGATAAATATATAATAATGGGCGAACTTTCTCTAGATGGAAGTTTACAGCCCATTCGCGGCGCTTTGCCAATTGCAATCAAAGCAAAGGAAGAAGGTTTTAAAGGTTTTTTTCTGCCAAAGCAAAATGTAAAAGAAGCAGCAATAGTTTCTGGTTTAGACGTTTACGGAATTGAAAATGTCCAAGAAATTATTGATTTTTTCGAAGGAAAAGGCACAATTGAACCCACCATTTTTGATACAAGAGAGGAATTTTACAAGACTTTAGATTTTCCTGAATATGATTTTAGTGATGTAAAAGGTCAAGAATCTATAAAAAGATGTATGGAAATTGCGGCCGCAGGAGGGCACAATTTAATTTTGATCGGTCCACCTGGAGCAGGAAAAACAATGCTTGCCAAAAGATTGCCGAGTATTTTACCACCGATGACATTGCGAGAAGCTTTGGAAACTACAAAAATTCATAGCGTCGTTGGAAAGATAAAAGAAGCGGGCTTGATGAATCAACGACCTTTTCGTTCGCCTCACCACACTATTTCAAATGTAGCATTAGTTGGAGGAGGAAGTTATCCGCAACCTGGCGAAATTTCTATGGCCCATAACGGAGTACTTTTTTTGGATGAATTACCAGAATTTAAACGAGAAGTTTTGGAAGTGATGCGCCAACCTCTGGAAGATCGCGAAGTTACGATTTCTAGGGCAAAATTCACTGTGACTTATCCGTCGTCATTTATGTTGGTCGCGAGTATGAATCCAAGTCCGAGTGGATTTTTTAATGATCCGGGAAGTCCAAATACTTCGTCGCCAAATGAAATGAATCGTTATTTAAGCAAGATTTCTGGACCACTTTTGGACCGAATTGATATCCATATTGAAGTAACACCCGTTCCGTTTGAGAAGCTTTCTGATGATAGAAAAGCGGAGAGCAGTTCAAGTATCAGACAGCGCGTAACGCAAGCGCGAGAGCTTCAAACAGTTCGCTTTACCGAGAATGAAAAAGTGAATTACAACGCACAAATGAATACAAAACAGATTCGTGAGTTTTGTGTTTTGGATGAAAATTCCAAACAATTATTGAAATCTGCAATGGAACGATTAAATCTTTCAGCGCGCGCTTATGACCGAATTTTAAAAGTTTCACGAACAATCGCTGACTTAGAGAACTCTGAAAATGTGCTGTCACATCATATTGCAGAAGCAATTCAATATAGAAGTTTGGATCGTGATGGTTGGCTGGGTTAATTTAAAATTTTACTTATGAAAAAAATAATTACACTTTTTGCTTTAATTTTTTCGAGCATTTGTTTTGGGCAAAATAATTATTCAGAAATTGATGCTATTGTTAAATCAGCAATTGATTCGTATTCAAAGGAAACTGACGAACTGAAATTCCTTAAAATTGTAAAAAATAAATTTGATAAATCTGTGAAACTAAGCAAAGATGATTTCACAAAAGACAATGTGGGAATTGCGTTCGTGATTTCAAAAGGAGATGAGAAGCCAACAATAGCTCCAGCCAAATTTTCGTATGATAATGAAAAGGTAAATATTTCGGCAATGAATGCTAAAGAAGCTGATATTCAAGATTATGTGCAAAAGTATTTGCATACAATTGAAACAATTGGAAGTACAAATCTGTTTCGAAAAATGATGCTTGCTGAGTTTGAAGCGGAAGGCAATTATGTTGAAAACAAGACAGAAATTGCTGTTGACGAACCACTTTCGTTGTCGTTTGTTCGCGGGAATTCAGATTGGATGTACATTGTGAGTATTGATAATCAGTATGATAGTTATCCAAATCCTCGAATTATTATTTATGCTTTTAAAATTTCGATTTCTGGAGAAGATATTTTTAATGCGGGAAATTCGATGGGAAATATTGAAGATAGACGATTGAAATTGATTGCTTCTGAAAAAGCAGAATCAAATAAATTTCCGCTTTATCACGACGTCAGAACTGACGAAATTAGAGATGGACTAGCAGAAATAATAACGATTGAGCCTTATAAATCGGATAAGTTGTTAATTCAAAGCTTCGAGAAATTGAACGAACCCATTACAAGATATAACATCAAAGACTATGTTGAAGAATTTAAATTTTTACTTTCTTCTGCTATTTCAAAAAAGGAGCTCGAAAAACATGTTAAGCCATTTAACAATGAAGAAGTTTTTAATGTCAAACATTTAGCCGCGCATGCTCTGGCCGATTTTTATTTTGGAAAGGAACAATACGAAAATGCGATTGAATACTATAAGAAATCAATATTTGAATTTCCTTACGAAGAATCGAGTGGGACAGGGGTTGTCCAAGATGCTGAAAGAATTATTTACGATATCGCAAAATCAAACTATTATTTTGGTAAAAATAATGAAGCTTATGGATTTTTAATAGGCCTTATAATCGACAGTCAGCGCAATCATGAATTGGCTACAAAAACGATCAATGAATATCTAAAAGCTGAAAAAGAAGACAAGAAAAAGCTAAAGAAAGACATTGATAAAGCGTTGAAAACAATTAAAAAAGGAAAAAACTACACGTGTACTTTTACTTTTAGAGATAAAGAAATTTTCTTTTTTCCGATGATGCCCGCTTCGCAAAAAGAATACGAAAAGTCATTTAAGGAGTCAGAATTTTATAAATCTTTATAAAAAAAAATCGGAACCAAATGGGTTCCGATTTTTTTATTTAATTGCTGCAAAAGTATCACCTTTCTTAATATCTCCAGATTTAAATCCTCTGTTAAACCAATACATTCGCTGTTCAGAAGTTCCGTGTGTGAATGAATCTGGAACAACCTGACCTTGCATTTTGTTTTGAATCGCGTCATCGCCAACTGCATTCGCTGCGCTCAATGCTTCTTCGATGTCGCCTGGTTCCAGGATTTGGTTCATTTCTTCATTGTAATGTGTCCAAACGCCGGCATAAAAATCAGCTTGTAACTCTAAAGCAACTGAAAGTTTATTGGCTTCAGCCTCGCTTAAACCTTGTTGCATTTGTCTCATTTTTGCCGAAGTTCCTAAAAGTGTTTGAACGTGATGACCAATTTCGTGCGCCACAACATAAGCCACGGCAAAATCGCCACCTTTGGCACCGAATTTAGATTTTAATTCTTCGAAAAAAGTCATATCCATATAAACTTTTTTATCTCCGGGGCAGTAAAATGGACCCGAAGCAGAACTCGCACCACCACAAGCCGTTTGCACTTGACCACTGAATAAAACTAATTTTGGAGCTTCATAATTCCAGCCATTTTCTTTGAAAATTTTTGTCCAAACATCTTCGTTGTCAACTAAAAGTGCGTTGACAAATTCGCCTTCCTCTTTCTCTTTTGCAGTTAAATCGCGCTGTTCTGTGGGTGCAGACTGCCCTTGTTGTAACTGTTCTAAAATTGGGGCCAAGTTTTGAGCGCTTTCGCCACCAAACATATTCACCAATAGAATGATGATTCCAATTACACCGCCACCAACGGCGACTTTTCCGCCAGAGATTCCCCTGCGGTCTTCCATATTTTCACTTTGACGTCTGCCTGACCATTTCATATTTGTAAATTTTAATACAAATAAAAGGAATTTTTAGATTCAAAAAATAAATTTCAAATCAAAACAGGAAAAAATGTTAAATTATTGCAATTGAAATAAAGTCTCGGATAAATATTAAAGGTTTTGGATATCGATTCCAATGTCGTCAATGCTGTCGTCATCATAGATTCCCACAGCTTTTTTGTAGATTATATATTGCATTGAAAAAATAATCGGAAGTGTAAAAAAGATTCCGATTAACAGCGCAATCAATCCAAACGCGGTTAAGATGATCGAAATAATCATCAACAGAAGTATTGCAAAAAAGTTTCGGGAAACAATCAGAATACTTGCTTCAATTGCTTCCAATGCTTTTAATTTTCCAAAAATGATAAATGGAATTGTAAATACAGTAAGAAATTGGATAAAATAAGTAATGAATTCCACTAAAAAAATATATCCTGAAAACTTTATCAAAGTGACAATTAGACTCGAAGCAGACGAAATTAAAACGCCAGAAATAATCAATTGTCTTAGCAAATCACTTTTATAATAATCAAAAACAGTGCTAAAACTGTAGGTTTTGTGAGTGGAAGCGTGATGTGAAACTTTTAAAAGACCAGCGTAAAACGGATAAATAATTGCTGCAATTACCACCGCGATTAAAAGCGAAAATAAAACTTGGACTAAAGAAAAATTAGCGATTTGAAAATCTCCAAAAGCGTTTGAAAAAGTATCAGCTCCAAAAACAATTGCTGATAAACCCATGGTAATTCCGACCAAAACAAATGCAAAAAGTAAAAATCCTGCACCGTTTACCCAAACTGTTTTTTTGTAATTTTTTAAAGTCTCAGACAGCACGTCACCGACATTTAAATTATAACCGTTTTTCTTGATTTCCTCCAGCTTTAGCTTGGTCGTATTCTTCATTTAATCTCTTGAAATTGATGCTGCAAAATTAAGTATAAAAAAGGTCTAACTAAAACCATTTCAGCATTTTTCTTATCCATTTCAATTTATTTTTATAAGGCGCGTATCGAACCGGATTGTCAAACCAGTTTCCTTTTTTTACAACTGATTTTTGGTGTGAAAATGTTTCATAACTTTTCTTTCCGTGGTACGCTCCAATTCCACTATTTCCAACACCTCCGAAAGGCAATCGTTTGTTTGAAAAGTGTATAATTGTGTCATTTACACAACCTCCGCCAAAAGAAAAATCCTGAATTATTTTTTCAGAAAAGGATTTATCGTCTGAAAAAACATATAACGAAAGCGGTTTTTCATATCGGGAAATTACTTTTTTAAAATCATTTTCAGTGTCAAAGGAAAGCATCGGAAGCAATGGCCCAAAGATTTCATCCTTCATAATTTTACTTTCCAAAGACGGTTCATCAATCAAAGTGGGAGCGATGTAGAGATTTTCTTCTTCATAGTTTCCGCCAGCGACCACTTTATTATTTTCAATTAAATCGACCAAACGCATCCAGTGATTTTTGTTTACAATTCTGGTGTAATCATGAGAAAGTTCAGGTTTTTCGCCATACGCATTTTCAATTTCATTGAACAATAACGAAATAAATTTGGCTTTCACTTTGCTGTGAATCAATAAATAATCTGGAGCGATGCAAGTTTGTCCCGCATTTAAAAATTTACCCCAAACAATTCTTTTCGCTGCGATTTGAAGATTCGCACTTTTGTCGATTATGCAAGGATTTTTTCCGCCTAATTCTAAAGTTATCGGAGTCAGGTTTTTAGCCGCAGCTTTAGCAACTTCCTTTCCGACCGAAACGCTTCCGGTGAAAAAAATGTAATCCCATCTTTTTTCTAGCAACGATTTTGAAACTTCGGCATCGCCTAAAACTGCTACGATTTCTTTTACGTCAAAAGTTTCTCGAATTAATTTTGAAATCAATGAAGAAGTATTCGGAGTTAATTCAGATGGTTTTAAAACGACAGAATTTCCCATCGCATACGAAGCAATTACTGGACAAAGTGCCAATTGAAACGGATAATTCCACGGAGAAATCACCAAAGTTTTTCCGTAAGGTTCATTGTAAATATAATCCGAAGAAGGAAAATTTAAAATAGACGACCTGACTTTTTTTGGCTTTGCCCAAGATTTTATGTTTTTGATGGCATCTTTCAAATCACTTTGAACCACATTGATTTCTGTCAAAAAAGTTTCAAATGGAGGTTTCTTAAAATCGTCAGATAAAGCCTTGATTATGGCTTCTTCATTTTCATTAATTGTGTGCAGAAACTTCTTTAATTTCTCTTTTCTTACGTTAATTTCGTTGTTGTTCATAGTTGAAAATTATTGCAATCCTAATCTAAAACCTAAGTAAATATCAGCCTGTTCGCCATTGCCCAAAGCGGTTAAAATGGAACCAGAACCGATGAAAAATCCACCGACACCAACGCCCAATCCAGCGGTAAAACCAGAAATTTCATTGGATGCCAATGGCGAATATACTTCAAATTTTTTGGTTGAATATCTTGGTGTGACAGAAATCACATTTTGTGTTGTAACTTGGTCATTAGCATCATCTTCCCTCAATTTTCGCTGTCCAAAAACGGTTACATATAAATTAGGAATGACTTTTACATCGGCATACGCTGAAAAAACGGCAGGCAATTTTACTTTAAAATCACGGCTAACAGGCAGCGAATTCAAATAACCACTTTCCAAAAGCAACTGTTCCACTTCTTCTAAACTTGAAACATCTTGGAATTGATTTAGGTCTAAAAATTCACCTTCGGGAACATTCAAAATATAATTCGTTGCACGATTGTTACTCGATTTAAAAGTCATGCTTCCAATGTTTCTTACGGCCAAACCGACATTTAATTTATAGCTATTATTGTCAGTATCCATCAAATCTTTCCATTGATAATTTACTCCGAAATCAGTTGCAAATCCATTTAAACCTCCAAATAATGAACTCGTATAATTATTAAATTCTGTAAAATCTTGCGCCAATTCACCCGAATAAGCGATGTTTAAATTGGCAGTCGCATTTGTTAAAGTGACTTGACCTAAATCATTATTTATTGTTCCTCGAAATTTATCGGCACCAAGATTGGCATACGAACCAGGGAAAAGTAATTTTAAGTTCACGCCGGCACTAAATTTATGCTCGTCATCTTCATATAAAATCCGTGAAATCCCAAGCCCAACTTCGCCCCAAGCGGTTCCGTTTGCGCGCTGATTATTGTTATTTTGAATTGTCGAAGAACCAAATAAAGCATTGACCGCGCTGTTCGTTACTGCATCACCAATTGTGGGGTCAACGTCTGCAAAATTGACTTTGGCGTAAGTTTTTGTTTGAAAAGAAAATGCCCATTTTTCTACTTTTATTGCGAAACCCGGACCGTAAATTTCTCCGTCAAAACGCAAATCAACATCTTTATTTCCTTCAAAAAGCTTGTCTTCGAGATTACTTCCTCCAACCAAATCATTGAATCCTAATCGGTTGCTCGACAGATTAAAACTCGCGGACAAAACCGAAACTTCGTACTTTGTCTGAAGATTTGAAAGCTCGGCAGGATTCATTCCCGCATTTAAAAGTCCGCCTCTTCTGGAAGTGGAAATTCCTGAAAAATGTTCTTGTGCCAAAGCTCCGAATCCAGTCAGGAAACAAGATAATAATAGTATATTTTTCATTGGTGGTAAATTTTACTATGAATTTAGGAAATTTAATACTGAATTATCTTAAATTAACGTAAAAATTTTACCGTTCGGTTTTCACACCGCTTTCCAAATTGCGTCATCGGGAACTGGGGCAATAATTTGGATATTCTCTTTTGTAACCGGATGCACAAAAACCAATTTTCTGGCGTGTAGATGAATGCCACCGTCAGGATTGCTTCGGTCAAAACCATATTTCAAATCGCCTTTTATCGGAGAACCAATTGCTGACAGTTGGGCGCGAATTTGATGATGCCTTCCAGTATGAAGATTGATTTCCAGAGCAAAATAATTGTTGAGTTCCTTGATTATTTTATAATCTAAACTCGCCACTTTGCTATCTGGAACTTCTTTTAAATGTGCTTTTGAAGTATTATTTTTCTCGTTTCTTTTTAAGTAGTGAACGAGTTTGGCCTCTTTTTCCGAAGGTTTATTTTTGACAACAGCCCAATAGGTTTTCTGGGTTTCCCGATTCTTAAACAATTCATTTAAACGAGTCAAAGCCTTTGAAGTTCGAGCAAAAACAACAATCCCGGTGGTCGGCCTGTCTAAACGATGTACGACGCCAAGAAAAACTTCACCGGGTTTATTGTATTTATCTTTTATATATTCTTTGACCACGTCGCTCAACGGTTTGTCGCCGGTTTTATCGCCTTGCACGATATCGCCAACGCGCTTGTTGACCACGATAATGTGATTGTCTTCGTGTAAAACTTGAAGATTATTTTTATCTGAGATGACTTTCATTATCAAGTTATCAAATTGCCAAAATTTATAATTTGATTAATATTGCTCCTTCTCATTCGGGAAATCACTGCTTTTTACATCCGTCACATATTGACCAATTGCTGTCGTCATTCCATCGTATAAATCCATGTATCTTCTTAAAAATCTTGGGCTGAATTCATTGTTCATTCCAAGCATATCGTGGATTACCAAAACTTGTCCGTCAACGCCACCGCCAGCTCCAATTCCAATTACTGGAATCGTAATACTTTTGGCTACTTTTTCGGCCAAATGTGCTGGAATTTTCTCCAAAACCACTGCAAAACATCCCAATCTTTCTAATAATTGCGCGTCTTCAATTAATTTTTCAGCTTCGGCATCTTCTTTCGCTCTAACAGTGTAAGTTCCAAATTTATAAATAGATTGCGGTGTCAAACCTAAATGTCCCATAACCGGAATTCCTGCGTTTAAAATCTTCTTGATAGAATCTTTGATTTCGCTTCCGCCTTCTAATTTTACTGCGTGTCCGCCACTTTCTTTCATGATTCTGATAGAGGAACGAAGGGCTTCTTTTGGGTCAGATTGATAGCTTCCAAAAGGCAAATCGACTACCACCAAAGCTCTTGAAACCGCACGAACTACGCTTGACGCATGATAAATCATTTGGTCTAACGTAATTGGCAACGTAGTTTCGTGCCCCGCCATTACATTTGAAGCTGAATCACCAACTAAAATCACGTCAACACCAGCAGTATCAACAATTTTTGCCATTGTGTAATCATAGGAAGTAAGCATTGAAATTTTTTCGCCGTTGGCTTTCATTTCAATTAATGACTTGGTCGTAATTCTTTTATAATCTTTTTTTGCTACAGACATCTTTATTTAAGGTTTATGATTTTAGATGTAAGAGTGGCCCATAAATTGGGAGCGTCTTAAAAAATCGTTTAAACAAGATGTAAATGTACAAATTGCTTTATTTACGGCTGTCACATAAATCAGATTTTTTCAGTTTATTAAAAAGTGAAATTATAAGCAATTGATTAAAAATTAGTTATGTCTAAAACGTTTATTGGAAGTTTTATCGAAAATTCGCTTCCAAAACCCAAATCACTTTCCACAGAAATTGAGCCTCCTTGCGCTTCTATAAATTCTTTGCTAATGGCTAATCCCAAGCCGGTTCCTTCTTTTTCAGAACCCGGAATTCTAAAATATTTGTCGAAGATTTTGTTTTTATATTGAGGAGAAATCCCCATTCCGCTGTCTTTTACTTTTATTTGTAGGAAATCAATTTTTTCTTCAGCTGAAATTTCTACAAATGAATTTTCATAAGAATAACGGATTGCATTTGAGATTAAATTTGAAATTACCCAGGTTGTTTTTTCCTTGTCTGCCAAAATTTTAGGGATTTCTTTATGAAGTTTTACTTTAATAGAAATGTTTTTTTGTTCCGCTAAAATTTTTGTAGCTTCAAGTGCTTCTGAGATACTTTCTTTTGCATCAAAATTTTCTATTTTTAGTTGCGTTTTTCCAGTTTCAACCTGCGTAATATTCAGCAATTCTCCGGTGGTTCGAAGCAATCGTTTTGCATCGTCTTTTATGCTTAAAACCAACTGTTTTTGTTCGGTATTTAAGTTTCCAATATTTTTATTTTCAAGCAATTGCAAGCTCATTTTCATCGAAGCAATTGGCGTTTTAAATTCATGGGAAACCATAGCAATAAAATTGGTTTTTGCAAAATCTAGCTCTTTGTAAGCAGTCACATTTCTGAGAATTATAAACGAACCAATTTCTTTTTTTTCTTCTTCGCCTGTTGGCAAAATGATTATGGGAATCACTTGTTTTTCGAAATAACTCTCTTTATTATCAGCATAAATTTTAAGTGTTTCTTGCTTTTTTTCTGTATTTCCTTGCACCAGATGTTGAAGTAGGGAACGAACCAAATCATTAGAAAGTGCGACGTCACTGGCATTTTTTCCTATAATATCTGAAGCTTTTAGTCCAGAAATTTTCAACGCTTCTTCATTAGCAAAAAGAATCTTTTCGTTTTCATCCAAACCAATCGCTGGGTCGCGCATGTTATCGATTAAAGTTTCAATACGCTTTTTTTCCATCATCAATTTATCCAGATTGCTGTCACTGTATTCTTGAAGTTTTTGCGCCATCGTATTAAACGATTTGGCCAGATTTCCAAACTCGTCATTGGTCTCAAAATTAACACGTTGCGAATAATTTTTATCGGCAATTTGGCGAATACTTTCAGTTAAATCTTTAATCGGATTCGCAATATCACTCGGAAGATTTACAAGCAAAGTAAACGCAATGATAAAGCAAGTCAGCCCCGTGATAGAAATCCAAAAAATACCGCTTTCTGCAGAATTTTTTGCCACAATACTTTTCCTTTGGATAGAATCCATATTGAGTTTCATGATGTCGTTTAAATCATTTCTGATTTGATTTCTGGCAATTTTATTATCTGGATTTTCTTTAAAAATTTTCACATCTTCCAAAAGATTTTGGGTCAATTCTTTCTCGCCAACTTCCGTAATGTTATTATTTTGGAAGTTTAAAAAAGCATCAAAACTGTCGAAATTCTGTTGCTCAAGCTCAATTTTATCGAGTTCTTTCAGCATATTTCGAGAATAATCCAGTGAGTTGTAATTGGCAACAAGAATATTTTCCGTGTCTTCAGCAATCACGTGAACTTGCCTCACAGCGAGCGCCACGAGAATTACAATCAAGGAAAATAATAATCCAATTCCAAGTCTTAATTTTGCTTTAATTTTCAAAACTGATATTTTATAATTGTGGTTTTAATTTTGAACTCTCAATAATCGACGAAAGCATTTTTATCAATTCTACGCTTTCATTATAGATACTTTTAAATTCTTTTTCTGACAAATAATTTGTTTTGTATAAAAGGCGCAGCCAGTATTCTGTCTCTTGAGAATCCCTCAAAGCCTCGTTCATGTGTTGCAGGAAATCTTTATTTGATATCCCCAAAACGGCTTCATTAATGCATGCTCCGATGGAAGTAGCGCTTTTTACCAGCTGTTTTGAAAGTAAAAAATCTTTTTTCACTTCAGCAATATGTTGGTAAACGCCTATAACTTTTACTGCAAAATTAAAGGAGATTTCTTTTATGTTAGTATTATTAATCATTTTATTTTAGTTAATGCTATCAACTTAAGATAATTAAATCAATTTCACTCGAAGATAGTTTGTTTAATAACTCCTTAAAAACATTTGTGGAAAGAATGATTTTGAAAAGATTCATTCTTGGTTTTCCAATGCAAACTGTTGTTATATCTTTGTTTTCAGCTTGTTCGATTATTGCTTTGGCAATTTTTGTATGCTCAATTTTAATAACTTCTGCACCTAATTCTGTGGCCAATTTAAAATTGTTAATCAAGTGGCGTTGTTTGTCTAACGCAATTTTATCAGCACTTTCTTGAGGCATTTGAACATATAAAACATACCATTTACTGCTATTGTAATAATTGGCAAGACGTGCCGTTTTCCGGATGACTTTCTTGGCGTTTTTTTCATTACTGCTGATGCAAGCCATAAATTTTTCGTGTCGTGCGCTTTTATTTTTCGGAACTTCAATTTCCACTTTTCGCTCCACTTGGCTTGCAACTTCCTTTAAAGACAATTCTCGCAACTGCAGAATATGTTCGCTTTTGAAAAAATTTTTCAAAGCCATTTCAATTTTATCTGCCTTATAAATTTTTCCTTCTTTTAATCTGGAAATCAATTCGTCAGCAGTTAAATCTATGTTTACAACTTCATCGGCTTGCGCCAAAACACTATCAGGAATTCGCTCTTTTACTTCAATTCCAGTAATAAATTTTACCTCTTCATTCAGACTTTCAATGTGTTGGATGTTTATTGCACTGATAACATTGATTCCCGCTTCCAAGATTTCCATCACATCTTGCCAGCGTTTTTCGTTTTTGCTTCCTTCAATATTGGTGTGCGCCAATTCATCGACAATCACCACTTCGGGACGCAAACTGATAATTGCCTGAACGTCCATTTCTTCCAATTCTTTTCCTTTGTAAAATAATTTTCTACGCGGAATTATCGGCAAGCCGTCTAGCAAATCGTGCGTTTCTTCTCGGTTGTGCGTTTCAATAAAACCAATTTTAATGTCGATTCCGTTTTTCAACAGCGAATGCGCTTCCTGAAGCATACGAAAAGTTTTGCCTACACCGGCGCTCATTCCGATGTAGACCTTAAACTTTCCTTTTCTTGATTTCTGGATTAGGTTTAAAAAATGCTGTACGTTATCTTCTTTATTTCCGTCCAAAATTTTCTTTTTTATAGATTAAAATGAAATTGCTAATGAAGTGACTGCCATAAAATTTTGCTTCGTTGGATTTCCGTTTTCCGTAAAAATTTCGTCTTTGCTGTTTAAATTTCTGCCTTCAATTCTCCAAACCACATTGTCATAAATAGCATAATCAAAATTCAAAGAATACCCAAAAGTTTGAAATCCATTCGGAGTTTCTGTGGCAATGATTAAACCGTTTTCATCTTGATAATATTCGCCTCTGACAGCCAAACTTACTTTCTCAGAAGCTTTATATTTTGCAATGAAAACAGGAGAATACCACGAATTATAGCTTTCGCTTCCTTTTGATTTTTGCTCAGCCCCAATGTCAAATCCAGCTGTCAACCCCCATTTCTGATTCAGTTGAAAGATTCCATATAAATTGTGGAAATAGCGCATTCTCTTATCACTATTTGGCTTATCATTTCCGATGAAAGAACTGCTGTTTAACGTTATATTTGAGTTTGGTTTGTAAGTCAGTTGATGTCCAAAAGCAAGTGTTTTGTTTCCGTCGACTCGCTTAATTCTTTGCCAGCCGTTTAAAACTAAAGCGCTGACAAACCATTTTCCGCTGTCTGTTGTGTAAGAAATTTTCGCACCGCTTTCATAATAAGGAGAATTTTCGGCGAGAATACTTCGTGATAGTGTCCAGCAATCTTTGCTTATTGCACTTTCAAAACCAATGTGTGAAGAAAAAATTCCCGCATCAATCCACAAGTTTTTCGTTGGAGAAAGTTTCACTCCGGCGTTTGCTTCAAAAATATTTTTCATCACACCTTCTTCGGCAGAAAGATTTGCATTGCTATACGTTCCCGCCATTATTGCCAAATTTGCCCTCACTTTTTCATTCTCATAATTTGCTTTTATGAAGCCTAAATTTAACGCGACTTCGTTATGACGATTGTGCGAATAAATAAAACTCGGACGCGTATTATTTTCTGGAGTTCCAAAATCATAGGCGTAATAAACTTCGGCGTAGCCTGAAATTTTTAAGGGATTTTTTTTGGTTTCGGTAGAGTCAATTTGGGCTTGACCCAAAGTGGTAAGCGCTAAAAAAGCGGTTGTAATTACATTTTTCATTTTTTATTTCAATTTATCTAAAGCGATATTTAATGCTAAAACGTTTATTTTTTCAGGTCCGAATAATCCAAAAAGTGGTTTTTCAGTGGTAGTTGCAATCAAATCTTCTAATTTTTTTTCTTCAAGATTTCTGACTTTTGCAATTCTTTTGATTTGAACTTTTGCACTTGTTACAGAAATATTTGGATCTAAACCGCTACCACTTGCAGTTACCAAATCGGCAGGAATTTCACTCTTTTTAATATCTGGATTTTGAATCAAAATGGTATCAATTCTTTTCTGAACTTCTGCCAAATATTCTGGGTTACTCGGTCCTTTATTGCTTCCGCCTGAACCCGCAGCGTTATAGGCAACTGCGGATGGACGTGAATTGAAATATTTGGCTTCAGTGAAGGATTGTCCTATATTTTTGTAGAATTTTTTCCCGTTACTTTCCACCATAATTCCTTTTCCTTGGTTTGGAGAAATTTGGGCAATTCCGAAAATAAAAACGGTATAAATTCCCGAGAAAAAGATTAAAGTGACCAATGTCAGTTTTAATCCGATGATGAGCTGATTTTTCATTTTATAAATAATTTAAAGGAATAAAGTTACAATGATGTCGATGATTTTAATTCCAATAAAAGGAACGATCACACCTCCCAAACCATAGATTAATAAATTGCGTCGGAGCAGGGCTGAAGCGCCGATTGGCTTGTAAGTCACACCTTTTAAGGCAAGCGGAATCAAAAACGGAATCACAATTGCATTGAAAATTACGGCTGATAAAATGGCGCTTTCGGGACTGTGCAATTGCATGATATTTAAGCTTTGCAAAGCAGGAATCGCTGTGATAAACAAAGCCGGGATGATGGCAAAATATTTGGCCACGTCATTGGCGATGCTGAAAGTGGTCAATGTGCCACGTGTCATCAAAAGCTGTTTCCCGATTTCTACAATTTCAATTAATTTTGTAGGATCATTGTCTAAATCGACCATGTTTCCGGCTTCTTTTGCAGCCTGAGTGCCGCTGTTCATCGCAACGCCGACATCTGCTTGCGCCAAAGCCGGTGCGTCATTGGTACCGTCGCCCATCATTGCGACAAGCTTGCCCAGTTTTTGCTCGTCTTTGATGTAATTCATCTTATCTTCAGGTTTTGCTTCGGCGATAAAATCATCAACTCCTGCTTTTTCCGCAATAAATTTAGCAGTCAACGGATTATCTCCCGTTACCATCACGGTTTTTACGCCCATTTTTCGAAGTCGTTCAAAGCGTTCCTGAATTCCGGGTTTGATTATGTCTTGCAATTCTATTACACCTAAAACTTTATCGTTTTCAGAAACTACCAGTGGCGTTCCACCGTTACTCGAAATTTCTGTGACTTTTTCGGCTGTATCTTTCGGAAAAGGATTTCCTGCTTTTTCAGATAAATTTCGGATGGAATCAAAAGCACCTTTTCTAATTATTTTTCCGTTAGAAAGATTGACGCCGCTGCTTCTGGTTTCAGCCGTAAATTTAATCGTTTGTAAAATGTGAGATGATGGATGTGAGAGAATAGCTTTGGTCTCACCTTTTACGTCTAACTTTTCACTTAGCTCAATAATTGACTTTCCTTCAGGAGTTTCATCAGCCAAAGATGAAAGTACGCTTGCAGTTATAAAATCACTTTCTAAAATTCCTTTTGAAGGATAAAAATGAGTTGCTTTTCTGTTTCCAATGGTGATGGTTCCCGTTTTATCAAGAAGCAAAACATCAATGTCTCCAGCAGTTTCTACCGCTTTTCCAGATTTAGTAATTACATTAGCACGTAAAGCTCTGTCCATTCCGGCAATTCCAATTGCTGATAATAAACCACCGATTGTTGTGGGAATTAAACATATAAATAAGGAAATGAATGCTGCAATTGTAATGTTAATATTTGCGTAATCGGCAAATGGTTTCAGCGTCACGCATACGATGATAAAAACCAAGGTAAAACCCGCTAAAAGAATAGTCAAAGCAATTTCATTTGGTGTTTTTTGTCGAGAAGCGCCTTCGACCAAGGCAATCATTTTATCTAAAAAGCTTTCGCCAGGTTCGGTAGTAACTTGTACTTTTATTTTATCAGAAAGTACTTTTGTACCGCCGGTTACCGAGCTTTTATCGCCACCGGCTTCACGAATTACCGGAGCACTTTCGCCAGTAATTGCGCTTTCGTCAATCGTGGCAAGCCCTTCGATAATTTCACCATCAGTGGGAATCGCATCGCCGGCTTCGCAGATGAAAATGTCGCCTTTCACAAGACTCGAAGATGAAACAATTTGAATTTCATCAACGCGCATTTCTCCAACAGGAAAAATTTTCTTTGCTGGTGTTTCTTCTCGCGTTTTTCTCAAGCTGTCGGCTTGTGCTTTTCCTCTTGCTTCGGCAATTGCTTCGGCGAAATTAGCGAACAAAAGCGTCATGAATAAGATGATGAATATGGTGAAATTGTAAGCAAAACTTCCTTGCGAGGTTTCGCCTGTTAAAATCCAAATGCAAACCGCAAGCATGACGGCTGTACCGATTTCTACCGTAAACATAATCGGATTTCGGAAGAGCGTTTTTGGATTTAATTTAAAAAAAGACTGAAGAAATGCTTCGCGCATGAGCTCTTTTTGAAATAATGATTTATTTTGAGTTTTCATATAATTTGAAAATCAGTAGATTAATATAAAGTGAAATATTCTGCAATTGGACCTAAAGTCAATGTTGGGAAGAAAGACAATGCTGCAATGATAAAAATTACGGCAAAAACCATTAATCCAAAAGTTGACGTATCGGTTTTTAAAGTTCCGGCGCTTTCTGGAATGTGCTTTTTAGAAGCTAAAATTCCAGCGATGGCAATTGGGCCGACGATTGGCAGAAATCTTGAAAGCAATAAAACGATTCCGGTTGTGATATTCCACCAGGGATTATTGTCGCCAAGGCCTTCAAAACCGCTGCCGTTATTTGCAGCCGAAGACGTGTATTCATAAACAATTTCGCTGAATCCGTGGAAGCCAGGATTGTTTAAAGTACTCGCACCAAGTGCTGGAAATGCAGTAGAAAGTGCCACTCCAACCAAAATTAAAAACGGATGAAGTAGCGCAATAATCATCGCGATTTTCATTTCCCGAGCTTCGATTTTCTTTCCTAAAAATTCTGGCGTTCTTCCCACCATCAAACCGCTAATGAAAACCGCAAGAATGATGAAGATGTAGAAATTCAAGATTCCAACACCACAGCCTCCGTAAAAACAGTTGACCATCATTGCTAAAAGCTGGTTCATTCCTGACAAAGGCATTGCGCTGTCGTGCATAGAATTTACTGAACCTGTGGAAATTACCGTTGTTGCAATGCTCCAATATCCCGAAGCCGCAGCTCCAAAACGAACTTCTTTTCCTTCAGTTGCTCCAGCAGAAGTGTCAATTCCCATTTGAGTTATTGCCGGATTTCCGTTCATTTCAGTAATAACTGTTGGAATTGTCAAAGCGAGGAATCCGACAGTCATCACTCCGAAAATCATCCACGATAATTTTTTCCTATTCAGATAAAAACCTAAAGCAAAAACCATCGCAAAAGGAATAATCATCTGAGCAATCATCTGAACGACATTTGTCAAATAATTAGGATTTTCTAAAGGATGTGCAGAATTTGTTCCAAAGAAACCGCCACCGTTTGTTCCCACGTGTTTTATGGCGACAAATGCTGCGACTGGCCCAGTGGAAACTTCTACTTTTTCGCCTTGCAAAGTCGTCATTTCTTGCTTTCCTTCAAAAGTCATCGGAGTACCGTTGAACAATAATACTACTGCAACGATTATTGATATTGGTAATAGAATTCTGGTGCAAGATTTGATGAAATAGTTATAAAAATTACCAAGAAATTCGGTGGTTCTTTCCTTTAAAGCGTTGAATAAAACTGCGGCTGTAGCTAATCCGATTCCCGCAGAGACAAATTGCAAGAACATCAAGAAAAGCTGGCTCAAATAACTCAAACCTGATTCTCCTGAATAATGCTGCAAATTACAATTTACCAAGAAAGAGATGATTGTATTAAATGCTAAATCAGCCGTCATATTTGGGTTTGAATCAGGGTTTAACGGAAGCCAGCCTTGGCACATTAAAATCGCGGTTCCTAATAAAAACCAAATCACATTGATGGCTAATAAAGCTACCAAATGTTGTTTCCAATTCATCTCTTTTTTTGAATCGATTCCGCTTATTTTGTAGAAGAATTTCTCAATCGGATTTAAAACGTGATCTAAAAATGTTTTCTGGCCTAAATATACTTTCGCAATATATTTTCCTAATGGAATCGACAGGAGCAAAGTGAGTAAAAACATTGCTACAATTCCTAAAATTTCTGTATTCATTTTTTAAAATTTTTCGGGTTTAAGTAAAACATAAATGATATAAACAAAAACCGCAATTGCAATAATTAAAAGGGCTACCATAGTTTTTTAGATTTTATCAAAATAATAAATCGAGAAATACACAAGGGCAAAAAGAATCAGCCCGACGAGAATTAAAGTGGCGGTCATCATACTCCAGAAGTGTTAATTTGTTTTACATATTCTTTGTAAAGTGTCTTTGGAAAAAACTTTGAAATTGCGATTCTGTTGAATTCCATATAATGGGAAACAGAAAAAACATAGACATTTGTAATCGCATTTTTCATCTCTGAGTTTCCTTTGAGCAATAAATCTTCGGCGATTTCGAGACATCTTTTTACACGAGTAATTTTCCCGAGTTGCAGGCTGCTGATGGTTATTTCAGCAAGTCGTTCCATTTTTTTGATAAGGCTATCATTGAAATTTTTCATATGATTAAGTTATTTTTGAAGCCTTATGCCAAATTAGAGTCCAGTTTTTTGGACTGTTCCCTAAAGTGTTTATTTTCTTATGATTAAAGTTTTTTGGAGTTTGTGCCAAAAGAAAACCCTATCGAAACGATAGGGTTGGGACTTTTAAAACGATATGGTTTTTGCAGATTTTCTAACTTATTTTATATTCCTCAAGCTTTCTATATAAAGTTGTCAAGGCAATATTAAGCAATTTTGCAGTTTCAGTTTTGTTGTGATTTGTATAATTCAATACTTTTTGAATATGAATTTTTTCGGCGGAAGCCAATGAAAAAGCAGACAATACAGGAGTTTCGCCATTAGTTTTTGATGCTTTTAAATTTTGAATTTCTAAAGGAAGACAGCTTGTTGTCAAAACATTTTCAGTTTCTAAAATCACGCTTCGTTCCAAGACATTTTTCAATTCTCGGATATTTCCCGGCCAGGTGTGCAATTTTAAAAGCTGCACAAATTCTCCGGATAAATTTTTAATTTTCTTGTTGGTTTTTAAAGCGAAAAAATTCAGAAAATAATTAGCCAAAGGTTCGATATCAATAGTTCTGTCACGCAACGAAGGCAATTGAATTTGAAAAACCGAAAGACGATAGAATAAATCTTGGCGGAAATGCCCAATCTCAATTTCTTTAGCTAAATCTCTGTTTGTCGCAGCAATAATTCTGACATTTACTTTTGTTGGCTTGCTTTCTCCAACCTTAATATATTCTCCATTTTCAATCACGCGAAGTAATTTTGCTTGTAAATCTAACGCCATTTCACCCACTTCATCTAGAAAAATAGTTCCGTTATTGGCTTCTTCAAACAACCCTTTTTTATCTTTTGAAGCGCCGGTAAATGAACCTGCGATGTGGCCAAACATTTCACTTTCCAGTAAATCGTGACTGAAAGCGGAACAATTTATTGCCACAAAACTTTGGTCTTTTCGCAAGCTTGATTGGTGAATCGCTGCAGCAAAAACTTCTTTTCCGGTTCCGGTTTCACCTGTCAGCAAAACGGTTGTGTCAGTTACTGAAACTTTTTTTGCCAAATCAATAGCTTGAAGTAAATTTTTTGAAGTTCCAACAATTCCATCAAACGAATACTTAGTTTCTAATTTTGATTCGAGTTGAGCAATTCGCTGTGTGAGACCACTTTTTTCGATAGCGCGATGAAGAAGCGGAATGATTTTATTATTGTCGTCACCTTTTACAATATAGTCAAAAGCACCATTTTTTATAGCCTGAACGCCATCCGGAATATTTCCGTAAGCTGTTAAAAGTATAATTTCAATCTGAGGATATTTTTCTTTTATAGAAATTGTCAAATCAACACCGTTTCCATCCGGAAGTTTTACATCGCAAAGCACGACGTCAAAAGAATTTTGGTCTAATTTTTTTAATCCCGATTTGCAATCGCCAGCTTGAATAACTTCAAAACCTTCCAAGCCAATAATTCGCGCCATAAGACTGCGCAATTTTTCTTCGTCGTCAATAATCAGGATTTTTTTCAAAGCAGTAATTTTAAGCAAAATTAGTCTTTTGAATAATTGAAAGTAAAATTGGAGGATATTTATTTATCGAAAATTAATCCCACATTATTGATAATGTTAAACCATCCTGCAATGATTTTTTTACTTTTAGGCGTGAAAGATTACTTAAAAATATACCTACAAGGTTTTCAAACCTTGCAAGATAAACAAACCCTTAACCCAATTTAACAATCCGCCATATTCACGCTAATTGCCAAACCGCCTTCAGAAGTTTCTTTATACTTCGTATTCATGTCTTTTGCGGTTTCCCACATTGTGTTAATTACTTTATCTAGAGGTACTTTTGCGTTTTTTGGATCAGTTTCTAACGCTAATTCTGCCGCATTAATCGCTTTAATCGCACCCATTGTATTTCTTTCAATACACGGAATTTGAACCAAACCGCCAATCGGGTCGCAAGTCAAACCAAGATGATGTTCCATCGCAATTTCAGCGGCCATGAGAACTTGAGCCGGTTTTCCGCCCATCAATTCACATAAAGCCGCCGCAGCCATTGCCGATGAAACTCCGATTTCTGCCTGACATCCGCCCATTGCTGCTGAAATTGTAGCTCCTTTTTTGAAAATACTACCGATTTCGCCGGCAACCATCAAAAATTGCTTGATTTCTTTTTCGCCAGCATCATGGTTTTCAATAACCAAATAATACATTAAAACCGCAGGAATTACGCCCGCGCTTCCGTTAGTTGGAGCCGTCACAACTCTTCCCAAAGCGGCGTTTACTTCATTGACTGCCAAAGCAAAACAGCTAACCCATTTCAAGATTTGACGAAATTTTACTTCCGTTTTTCTGATACATTCTAGCCATTCTTGTGGATTTGAATAATTGGCTAAACCAATAAGGTTTTGGTGCATGTCAAAAGCACGACGACGAACGTTCAATCCTCCCGGAAGAATTCCTTCAGAATGACAGCCGATGTACATACATTCTAACATCGTGTGCCAAACGCGCATCAACTCAGAATGCACATTTTCAGGCGTTCGCATCGAGATTTCGTTTTCATAAACGATTTCTGAAATGCTCTTATTTTCTTGAATTGTATAATTTAAAAGCTCATCCGCACGCTGGATTGGGAACGGAAAAGCGCATTTTATTTCGAGTTTTTTCTTTGCATTGATTCGTTCTTCTTTCACCACAAAACCGCCTCCGATAGAATAGAATGTTGATTCATATTCGGTTTCAGAAGTATAAGCTGTAAACGAAAATCCGTTGGAGTGAAAGGGAAGGAAGTTTTTGTTGAAGATAATATCGGCATCCATATTAAACGGAATCATAACTTCTCCGGCCAAATTCAATTCTTTATTTTTTTTAATCGAAGCAATGATTTTGTCGATATTCTTAATTGGAATAAATTCTGGATCAGCACCAGTCAAACCGAGCATCACGGCCAAATCTGTGGCGTGACCTTTTCCGGTAAGTGAAAGCGAACCGAACAAATCGACTTTAATTCTGATGACTTTGCTTAAAATTTCTTCGTCACGAAGTTCTTCTAAAAATCGTTCGGCGCCTCGCCAAGGTCCCAAAGTATGGGAACTTGAAGGGCCAACACCAATTTTAAGCATGTCAAAAACCGAGATACATTCTTCCATAAATCTATAACGCAAATTTGTGCAAATATATATTTTTTAAGGCTTCGCAAACGTTGTAAAATTATTAATTCTGTAGTATTTGATTGTTATTTTGAAAATGTGGTAAAGTTATTGGTTTTTTTAGTACAAATTGGCAGACTTGTTTTGTTACGTATTGGTTGAATTTTATTTGATTGCGTTATTTTTTTTTGAACACGGATGACACGGATTAGACGGATTTTCGCAGATTTTTTTTCTAGTGTTGTCTCGACTGTACGAACTAAAATGATTTAGTTTGCGTTCTTCTTATAAATTTCCCTATTATGAAAAAAATCTTATTTCTGTTTTTGGCTTTTGCCGTTTTAAGTTGCAATTCTGATGATGAAAATTCGTCGAATTCTGAGGATAGAAATTTCCATCAAGATATGCGCGATTTTGTGATTGGAATCAGCCAAAAGGCGAAAGGAGTGAAGCCGAATTTTGCAGTGATTCCGCAGAACGGAATTGAATTGGTGACTGAAAATGGAGAAGAAGGTGGCGCAATTTCGCATGCTTATTTGAATGCAATCGATGGAAATGGTCAGGAAGATTTGCTTTTTGGCTATGATAATGATGACCAAGCCACTTCAACGGAAGATTCTAACTATTTGAAAGGGCTTTTAAATGTTTCAAAGAATAATGGCAAGAAGATTTTAGTAACAGATTATTGTTCAACACCTTCAAAAATGGTCACTTCTTATCAGCAGAATTTTGCCGGCGGTTATATTTCTTATGCAGCGCCAGATCGAAATTTGACGGTTATTCCGAGTGGGAATCCTTATAATGTGAATGCGGATGTGATTGCGAATTTATCTCAGGCAAAAAACTTTTTGTATTTGGTGAATCCGGTGAATTTTGCTTCGAAAAGTGCTTTTATCAATGCGGTTACGGCTACGAATTATGATGCTATAATTATGGATTTGTTTTTGAATGACGAAGCTTTTACGGCTTCTGAAATCAATCAGCTTCGGAATAAAGCGAATGGTGGCAAGCGAATCGTGATTTGTTATATGTCAATTGGCGAGGTGGAAGATTACCGTTATTATTGGGAAAATTCTTGGAATGCTTCGAAACCAAGTTGGATTGTGGCTGAAAATCCGGATTGGACGGGGAATTTTAAAGTTAAATATTGGAATGCCGATTGGCAGGATATTATTTTTCGAGGTTCTGACTCTTATTTGGATAAGATTTTGACGGCTGATTTTGATGGGGTTTATTTGGATATTATTGATGGATTTGAATATTTTGAATAGACTTTTTTGAACGCGGATTTTGGCGGATTTCGCTGATTTGCTCGAATTTTTTAATTTGATTGTGTTTTTTTGCACACAGATGACACGGATTTGAGAAATTTTCAAGAATTTTCTTTTCGTTACTTTCTCTCGACTGCGCTCGGGATTACAATGTCGAAAATGTTTTTTTTTGAACACGGATGACAAGGATTTTTTCCTAACAGGTATTTCTCCTGTTAGGTTTTGTTTTTTAAAATATACTTAACAGGTTTTGAAAACCTTTTAAAAGATCGACAATATTGGTCCGTTTTGATGAGTCGGGAGTTTAAAAAAATGCCTTTTGTTTCTCGAATAGCCCCGATGGTGGCTTTGTTTGAGCTCTTTCACGGCTGATCAAGCCGTGGAAAGCGAGTGCCACCAGCGGGAAAATGGATGGCTGATAACTTACTGCTGTTTCGCTTCTAAATAAAAAAATGTCATCTTGTCATATCAATAAATGTCACTTTTTACAAAAACTGACAATTTTTAAAATTTTCTGACTTGGCACAAAGATTGTCTAATGACTATCCGAGTTCAAAAAATTAGAATAGAAACAAAATAAAAATAAAATGGGTAAAATAATCGGAATTGACTTAGGAACAACAAACTCTTGCGTTTCTGTAATGGAAGGAAGCGAGCCAGTTGTAATTCCTAATGCTGAAGGAAAAAGAACAACGCCATCAGTAATTGCATTTGTTGAAGGTGGAGAAATCAAAGTTGGTGATCCTGCAAAAAGACAAGCAGTGACCAATCCAACAAAAACTGTTGCTTCTGTAAAACGTTTTATGGGAAATAAATTCTCTGAAAGCGCTACTGAAGCTAAAAATGTACCTTACACTGTGGTAAGAGGTGATAACGATACGCCACGTGTGGATATCGATGGTCGTCTTTACACGCCACAAGAATTATCAGCAATGACGCTTCAAAAAATGAAGAAAACGGCTGAAGATTATTTAGGTCAGACAGTTACAGAAGCAGTTATTACTGTTCCTGCTTACTTTAACGATGCGCAACGTCAGGCTACAAAAGAGGCTGGTGAAATCGCTGGTTTAAAAGTGATGCGTATCATCAATGAGCCAACTGCCGCTGCTTTAGCATATGGTTTGGATAAAAAAGGTACAGATCAAAAAATTGCAGTTTATGATTTAGGTGGTGGTACTTTTGATATTTCTATCCTTGAATTAGGAGATGGAGTTTTTGAAGTATTGTCTACAAATGGAGATACTCACTTAGGTGGAGATGATTTTGACCAAACAATTATTGACTGGTTAGCTGAAGATTTCAAAGCTGAAGAAGGTTTAGATTTACGTCTTGATCCAATGTCATTGCAACGTTTGAAAGAAGCTGCTGAGAAAGCAAAAATTGAATTGTCTTCTACAGGAGAAACTGAAATCAACTTGCCATACGTTACAGCTACTGCAACAGGACCAAAACACTTGGTTAAAAAATTGTCAAGAGCTAAATTTGACCAATTGACTGACGCTTTAGTAAAACGTTCAATGGCTCCGGTAGCAAAAGCGTTGAAAGATGCTGGTTTGAATGTGTCTGATATTGACGAAGTTATCTTGGTTGGAGGTTCTACAAGAATCCCAAAAATCCAAGAAGAAGTTGAAAAATTCTTCAACAAAAAGCCATCAAAAGGAGTTAATCCTGATGAAGTTGTGGCAATTGGTGCTGCAATTCAAGGTGGAGTTTTATCTGGAGACGTTAAAGATGTATTGTTATTAGACGTTACACCTTTATCTTTAGGTATCGAAACTATGGGTGGTGTTTTGACAAAATTAATTGAGTCTAACACAACAATCCCAACAAAAAAATCTCAAGTTTTCTCGACAGCTTCTGACAACCAGCCATCTGTGGAAATCCACGTATTGCAAGGTGAGAGAGCTATGGCTGCAGATAACAAAACTATTGGTCGTTTCCACCTTGATGGAATTCCACCAGCAGGTAGAGGTGTTCCACAAATTGAAGTAACTTTTGACATTGATGCTAATGGTATCATCAAAGTTTCTGCAACTGACAAAGGGACTGGTAAATCTCACGATATCAGAATCGAAGCTTCTTCTGGATTGACTCAAGAAGAAATCGAAAGAATGAAAAAAGAAGCAGAAGCAAATGCTGATTCTGACAAAGCTGCAAGAGAAAAAATCGAGAAATTGAACGAAGCTGACAGCATGATTTTCCAAACAGAAAGTCAATTGAAAGAATTCGGAGAGAAATTATCTGATGGAAACAAAACAGCTATCGAATATGCTTTGACTGAATTGAAAATGGCTCACGCTAACCAAGATGTGGCTACAATTCAACCAGCTTTAGACAAAATCAACGAAGCTTGGAAAAATGCTTCTGAGGAAATGTACAAGCAAGGTGATGCTCAAGGTGCTCCACAAGATGCACAACCACAAGGTGATCAAGGAGACAACGTTCAAGATGTTGACTACGAAGAAGTGAAATAATCACTTTTTAGATTATATTTTTAAGAGCCCTGATATTTTTATCAGGGCTTTTTTTTGTTCAATACTTTAACAATTCTACTTTCATATTTTTCGTATTTTAGGCATTCTAAAAAAAATAAGATATGAAAAAGACCGCACTTCTCATTTTAATACTGCTTTGCACGATAATTTCTTACGGACAAAAAAAGAAAGCCAAAGGTAAAGTTCCTGCAAAGACGACTTCAACAGCTTTGGCGAAAGCCGATAATCTCACAGCAGAAATTGTAAAAGGAAATTTCTATTTATTCGTAAACAATAAAGCCAAAAAAGATACCATCGGAATCAAAACCGTTGATGCAAACAGTTCTCCAAAAGATTGCGCCATCAAACCATTCATGGCAAAAGGAACGCCACTTTATCTTTTAACGTGGACGGAAGAAACGACCAATAAAACTGATTTAAAAACAGAAATAAAATCTACATTATTTTCAGAAGTTTACGATGTTTCTACCAAAACAAAACTTTTCTCAAACCAACAGTCCACTACAAATATCACCGAAAAAGTATTTTTAGACCGATTAAAAAATGCTTCTGAAACGCAAGAAAAAGTTAGGAGAGAAGGCTTTGAATTTATCTTAACTCCAGACGGAGACATTCAGCAAAAGAATAAAACACAACAAAATAGTTTTGCATTTAATGCCACCGACAAAAAATATGTGGAAGGGAAACCAGTTGTTACTTCGGCTCCAGCGAAAGCTCCGGCAAAAAAGAAGAAAGCATAAAAACGAAAAACCGAGCAACTTGCTCGGTTTTTTATTTAAAGATGTGCCGTTAAAAAAGCAATCAGTTTCACATTAATATCTTGTGCATCGACGGGATTAAAATCGCCGTGGCCAGCGTTGTAAACGTGAAGTTTATTCGTGATATTAAAATCGTCTAATTTCTGTTTTAAGCGCGTTCCTTGTGACGTTGGGATCAGCGGATCTTGGTTTCCGGCAAATTGAATGGTGCTTGCAGATTGTGCTGAAACATACGTAATCGGGCTCGCTTCTGCATAAATGCTCTCTGGCGGATTTTGTCCGACCAAGTAAGGCAAAGTCGTTTCAATGCCAGCGTGTCCTTCATAAGCTGGGTCAGTAAAATCTGTCGGGCCAACGATACTGCAAATTGCTTTCACATTATGTTCTGTATCTAATTTATAGGAATACAATAGCGACAAATGCGCACCAGCACTGACTCCTAGAAATCCGTATTGTTTTGAAACATTGAAATTATTGCTTTCCATATAATTTACGACCGATTGAATATCATTAATTTGATTTGGATAAGCAGGCAATTCTAAAGTTCCCAAACGGTAGCCAATATTTACAATCGCATAATCAGGAAACTGAGACCGAAGTCCAAAAGCAAGTGCAGTCATATCGTTTTTTGAACCACTTGTCCAACCGCCGCCGTGAACCAAAAACAAGACTTTTGTAGTGGAAGAAGTTCTTCCAGCTGGCAAATAAATATCAATTAATTGCTGTGGATTATTTCCATACGAAACATTCAGCAACGTTTCTGCATTCAAGTTTGAAGAGACAGGAGCAGCGTCATCAGGCGAACAGCTTGAAAAAATCGCTAGAAATAATAATAAGATGTAACTTTTCATAGCCAATGATTTTGTTTCTATGAAGTTCGGAAAAATTTTAATGCTAGAAATTCTTTTTAACTTTTAAGTATAAAAAAACCGAGCACTTGGCTCGGTTTCTGTTATTTAAAAATATTTCCAATGGAGCGAAAAATTCTTCCGAAGAAAGTTGGTGACTTAAAGGCGCCACCAACCGTATAAATTATTGAATCAATCATTTCAGGATCTTCTTTCATAAAAATTGAAATATTTTCCATAGATTGTATAGTTAGAGTTTGGCTTTCCATTCCCATGTATTCAAATGTTAACGTATCGCCAATGTAAGCCTTAATGCTAAAATTCCCATCAAAATCTGAACTAGTTGTTTGTTTTGATCTATTATTTGTAATAGTTACACCAGGAAGTATGTCTAAACTATCTCTAATATTTCCACTTATTTTATCATTAGAAACTGAAGTTGGTTGTTGAGAAATTGTAGTATTTTCAGTTTGTTCGATCTTAACTTCCTGAGAGAAAACTTCTTGATTTCCCAAGCTTAAAAAACTCAAAATTCCAGAAGCGCCAGCAATCCAAAAACTACTTTTTTTCTTTTGGGAAACAATGTCTCTTTCCAATTGCGTCTTTAAAAATCTGCCGCAGATATTTTTTTCTGAATTAAATTTTTGAAGAATTTCAGTATCAGAAGATTTTGTAAAATCAAACACTTGCTTTTGGCACGAATCACAAAACCTTCCTTTTTCCAAAGGAGTCATTTTCTGCCAGTTTTCGTGACAAGGCTTTGGTATCGATATGTTGATTTTACTACTCATTTAATTACTCCGTAATCTTGATTTCAAACATTTTATTCCACTTTTTTCCAGTCACAAAAAGCGTTTTTGTCTTTGGATTATATGCCAATCCGTTCAAGACGTCGTTTCCAGGATCGTGGCCAATCATATTAATTTTGGTCTTCAATTCTCTCAAGTCGATAATTCCTTCCACCGCACCAGACTTCGGATTAATCACCGCAACGGCATCTTTTTGGTACACATTTCCATAGATTTTTCCTTCCACCCATTCCAGTTCATTCACGGCTTTCACTTTGCTTGCTTCAGAATACACATTTACATAATCTACTTCCTTTAAAGTTTCAGGATTCAAAACCCAAATTTTTTCGCTTCCGTCAGATTGATACAACACTTTTCCGTCGTTGCACAATCCCCAGCCTTCCACCTTTTTAGGATATTCAAAAGTGCTGATTTGCTTTAAATTATCCGCATTATAAATAAAACCTGTTAATTCTTGCCAAGTCAATTGGTACACTTTATTGTTTAAAACCGTAATTCCTTCGCCAAAATATTTTCCGTCGATATTTACAGATTGATAGATTTTTCCGGTTTTATAATCGGTTTTCATCAATTTAGAAGAACCTCTTTGGCCTGTTCCTTCAAATAATGTATCGCGATAAAACTCTAGACCTTGCGTGTAAGAAGTCTCATCGTGCGGATATGTATTTACAATCGTATATTTCAATAACTTTGGAGTTACGCTCGAAACCACTTCAATCCTTGTGTCAATTTCCACATTTTGACCTTCATAATACACCAACGCTTTTACGGTTTGATAACCCAATTTAGTTTCGGCCAAAGCAAAATCCAACTTTGCATTTCCTTTCACCGCACCAGCTCTTTTTTCATTCAGATAATAAATTACAGAATCAATCGCCTTCGCCTTTTCATTTTTCAGTAGCAAAGAAACCGATTCTTCCGGCTTATAAACCGCTTTTAAACCCGCCGAATCAATGCTGAATAAATTTTTTTTATCACTTTCACTGTCCCCGCAAGAAATAATTATGCTCCCTAATAAAATGAAAGCTAATAACTTATGTTTTTTCATTGTTTTAAAATTGATTATAGCAATATACAACGATATTTTATATCTGCCAATTCGCTTGCAAAAATATAAAAAGATTGTATATTTGCACCGGCAAGTCCTACACGACCAGCTCCTGCAGACTCCCCCAGGGTGGGAACGCAGCAAGGGTAAGCGGTTGTAGCGGTGCGATGTAGGTCGCTTGCCATTTTTTTAATCTTCCACTTCGGAGGATTTTTTTTTGCCCAAAACTTTCGATTTTCCGAAGCCAAACCCAAGGCATTTTTTAAATGTAATTCCCGCTTTCTGCAGTAGTTTTTCTCCGAAAACGGAAGAAAAAGCTACTGCAACCAATCGGGGCTAGTTAAACACTTTTCGCCTTCTTTAAACTCCCGACTCATCGGGATGGACCAATCGTTGTCGACAAACTTTGAAATACATATTCTCGCAAAGGCGCTAAGATGCAAAGCGATTTGTCTTTTCTTTCTTTTTCTTTCCTTCTTTTAGCTTTGCGATTTAGCGCGTTTGCGAGAAATAACTCTCACAAAAACTTTGCGAAAACCTTCCAAACTTTGCGTTAAAACCGACAAACAAAATTTCGGCTAAAGCCAATTTGCATAACGTCAATTTGTAAACGGGCTAAAGCCCGTTCCTATCGATGATAACTTTGCGTCTTAGCGCCTTTGCGAGAAAAAACTCCGCAAAAACCTTCAAAACTTTGCGTTTAAATCCACAATCAAAATTTCAGCTAAAGCCAATTCAACAACTTAAATATCTCAAACGGGCTAAAGCCCGTTCCTATCGATGATAACTTTGCGTCTTAGCGCCTTTGCGAGAAAAAACTCTGCGAAAACCTTCAAAACTTTGCGTTAAAACCGACAAACAAAATTTAGGCTAAAGCCAACTCTACAACTTAAATATCTCAAACGGGCTAAAGCCTGTTACTATTCAAAAACCTCCGCGAATCTCTCTGGAAAACTTTGCGAAACTTTGCGGAATCCTTCAAAACTTTGCGTTAAAATCCAAGCAAAACATTCCCCAAAAATCACTAAATTTACCCGCAAATTTTGAACGATCGAATCCTCGAACAATCGAAAAATCCAAAATAAAAAAATGTCAAAAATAATATTAATAACTGGCGGTTCCTCAGGGATCGGGAAATCGATAGGCGAATATCTAACCTTAAAAGGACACACCGTTTATGGAACCAGCCGAAATCCAGAACGCATCTCAGATTCAAAATTTCCGTTAGTCGCGCTTGACGTCAGAAACAGAGAATCCATCCAAAATGCTGTTGCTGAAATCATCAAAAAATCAGGAAGAATTGATGTGGTAATTAACAACGCAGGAGTCGGCATAACCGGACCTTTAGAAGAAATCCCGACATCAGAAATTAAAAATAATTTTGAGACTAATTTCTTCGGCCCAATTGAGGTCATGAAAGCCGTTTTGCCACAAATGCGTTCGCAAAAATCGGGATTAATAATCAACATCACATCGATTGCAGGTTATATGGGATTGCCATACCGAAGCGTTTATTCGGCCTCAAAAGGTGCGTTAGAATTAATCACAGAAGCACTTCGCATGGAAGTAAAAGAATTCGGAATTCATATCACAAACGTGGCTCCGGGAGATTTTGCTACAAATATAGCTTCTGGTAGATTTCATGCGCCGTTAATCAAAGGTTCCGCTTATGAAAAACCATATGGTAACACCTTAAAAATGATGGACGAACATGTAAACTCTGGTAGTAATCCAAATGAAATGGCAATTGCAATTCACAAAATCATTGAAACGCCGGTTCCAAAAGTACATTATAAAGTAGGCGTTTTTATGCAGAAATTCTCAATTGTTTTAAAGCGAATCTTGCCTGATAAAGTCTATGAAAAAATGCTGATGAATCATTATAAATTGTAAGTTAGAGCATGTATTCAAAAACCCTAAACCATTATAAATTAATGGTTTAGGGTTTTTTATTTTAATTCAAAAACGCCAACCCAACGCCAACCTGATTAAAATATCAGCCTAAACGCCAATCTTTTTTCATACATTAGCGGAATAAAATGATACAATATGGCGACAGTAATTCTGCATAAAAAAAACAAATCCGATAAGGATGGTATATTGCAAATTTCTTTTTACAATGGTGAAGGAAAAAAGAAACAGAAATCGCTCGGTATAAAGATTTCAGAGAAGCATTTCAAATTATACTACAACAAAGATTTTAAAGCGTTCCGAAAAAATACTGAAATTGATTATAACAAAATCAACATAACTATTTCGGAAAATCTTGGCGACGACCCATTCGGAAAAATTCAGACTGATGATTTAATTGCTTACATAAAAAAAAGGCGAGAAATTGTCGCCAATATGAATAGCAAGCAAAACATCACTTCACTGCTTTTTAATCTGGAAAAATATATGGGTCAGCAAAAGATTTCCGTACTAACTTTCGATATGGCAGACATGGATTTCCTTGTCGGATTCAAAAACTATTTTGTAGCGAGAGGTGTCCAAGGAAATTCAATCAAAATGTATTTTGTCGTTTTGAAATCCATTTTGGAAAATGCGAAAGAATCTAATCTTTACCATCACAATTTACGTTCACTCAATAAAAAGGTGAAGGTGGAAACAGAAAAAAAGGTAAAGGAACTGCTGTCTATTGCCGACATCCGAAAATTGATGGAAGCAGATGACAACTATCTATACATTCAACCAATTAAAATTGGATTGTTCCAGCTTTTTACAAACGGTTCAAGAATAAGTGATGCACTTCTGATGCGTTTTGAAAATTTCGATGAATACGGAATTACCTATGTGACTAAAAAAAATACAAAAACATTAGATGTTCCTTGGTCGCCCGATCTGGTGAACACGCTATTATGGATATGGAATTTGCCACGCTACGAAATGCCCAAAGTCATTGAATTTAATCCACACCGCCCGACACCGTTCCCAAAGTCCGTAGTCCTATCGCAGGAGGAAAGGAATCAAATGTCTTATGAAAATAATTTGGCTGCCGTGCGTAAACATATAAAGTCAAGGAAGAAAAAAGATTTCGTGATGCCTTGGTTGGAAAGCCGCGAAATTTTAGCGGACTACGATAAAAAGATGGAATTTACGGCGGAACAACATAAGAAGTTTGCAGTAGCTTCAAACAAGTTGCGGAGACAGTTCGCACATGTCAGAAAGGATTTTAATTTAGATTGTAAGAGATTATCGACTCACACCTTTCGACATACTTATGCTAGCCTATTGATAAAAGCTGACCTGTCCATTTATGATATAAGTAAATCGCTTGGGCATTCTTCTGTCAAAATAACGGAAGGGTACTTATCAAAGAATTTTGATATGGATAAGAAAATTGACATCGCAAACAAGCTTCGCAAGTTAATTCAGTAAAATCAAAAAGGGACAGCCGAAACTGTCCCTTTTTTTAGTAGAATACTAACTCAAATTTCTTTGAACGTATAAATACAAATCTATAAAAAATCCACCACACTTAAAAAACATTATGGAAGATTTATATATAAATAAAATAAATCTACCAAAATGAAAATCTTTTTCACAACTTCCTCCTTAAAAAAATATATAATCAATGTAGCACCAACATTGAAAGGCTTGTTCATCGACATCAAAAACAGAAGATGTCTTGGGGTTCGAATCTACATTGTTAGAATTAAATGCCTTGAAAGGTTGGTGTGAATTGTGAAACTTATTATTTAATTTTTTTTTGGAAAGACCAGCTAATTTGCTGGTCTTTTTATTTCCACCAAATGGGACTTCATTCAAATTAATATATAGTGTATGAAGAAAAAGAAACTAACACCTGTCGAACTTGCACTTGCAAGGGCAGAAAAGAAAAGAGCAGAAGAACAACAACAACTTGTTCAACCAGTTCCCGAAGAAATGATTGACGATGATTCAATAAAAGGATTCGGGGACTTAATTAAAAAAGGAACACAATTACTAGGCATCAAACAGTGCGATGCTTGCAAAGAACGTCAAGCAAAGCTCAACAAAATGTTCCCATTCATCAAGCGCGCAAAACCTTTGAACGATGATGATATAAAATTCCTAAAACGAATCAGACACGCTAATACTATTGGTGCAGAAGATAGAAATGAAATTTTCTATTTGTCTAATAGGACATTTGGCGTTCGACTTACACCGTGCCAGTGTCCTAGTACAATCATCCAGCTGCGTGAAAAACTTTGGAATTTATACCTGGCCGAATACTCGCAAAACATAGATGAAATCTAATGGAAGATATAAACACTATCGACACATTTGGCAAATACTTCCACATGGAGTTGCTTAAATACTACTGTGATTTCATTAAGCATTACAAACTGGAATTCAACCAAGAATCTGAATACTTGCACTTCGAGTTTGAACACCTTGGTCAGACTTACACGATTCAGTACAGTGACCTGATTCAAAAAGCCATGGAAGAAGCGGAAATCCTTAAAGCAAAGCATGTTTGAAATTTATGAGGATTACGCCAACCACTGCTATGTTATAGAATTTAACGACCTGCAAAGGCGTGTATCATTTCACGAAAGTGATAAGCATCTGGAACAAGTAAAAAATGATATGGTCCGGGAACACCGAAGATTGACAATCGCGGAAATCCTTATTGACCGACAAGAAAAAATAGAAAAGATACTAAAATGAAAAGACTACAAAGATGGTATGCCAATCGAATGATAACGGCAAGCCGAACAACATTCGTGATAATGAATCTAATATTTCACTTATTGAAATTCAGCTTTCACGCAGCCATCATCTGGCTAACCGGGTTATTCTTGGTTGACTACTTAACAGAACTACCATACATAACCATCGGGCAGGCATTCGCTTTGTCCTTCTGGGTGAAAATCATCCTATTTAATCTAAACCCGAAGCATGCTAAAAAGTAAAATCATTTGGGTCCTGGAACTTTTCAACCTTGGTTTTATCTATCATAACGGCGCAATAATCCGATATAAAAAGTATGTGGCAGATGGTGAAATAAATGTAAGGATTAAGCTTATTTATATCGTTGCTATTCAACAGAATATCATAAGCGATGAAAACTATAAGTTGAGCAAGGACATCACCTTAAAAAGCCTTATTACAAGCTATAAGTCGATAGTGGATGAACTTAATCGACAATCAAAAATAACCAAACAAAATGAGTAATAAACCCGATGGTAGGAAACACAACGGTGGTGTAAGGGCAGGTGCGGGCAGACCACCGAAACCCGAAGAAATCAAAATGCTCGAAAAGCTAACTGCTGACAATTTCACTGATGAAGCTATTGCTGTTTTGCAGGGAAAAATTCGTGGGGGCAATGTCGAATGTTTAAAGCTTTGGTTCAGTTACGTCTATGGAACACCCAAGCAGAAAATCGAAACCGAAAGTAATATCACAGTAAGTTCGATTGACTTAAAAGACATCATTTCTTTTGATGTTCTTCCCACCGATGACATCGACTTTGATGACCTCTAAAAATAATTGCCGATTATTGAACCAAATAAAAATCCATCCGAAATACCAAAACCTATTTAAACACGAAGGAAGATACACTATCATAAATGGCGGTCGTGGGTCCGGGAAGTCGTGGAGTGCAACCATTTTCCTTATACTATTAACTTTCGAAGCCGGGCATAAGATTCTTTTTACAAGACTTACAATGGTGTCTGCAAATATTTCGATTATTCCCGAAATTTTGGAAAAGATTGAACTGCTTGGGCTGTCCGAACATTTCAGAATAACCAAGGGCGAAATCATAAACATCCAATCAGGTTCATCAATAATCTTCATGGGTATTCGTTCATCCAATGGGGACAACACCGCCCGACTAAAATCTATCGCCGGGATAACTACATTGGTAGTCGAAGAAGGTGAGGAGCTAACCGATGAAGCAACGTTCGATAAAATAAATCTTTCCATCAGACAGCGGACAAAGCAGAACCGGGTGATACTGATTCTGAATCCTGCAACGAAAACCCATTGGATATATCGAAAGTTTTACCAAGAAAGAAATGTCCAAGAAGGGTTTAACGGAATAAAAGGCAACACATGTTATATCCATAGTACATATAAAGATAACCCACACCTTTCGGAGGATTTCTTGGAAGAAATTCGACTGATGAAGCTGAACCACCATGATAAGTATCAACACGTAGTCATGGGCGGATGGCTGGACAAGTCGGAAGGTGTAATCTTCACCAATTGGGAGTTTGGAACATTTCCCCATGATGTTGATTCAGTATATGGCGCCGATTGGGGGTATAGTATTGACCCATCGACTTTGGTTGAAACTTACGTGGATAAGATAGAAAGGAAAATATACCTCAAAGAACATCTATATAAGAAAGGGTTGAACACATCCCAATTAACAAAGGTGTTTCACGATGTTGCAGGATCTGGAACAATTGTAGGTGATAGCAGTGAAGGTAGATTGATTGATGAAATGAAAGATTCGGGTTTGAATATTCGAAGATGTAAGAAGGGTGCTGGGTCAGTTAAAGAAGGTATCATGCTGATGAAGGACTACCAGCTAATAATTGAGGGCGAAAACCTTGCCATGGAATTGAACAACTACGCCTGGAAAGATGATGAAACCCCAATTGATAAATGGAACCATATTATTGATGCCGCTCGATATGCAATTACTGATAAATTAAAAGATAGTGATGGAGTTTATTATATTCATTAACAACATAAAGGTAGTGATGATGCAGGAAGTAGAGGTTATCAACAAATAAAGTTAGAAAAATATTGCGCACGTGATACGCGCGTATGTATAAAAAGTTTAATTTTGTTATGTCGAAAAGAAAGACCCCGCTTTCGCAGGGTCAGTAAATTTAAGATAACTAAATGTGAATTCTACTTGTTGGATTCCCGAACTATCAGGAAGACCAACACTAAACTAATAATGTCTATCATTTTGCTTGATTTAGATGTTTATACTAAACCCTTTGGACGGCAATCCGAGGGGTTTTCTTTTTAGCAGAATCTTCGGATATTCTGTACAACAAAGATTGTCATTTCTTGCGGTTTAAAAAAGCCAAACTTATCCACAATTGGACATAGTTTTGAACAACACTAAACTTGGTGTATCAAATTTAGTGTATTTTTATATGTTTGTAAATCAGCGTATTACAAAACAGATAGCTTTGTAAAATACTGCAAAATATAGGATTCTTAATACGAATAAAGTTCCGTCAATACCCCATATTTCTATCTATTTTTTTTCTTTCGTGCCACTTTTTCAAGTTGAATATACCAGTATTTGCTTTATGCAAGCCAAAATGTAGCTTCCAAGTTTCAATGGCGATGCAGAAACACTATCGCTTGCAAGATATTTCCTTGCACAAACCTCCCATTTATCCACAACTGAAACAATTTCTATTTAGGGGCGGAATCGCTATGGCTTTGCCAACAATGGTTTTTCCTACAAGAAACAATTAGACCCAATTCACATGAAACTATTCAAATAATTCAATTCATTGGGAAAAATGGGGATTTGTCGCCAGAATCGTTCCCAAATATCCCAAAAGGCCCAAATAATCGATAAATTCGGACTGTATCTAGTAGGTCTTATGGGACAAATACCCATAATTTCCATTGATTTTAAACGCATAATTCCCAAAGGAAATCAAAATCCACATCTATTTCATTATCGCTCATTACAGCCCTTTAAAATGCCCCAACCTCACACAGGCATGAGTGGCGGAGTATTCGAGATTGTAGGAATGCGCCCGCATATTTTTATAACTCACATATTTATTTTGTGATATCATTTGCTCAAATTATGTTAAAGTATTACTATAAGTAAAGCTGATAAAGTGTTGATAGAGAATAAAAAAGAGATATAAACAATTATCATACATTCGTTTGTAAAGTGTTTATTTGCTCGTATCTTTACGTCAGTAGAATATTAATTAACACTCTTTGACATTATGAAAAAAGAAAAAATTGAGGGATTCCTTGAAAGGGATTTCTTTTGGTTAGAAACCATGCAGGTTTTAAAAAGTCCTTTAACAGTTTATTGGACTTGGGGCGTATCACATCACCTCGCACTGGAACCCGATGCAGATGGCTACACCAAAGCGTTGCTATTAAAAGTTGATGGACACCATCACAAAGATTTTGTCCTTATTACACTGGCTTGGAACGATACGTACACAGTAAGACTGCTGGATAAGGATTACCAAGAAATCAAAGTCATACGTGAAGTATATTTTGATTCACTTCAAACCACCATCGATAAGGAAATCGAATTTATCCAAGGGTACACATTTTAACATTAATCTAAATGGGGGCGCCAGCCCCCTAATTTAAAATCTTTGAAATTATGGCAACACGTTGTTTTATAGCTTATTATGATGAACAGACAGAAACTTACACGGATGTTTATTCACATTGGGATGGCTACCCAAGTTGGGTTGGTAAGATTCTTTACCACAATTACAACACATTGGAAAAAGTTAAGGAACTCATATCGCATGGTGATATATCATCACTTGGTGCAAAGATTGAAGCTAGTACAGACAATCACAAATTCATGCAACCCGATGATGATACAACGGTTTTTTACCATCGGGACCGGGGTGATAAGTGGAACGAAACGGAACCACACACCCACACCGAAATGAGTACGTTAAGACATGATAATTACGCATATCTTTTTAAGGATGGTAAATGGCTGTACTGGTGGGACAACACCCGAGTTTATAAGGAACTTACAGAAGAAATAATAAATAGGGACTAACAAAAAATGGGGGCGTAAAAACCCCCTTATTATTCGATATGAAGGTAGATATAGCAGGATTCATTTTTAAAAAGTTGCATGGAATCCACATCGACAAATCAAATGGATATTTGACAGACAAAGGAGTCCGGGAAGTAATTGAAATTAGCCTATGTGTTGGGCTGATGGCAGGAATATTAATAACTGGTATCGTGGTATCACTGATATTATGGGTTTAAAAAAAGGGGCGTGAGCCCCTTTCATATCGGCCTCAAAATTTCAGTATAAGAGACCAACGTAAAGTACGTAAATTCTGGCGACATGCGCAAGAAAAGAGAGTTAAATTTTAAAATAAAATATTATGAAATATATAGCATACATGCGGGTTTCCACCCAAAATCAAAGCCTTGGATTGGATGCCCAAAGCGAAGCGATAAAACGGTTCATTCAACACGATGATACCATATTAGCGACCTATGTGGAAAAGGATTCGGGAAAGAATAACAACAGAGTAGAACTGACCAAAGCAATCGAGTACGCAAAGAAACAAGATGCCACACTATTAATAGCGAAATTGGATAGGTTGTCCCGTAATCTACATTTCATCACATCGCTAATGGAATCAAAAGTTCCATTCAAATGTTGCGACATGCCTTTCATGGATAACTTCACCATTTCAATTATAGCGGCAGTTGCAGAACGTGAAGTTGAAATGGTTAAGGAGCGCACGACAGCGGCTTTACGGGTCATCAAAACCAATATTGATACGAATGGGTTCCACATATCAAAGAAGGGCAACAGGATAACCAAATTGGGTCAATCAGAATTCAAAAAGGAATATTGGGCGAAAGGACAACAAGCTATCCAAGTACGTGTGGCATCCAATCCAAACCTTATGAAAGCAAAAGCATTCGCACTATCATTGAAAGCAAGTGGTAACTTCAACGGTGTGCAGATAACAGCCTTGTTGAATGAAAACGGTTTCAAGACATCCACAGGTAAGGATTACCACCATACGCAGACCATGAGACTGTTGAAAGGGTAGGATTATGTAACTGAACATCAGTATCTATGGAATACCTTAACCTTAACAATTTATAACATGTTTTAGCGTTATAAACTCGTAATTAAATTGTACTTTTGTCGTATGTATAGCCCAATAACAATAGCGAATTATTTTATTAAGAAGTACGCATGTGAGGATTCTAGTCTTACTCCTATGAAGATTATAAAACTTACTTATATAGCGTATGGATGGTATTTGGCACTAACCCAAGGTAAGCAAGAGCTAGTTTCCGAAAAGGCACAAGCTTGGGATTTAGGGCCTGTCATGCCAACATTATATCGAAAGTTGAAAATAAACAGAGGTAATAAAGTTGCGGAACCGATACAGCTACCGCCCGGATTTGAAGAAAAAACTATTACTGAAATTGACTCTAATTTTCTTGACTTCATTTGGAGAAAGTATGGAAAATTCACTGGAATGGAATTGAGTGCTATCACGCACACACAAGGCACTCCATGGTCTGAAACATATCCAAAAGGAACTAACCTTGAAATCCCAAACTCTTTAATCCAGCAGCACTACACAACGCTAATGAATGAATTGATTGGAGATAATAATGCAGTAACCGAAAAAACTGAACATGTTGGAGGATAGCTTTGAACAACTTTTAAGTGCGGTAAGTAGTTCGGAAAAAAGAGATGAATCCACATTTAACTTTAAGCCAGAGGATTTGGAATTTGCCGCAAGGCAAGAAAAGTCCTATGAAGAACGGAAACGGGAAACAAGATTACATCGTTACGAACAAGATACCAACCACAGAAATGGTCTTGTTGTTTGGGCTGCAACACTTGTAAGTCTTTGGCTTTTATGTGTTATCATTATTCTTACAAGGAACACTAACGAATATCAGTTAAGTGAAAATATTGTGATAGCGTTATTAACAACTACTACTATCAATGTACTTGGTCTGATGATAATCGTTTTGAACGATTTATTTAAAGGCAAGTCGAAAAATAAAAAAGCAGAATCTTAAACCACTCAAACCGAGTGGTTTTTTTATGCCCTATATTTCCAAGATTCCAGATCATGCCACCCGGTCCAACGATTCCAAAAGATGCAGCCTATAAAAAATCCACCATCAACTTACCCCATTATTTTAAGTATATATATACATAAAAGAAAAAAATAAGATGGATAACAATTTAAAAGCAAAAATCAAACGCATTCAGAAGAAATGCCCTTATGGTGAATGCATCTTTTACAACGGCTACATTATCATAAATTACCAAATTGGGGACGTCCCATACGACTGCATGGTTTATTCAATGGATGATTATTATACAGTCGAATATTTCGGACAGCATCCAAATGGAAAAGCGTGGTACTATTATTCACGTTGGGATGCTTGGGATTTGGACAAAGAAAGTTATGACTTGTGGAACCAAGTACCCGGATTCGAAAAAGCGTTTGAACAATACCAGCATTGGTATGGTGTAAAAATAAATTTAGTGTAATGGAAGAAAATGATGACTACATTATCAATGACAAGTTTATGCAATGGTGGAATAGTTCTGAACTAAAAATAGCGAGGGCAGAAGAAGTCAGATTAGAGGATGAAAAGTTTAGCCAAAGATTACGTGAAGCACGTGAAAAATTGGGAAAGCTTGAAATGGAATGTTACGCACAAGAGAAATATATTAATGGACTTGAAGAAGAAAAAGGGGATGCAATTATGAAACTTATCAAAGACCAGCTGACCCGTGGCAAGCGTGATTTCACGATAAAAAATATCTTATCATAATGGTAAAGCCGAATTTCATGAGGTATTCTAGCGGAACCATTATTCAATCATATATTGACAAAGGTAAAATAGGAAATATAAAGCAAGATGATGTTGAACTGACTTTTATCGAGTTGCGAATGCAACTTTTGAAAATGGATGAAGACAATAAAAACATTTGTGTAAATCTTTTAAAACAATTCATTGATGGTGGCAAGAATGATAATCTAAAATGTATCCTCGATGTCTGAGATAGCCTTGAAGCACATCGACGTAATGTAATAATCAAAAACATCTTATCATAATGGAGAAACCTAATTACGAGAAGTTTGATGCTTTAAAAGTATATAAGCGAAGGAAATTATATCTTGGTGAAATAGCAGAGCAATACACGCGCGAAATGCAAAGTTTAGGATTCGGACTTGGTGCGGTTGCCGTATCAGTTCCGCTTGAAAGCAGGATAGAATTCTACCTTGGTGATGCACCAGATGACTATCTTAATGGAACTTCTTTTGTACATCAATTGGAATTTGATACAAAGTTTTACATCAACTTCTATCCCGAATGTGATTTCCAGATCATTCACACTATGCACACCGAGGAAAGAAATGCAATTATTTCAGATATTTTATCCTAAATTTTTCTAGTTTAAAAGGGTGATTATTCCCGGTGATGCAATCCATTTACCATTACTTTTATATACCTCTAAATTTTGACTATAAAGCAATCTATGCTCGACTGTATAACTCATAATCAATATAAAAGGTTCATCATCGGATGTGTCAATGTAAAATGCAAACTCCTGTTCACCTTCGTTTTCAATAAGGCCAGTTTCAAGTGTATTTTTTAAACCTCTGCTATCCATTTTTGAATAATTTGTGACCTTGCCATTTTTATTAAGATTTTTGATTTCAATAAGATAATAGCCATCAGTATCAGTCGAAGTAATAATCTGCATGATAGGCATTTTTCCCTCCTTATAACGAGTATTATTAAGTTCTGTGAGTTCAGCGAATTTCTGTGCTATCAGAGTCAAATTTGCAATTTCCGATTCCCTTTCCTTATCCTTTTTCATCAGCTTCCATAACGTGATAACGGTCGCCGCGATTCCTAGGGTACCAATGACAGTTTGAGCCACATCAGTCCAAGTTGGCAGTTCATCCTTCATTATATACCATTCCATAGCCTACAATCGTTTAGTTTCCAAATATAGGAAAATCCATTAACTATTCGCTATCAACGACCTTATGCATGTGGTAGAAATAATCAAGAAAAAATATCGAATTATCTTCACGAAGTATTGTCACGTGATTCCCGAAATTTAAGACTTCAAACCTTTCAGATTCCAGCGTATACGAAATGCTTGGATATTCATAAATTGCAAAATTTTTAGGGTCAACATCAATTATTTTTGATGTGTCGAACTTCAATCTAATGTTGTGTTCGGTGTCCAACAAGTTTTCACCAGCAAGGGCTTTTAAAAAGTCAACAGTATTCACAAATCCATCGACTTCTAATTTTTTGGCAATTTCTTCCCTTTGTCTAACGTAGTCTTTACGAAATCTAATTTTATAGTATGCTTTGAAACTTTCCATGGTGTAGTTTTTTTCCAAATTTAAAAATAAATGTTGATAAGTATTAAAATATTTCTTACGTTTTATTTTTATATTTGTCTGATAACCAATTGAATTTTTAAATTATGACAAATGTAGAAAATAAGGAGATGGTCAATGTATATGAAACCACGAAAAAGAAAATCAGGGACTTCTTTGAAGATGTGAAAGAACAGGAAAATTTTACTGATTTAATTGATGAAGAATTTAAAAACGATTTTCTTTACTTCCACCACAACTTTCACGGTGTTTTAGACATGTACGCCACTCAAAAAAACGGAGTTATCATATTATCAAATTTCGGCGAAATGTACAATGATATGATTAACTATCAAGGAATTTTACATCAAGAATATTTAAACACGAAAAACCCAATCAATTGATTGGGTTTTTTAATTCTTCTATTATTTCAATGACATCTTGTCTTTGCTGGAATGTCAATTCACCATCGAGCATTTCTTCCAAATAGTCCAAAGTGAATTCCAGATCATCCCGGCTTTTTTCGGACAGGTTCCAAGTGGTTCCCCCGCTGTTTAGGATGATGCCATGCTTGGTGTATTTGAATAGGGAAGTGGCATCGTTCCGCAATAGGTGTTTGTAGTAGATTTTCAACTTATCAGATGTGCCACCATTTTTTCTGTGGTGTTTCTTTCGCTAAATTCATAAATTCTTGCCGTTCTTCATCAGTCCATTGTCTTATAGGACTTCCTTTGAATTTCATCCATTGTTCAAATGTCATGCATTCCTTTGATGGATAAAACACTGTTGTTTTAAATGTATCTTTTGAAAATATATCTTCCCAAACACTACCTTCAAACTCCATTTTAAACAGATAATTTTCGAATTCTTTTTTATACACGATGTCGTATTGCATACTAATTTGCCATTTTTTGTTTTCCATAAGTTCCTGTTGTTCTTCATCTGTTGAAAGTTTTGGTGGATTGGTCTTTATAATTGGAAAATCCCAATCGCCATATAAATCTATTTCAGGTTCTAGCTTGGCGAAATATCTGTATTTTTCCAAATCATCATCTTTATAAATAGCAAATGGTAGATGGTATTTCGAGCAATATTTTTTAAACCTATCGGGCGTGATTTCGATTTCGATTTCGTTTAGGTTGGCGAATGATACAATGACTTTTCTATTAAGGCTTCCAGTAAGCTTTTCATAAATGTTATTCTTGTATTCTTCAATAAGTTCATCACGGTGTTCATCACTCATACCTTCTGTTTCTATATAAACACGTTTATTTCTAAATTCCAGATCCTTTCCAAAGGGATAATCTTGTCGTGAAAAATCAGATGGTAGAAAAGTAGTCAGATTTTTTTCATCTAACTGCATTTCCTTAATTTCCTTTTTGGTGAATAATAGTTGTAGTCTTTTCATTTCTTTTTTCTTTTTTTTATATATTAATTTTCAAAAGTGATTTTCTGCACTTTTAATGTCTTTCATCACTTATTCGTTAATTGACAATTTTGGCTTGATACCAAATGCCGCAAACTTATCTTCAATATCCTTTGTCAAATGCAGGATGTCATTTCCATCGGTGAAGTAAATCGCATCAAAAAGGGTGAAATAATTCTTTGACTTTTGTGGTGCTAATTTGTTGAAAATCGAAGCTTCCAGATTCTGTAATTTCGTTGCCATTTTAATTTCATCACTTGAAATAACTTGCAAACTTTTAAAGGTTGCTGGATATAATTCTTTGAACTTTAAAGCGATGTCCCTTTTAGGCTTAAAAGCGAAATAGATGGCTTTATAAAGAAGAACTTTCGTTTCTTCCCTTGACGCCCCTTCTTCTATAAATCGCTCATATAAACGTCCGTTTTCGCAATCTTTTTTGTACGATTCATCTACTTCCAATCCGTTTTTAAGTAGTAGGTAGCATAGCAAAAGCGGTTGGCAGTTTTTTATATCTATATTATGAAAGTGATTTCCTTTTATATGGATGTGTTTTCGGCTAATTCTTGATACATTCGATAGTGAATGGTAGATTCTATCCACATTTTGCCCAGTTTTAACCCATCTTACACTGTACAATCGAAGCAAAATTGACAGCCTGCAACGCAAAGAGTTGTTAGATTGCTTGTTTGCCACTTCATCTAAAATCGCCGCCTTTAAATCGACCTCGATATTCAGGATTGTTTTCACCATTTTCTTGTCAAACTTCCCATCAATAGTTACTTCAATGTCATTTTTTGCGTTTATTATCAGCAGGGCCAGGTCTTGGTTCAAGAATTCGCTATGAATTCTGTATTGTTTGCTTTTCTTCTTATCCACAAAGTTGTAGAATGTGCCATTTTCATAGGGAACGGCCGTCATAACTTTCATCTTTTTTAATAAATTGACATAATCAACGTACTTATCACGTGAGAAATACTTTATTAAAATTTCCTGATTTATTGCGACAACCGTTGTGCTATTTTTTTTAAGTGATTCATCGAGGTGCGCAAGGAATGAAAGGATGTTTTTTACTGCTATTCGTTTATTTGCTATCGGGTATTTTTCCAGCGCCAACAAGTTCCCAAGAAAATCGATACCAGTACAATACACATTTGTCTGTTTCTTTATTTCCTTTGCGATGTCATTATCGTTGAGTGCGATTACTTCATATATTTCCATTTTTATTATTACTTTTTTTCTTACTGTATATATTAGTTTCGAAAACTGATATATCCTGTTTTAAGGCTTTTTTTGAAAAAAGTTTAAAAAAAGAATAAGTGAAAAAATGAAAACGTGTAAGGTCAGTGATAGTAAGGCTTCGCAAGGTTTCTGTGAAAAAAAAGTATGCTTCTATATTTCTTATAATTATATACTTCTAATTGTCTTATATCTAATTATTTTATATCTTTATCTTATGGCATTACCATTAAACTTCAAAGTTAAAAAGACAACTACACCAGAGCAGGACAAGGATATTGCCCGGATAATCGATTTGGTGGAAACATACCTTGGAAGAAAACTCGAACCAACAGATAACATCTTTCATACGTTTTATTTTTTGGAAGTTGAGTGGGCCCAGTACCAGCATTTATATCAAGTACTAAAAAATGAATCTATAACTAAACCATATATTGTCATTGACTAGAATAACTACATACGCATTGGTGAAACTGAACTCGGAATTGGTGATAAAAGACCGTGCCTTTCCCGAAGAATCTGCAATCGAAAACATCACCCAACAGATGTCAAAAATGATTGATGCTGGTGTGCTTAACATTGTTGATGTTTATGACTATCATGGTGAAATAGAAGAAGATGAAGAAGGATGGGAAATGGAAGGGACAAACTTAACCGTTTCAATTCGACTTTCTGAATTTGACATTTTTGATTGGCGCCACAACAAAGAAAAAATAAAGAAGAAGGTGTTGATGGCATTAGGCGAACATGAATTAAATTTGCGGACATTCAGCGTGTATAAGAACGTTGCCAACTATTATTTCATCAATGACTATGATTAAAAGCACCGCCCCAGCGGATGCGCTCTAAATAAAAAATATGGAAAACTATAATATACAGTTCAAGATAGCGAAAAAGCTATTGGAAAAGACTCGGGATGAAGATGTTCAATGGAAAAACATCCGCGATTTAATTGCTGGAAAAAAAGCGGAAATCACCGTGTTCGAAATGAATGAAGATGACACATTCGAAAAGCCTAATGGACATGGAAATTTCCCAGAATGGAAAGCAAAAGTCGGTAAAGACATCTACGTTGAATTTTCAACTTTGCTAACTGAAAAACAAGCTGAAAGGGGAAGTGATTTTTACCTTTACATCGACAAAGAATTGGAAAAGAAAAATGGCTATTTGTATATTTGGGAAGATGAAAAAAGCATCCATGTTAGTACAGGTCATTTCATTTTCGAAAACTTCATCGAACCAGCAACAACCGAAAAAAAGGTGGCACCAAAGAAAGTGGAAAACAAGCAAATAGACATGTTCAAAAGAACACCAAAATCAAAATAATTCCATTGGCATATCATCAAGGGGTTGGGCGAGTAGTTCAACCTCTTTTCTATTATGATAGTTTTCCAATGGTTCGCCCGATAGCCACAGTTCTTCTTCCTCTTTTCGAAGTACAACAGGCATTCGTTTTTTAGAGTTATGAATGTCAGCCATCAGTTCATTTGCTTCGGTCGTTAGAATGGTAAAAGAATCATCCTGATAAATTCCAGCGAACGCAAACGGTTTTTCATCTTTTGTCCAGATGCGGTGTTTGTATTTTTCTTTTCCGATGTGTTTCCATTCAAAGAATTCGGTCGCCAGGACCAAGCAACGATTTTCTGCTGATTGTCGGTATGATGGCTTTTCCTTTAAAGTTTCAATTTTTGCGTTAAGCGTATTTGTCTTTTTCCAAAAATCGTTCCGGTCATCCTTAATAAAATTTGGTATAAGTCCCCAAGTAGATAGTTCAATTTCCTTCGGGTTTTCATTCCGTATTATTGGCATTCTTGGATGGGTGAAGCCACTGACAGCACCATTGAAAATATCTTCATCAGAATCCAAGATGGCAGCGAAAGCCATTTCCAACTGTTTTTTTCCAAGGGATATTTTATATGAATAGCACATTTTACGCCTTTTTACTTTAAAGATATAAAAAATTTGAAACAAAAGTTAATGTTACAATTTATAACCAAATCGTATTGTCTTAATGTTTAATTTTATAACCTAAAAATTACACACATGAACGGGACAAACGAACAACTTATGTTGGAAATGCGGCTGAAAGATGTATCATTGATGATTGAGTCCAACATTGAAGTTGCCACAAGACTACGCCTAACACTTCATTGGGGATTCGTGAAGGAAAAAATAGTTGCTTCGATAAGATTTGGTGAAAAAACTATCCACCAAAAAACGTATTATGGCAAGCACACCCACGTCCATCTTGCGCAAATGCATTTGGATTGGAATGATAAGCTGGCACAACTTACTGAACAAGTTCGAAAAGCAGAATACGCGCGCAGGGCCAGCACACCATTAAAGATTCCGAGTATAGAACGAAAGTTAAGAGAAAGGGACAGATAAGGTATCAACACTTATTTCGCTTTTACGTATTTCAATAGTTCCTAAATCATTGGCAACCATGCCATTTATAAACAAAAAAAGACTACTTATCAACAAAAACAACTAATAGATTTCATGAAATGTGTAGTTGTGATGTCGTTGATAGCGGTATCTTTGTTAAGAATTACAAATTAGATGGCAATAAGGTAATGTTTTTGTTAATCCTATATTAATACATTAACTCAAAACTTGGTAGCCCCGTAAGGTTGTATTACATTTGTAGTAATGTTGGAAAACAAAAAAGTCCAAGCTTGCAGGCTCGGACTTTAAGAATGTTAACAGCTACTCGAATAGCTGTGTAAGAAACGGTTCAGCAATTTTGTCTGAACTCAATTATAATAAACAATTAATCTTTCAAGCCCGGAACGGATGAAAAGACAATCAAGAATTATTGTACAAAAGACTATTTTATTGGCACAGGCGGTATATTACTTACTGTGCATAATACTAAAAATAGCAGAACTGAAAAATTAATTTAGCAAAAGACTCACACAACTGTGGGTCTTTTCTTTTACAAATATATTTGCAATTATACTTGCACAAATATATGCACATTAAATTTAATATATCAATTTTGGTATATCCTTTTAGGAAAAAATAAACATTATATTGCATGAAAACATCAATATAAGCATTATTTTAAAGTCAAGATAGCTTATTGGAATATATAATGTATGACTAAACGATACATTATTATTTTTATTGTTGGTGTTCTTTTTGGATTACTATTCACGTGTTCCAGATCATCAATCCCTTCTGAAAAAACTACCACTAAAATTGAAACAAAGTGGAAAATAAAAACTACAACTGATACCATTTCGATATCATACCCGGAAGTACGCTATGTCAATAGAACACTTCACACGACATCCGACACCCGGACCGACATCGATTCAACCTATTACGATTACACTTATCAAAGGTCAATCTACGGCCAGGACAACCGATTTAGAATCGATGTAAAAGTGGAAGGTTGGGGAAACATCAAAAACATGGATTATACCATCATCGAAGCCGATTCCACTGCTTATATAACCGAAACAACAACCATCGAAAAAACCATTGTGAAGAACGCAGGCGGATTGTTCTTGTCGGGCGAATACATACGTCCAATTAGCTTAAATCAAGCCACTTACAGGGTTAATTTGGACATAGTCCATGGGAATGTCATAATCGGTGGTTCAGCTGGTTATAATTCAAATACAAAGCAACCCGAGGTAGGTATAAAGCTTGGAATCAAATTGAATTAGACCATTCACTTTTTAATATATAGAGAATGGAAAAAATAGAAATTAATTACTCGATTCCCGACCAAAAATCGGATATCACACTTGAAACTTGGTTGAAATTCGAAAAAATCGCAACCCAAGAAGATATTGACCCGGATTTTTTACAAAAGAAAATGCTGGAAATCTTTTGCGACCTCAAATATGAAGTTAGTTCCAAAATGAAGCAGGTTGAAATTGATGAAATTCTTGGATATTTGAACAAGGTACTTGGAACCAAGTCAGAATTGCATCAGACTTTCGATTTTGAGGGCAAAAAATATGGTTTAATTCCTGATTTCGATAAAAATATCACTGCTGGCGAACTGATTGACCTCGATAAATACCTAGAAATAAAGGACTATCCAAGACTTTTGTCCATTCTTTACCGACCAATTACGAAAGAAGAAGCAGGACTATACCAAATCGAACCCTATTCAGCTACACACACGAACTTTTTGAACATCAGATACGACATTTTCGAGGGTGTTATAGGTTTTTTTTTTCTTTTGTACAGAGACTGCATAGCAGCTTCCCTGAGGTGTATCCCCCAATTAATGAAGAAAATGAAGGTGCAGGACTTGGCCTTGACCGAGAAAGTCAATTCGTTGCTAAATGGGGTGGATATACCGAACTTTTATTCCTTCTTTCCGATGGCGATGTCCTCAAAATAAGGGAAATCTACAAGTTCAATTGCCATGACTTCCTTTATTGGTCTGCTTTCCGAATAGACAAGCAAAAACTGATAAACGCCCGAAATAAAAATAACAACTACTAATGCTTAATTCTTATGCGATAACAGCCAAATTTCTTACCGAACTTTTCGAAGCTAATCCATTGGTTAATACGGTGATTTTCGGTGCGGACATGGACATAAACAAGACTAATATCTTTCCACTGGTGCATATTTTTCCCGGTGAAATGTCTTTGAATGAAAACCGACTTGAAATGTCATTCGAAATAGCAGTTGTAAATCAAAGACAAACACCAAATCATACCCAAACGGATAAAATCTTTGGTAATAACCTGATTGATAACTTAAATCTGACTTCTGCAATCCTTACACAGGAAATAACGAAAATCGAAATGCAATACAACGATTTTGACATCACAATTGCAAGTTCAACACCAGCGCAACCGATAATCTATGCTGATAAGAATGTGCTTGATGGATTCGAATGCACGCTTGTTCTATCTATTCAAAATATCATAGAAACATGTCAATAATTACTGATGCTGAAATGAAAAAAGCGTTCGAATTATTCGTTGCTGGCTTCAAGAAAAAAGCAGGGGATAAACTTCGAAAAAGCAAGCGTGGGGTATGGTCAGGCCGAATGCTTGCCAGTATCGAAGGGAGCATTTTGCGGGATGGTGAAGGATATTTTGTCGAGTTAGACGCGGAAGAATACGCACACTACCTAGACCAAGGTGTAAATGGTAAAAAAACACGACGTGGTTCCCAATTCTCATTCCGTGATAAGATGCCGCCTATAAGTGCCATTAAACCTTGGGCTGATAGTAAAGGAATCAACCCTTATGCAGTTCAAAGGTCGATATACATGAAAGGTATAAAACCAATTTACTTTTTGGAAAAAACCATGATTGAAGAAGAAAAACATTTGCTCGATTATTTGGCAGAAGCACAAGCGGATGCCCTTTTGAATGGTTTCGATGACAACGACTAAAAATAACTACTATGAATGATTACTTACAGCGATATAATACTTTCGGGCTCACCGTTTTACATCACATACACCGCAGCAACTACGGATTTTGATTATATAACCATCGAACTTTGGGTATGGGACGGTCTTGTTCTTTCTAAACCAGTTCTACCGACTTATACATTGACATCATCACGCGCAACCGCTGACCAACAGACCGTCTATGCAAACATCCAAGACTACATTTCCGACTATTTAGACCCTATCCCAAGTCCTTTTTGGTTTAATTCCGCACAAGCGAATCTTATCGATTGCAAGGAGTTTGTTCATGTTCAATGGAAAGTCCAAAGCTGGAAAAGAACGCCCGGCGAAGCAGACCTGCTATTTCAAGAATACGAATCACCACGTGCGATGGCTACTTTGGGTTATGGATATTATGACCAAGGTTCAAATCCTCAATTATCCTCACAAGATGTGGTTAAGGGTGGGGTCAAATACAAGGTTGAGGGGATGAATACCTATTACGCCAAAATTTCCAATTTCCAACAGCAAGGCACAGCCGATATGCTTACTCGATTCACAGATAATACAGGTAAAATATCTTGTCCCGGCATCAACAAACCCTATCAAGTTCTATTTCTAAATAAAAATGGAATAATGGACGCTTTTAACTTTCCAAAAGCTTCAAAAAGGAACATTAAATTTTCGGGGGAAAAATACAGCGTTTTACCAACACACCCTTATAACCATGACATCCGCCGGCACACCACAATTTTGCAAAATCGAAATGGCAAGGTCGTATGGGAATTTAACACGGATTTATTAGACGAGTCGAATGTGTATCTGATAGAAGAATTGCTTGCATCCAGTCGCCATTGGCTTGCAGATTACGAAAACGAACGATTCATACCATTGACACTTACAGATGACGATTTCGAAGAAAAATCATCGGTCAGAAATATGGCAAAAATGCAATATACGGTTAAGTTCGAACAAGCAGCGGAATATATAAACAATGTAAAATAGAAATGAATGGAATAAAATTATACGTCGGAAATGACATCAACAATAGAAATATAATCCTTAACGGAACTGCACTTGACCTTGATGGAAATGAAAACATCGAAATCACTTTGAAACAGACCGACATACGGGATTTATCAGCGAATTACGCAGATTATACAAAGAAATTTACCATACCTGCAAGTCGTGTAAATAAGCGTGCTTTGAAATATTGGAATGACGTAAAGAACGATGACCAATGGCCAAACGATGTTGAAATCCCAGCAAGAATTGATGTTGATGGTATCCTTTTTCGAATGGGAGTTCTGAAAATTGATAACGCAAACTTTGATGACAACGGAAATTTAAAAAATTTCACCGTTCAATTTTATTCCAACCTAAAAAGCTTAAAAGACCTTTATGGGGATAAGCTAATTGGTGCATTAGACTACACAACAACACTTTTAACAAACACGGAATTTGAGTATAGTGATTCCAAAATAATGAACATGTTTCACAGTTCCAACAACACAGGAATTGAAATGCCACTGGTGAGTGTTAAAAGAATTTGGAACGATTTTCAAACGCTAAAATATACTAATGGTTCAACAAATGCGAATGGAATTAAGAAGGAAGAATTAAGACCAGCGTTAAGATGTCGCCAAATCATCAGTACAATCGAAAAGGAATATGGGATAAAATTTATTGGCGATATTTTAGACAACCAATCTTCACCATTAAATAAGCTTCATATTTGGCTAAACAAAAATGAAGAAGCCTATTCAAATGCGGGGCAGATATTAGACTTATCAGGAACGCCAACTATTTCATCGCCAAACTGGGGTTCATCCAACTTGGATTGCTATTTCGATATTGGTAGGAACCTTATCAAATTGACAAAGCGGAATTTTGGCGCATATATAAACATGAAATTTAGGTTGAATGTTCGTTCTATTCCGAATAATAATACACCTTATAAGATTTTCTTACAGCAAATTATTTTAAATACCGACTTAACAGTCAATGAGCCAGCAACATCGAATCAAGAAAATAATGGTTTTGTTGGTGGTACATTAGAGTGGGTTTCTGGAACGCAAGATAATGCCGCAAACTACGTGTGGAATTTGCAATCCAATGAGCCAAATTTAACGACTAAATATTTTCGAATAATTGGGGAATCACAGGGTGGAATTACTTTCACAGATTTGGATATCACCGTTCAACATTATTTACTTTCGAACGCTAATTTCACATCGAACACGGTTGTCCATAGACTTCAAAGTCCAGTTGATAACACCTTGGTGGCACGTTTTAACGTTCCAAAAAGTCTGCCCGATTTATCAGTAGCTGATTTCATGTCATCTTTGATGAAGCTTTTCAACTTGGTTGTTATTCCAATTTACGACCCTTTTTTGGCAAGCCAATATGGAACGCAGAACATATACAAGTTGGAATACTTCAACGTTTATTACGGTTCAACAAACACGCTTGACATCACAAAATACACCAAACTTGGTAAGAAAATCAACAAGATTCCAACGTTTAAAAAAATCGAGTTCAAACACGCAGACAGCCAATTTGGGACAAACATTGACTACAAAAATGCCCAACTTCCAGCACGTGAATATGGTTCAACCTTGCAAGAATTTCCAAACGGAACCAATGAATTTAAAGTTGAAACCAAGTTTGGTCTGCTGATCTGGCATGAATTGGCGAATGTTCAATTTTCAGGTAATCCCCTTGACAACCAGTATTGGATTACAGCGGATGCCTTGAACGAAGATTACACAAAAGGCGTATTCAACAAGCCTATTGTCTTTTTCAAATCCGGGTTAGTTGCGCCGATTGACCAAAGATACTTGTCGTATGTAAATTCCAATGGCACCGACCAGCCTGTGTATCGGTTTAATGCAATGACTAATATCGATAACCTTTTGAACTACACAACGACATTGACCTTTTCCGAAGAAAATATGTTTGGGAATGGTGTATATGCAAACACCCTTTATGCTAATTATTATAAAAATCTTGTAAGCGGTGTTTATAGTTCTTATGCAAGGGAATTTGAAATTGAAGCTGTTTTACCGAAAAATATTTATACAAATCTTTCATTGGGAACCACCCTTATCATTCAGGACGCACGCTATTCGATTACTGACATCACCCTGAATTTAATTACCGGGCAATGCAAATTGAAACTCAACAATATAGTGGAAGAATCCAACATTGTGGAAGATACTTCTGCAAATGCACAAAGGTTGGTGCCACCACCTGAAATCTTTTCCGCAAGCCGGTATGGAAATAACATCAAAATATCGTGGGATGGTCAGTCGGAGGAAAAAGGAATATTTGGATATCAAATCGATTTTAAAGTCGATGAAAAGGAATATGAAAAGTTGGCATTTATTCGAACGAATGAACCTTTCGGGGAGTATGTCCATGAAGGTATAGACGAAAAACAAATATATACCTATAAGATTACCGTTCAGGATTTTTACAAGAACGATGGGATGCCACTTGCCATTGAGGTAAGAATCTAAAAAGAAGAAAAAAGACATGTTCAAAATAATACACCAAATGTTGCAACTGGATGATTTTTATAAAGAATCCAAGGCCATCGACATCGCCAAAGGGATAGACCGATACCCTGAAACTTTTACGGAAGTTTTCAAAATGGTCAAAAGAAAATTACTAACCCCTAAAAATGATAAAACGGACAGCAGAAATCCAAATCAACACTAATGCAAACGAAGCGAAAGCAGAATTACAAAATCTAAATGCAGCCCTCGATTCGAATTCAAAAGCTGCATTAGCAAATGAGGTTGCAATTCGGGAATTAGCGGAAGCACAACACAAGCTTGAACTGGCAGAAAAAGCAGTTGCAGATTCTTCAAATCATACTGCTACTGCCATCCAAAATATGGAAAATAACGTTGCCAAAGCAAGGCTGGCAGTGGTTGCAAAAACTGAAAAGCTAGAAGAATTAACAGCAAGTCAAGCAAGGGGGACATCAATCACACATGAGAATACTAATGCCATTGCTTCGAATGGTGGCGCTATCGCCATCCTTGATAGTTTGAGCAATGGAATGGCCACAAGTCTGCGTGATTTATGGGAAATGTCTTCCTTATTCACAGGTCAATTGAAATTGCAATCCATACAACAAGCAATAATGACCACAGTCGTCGGAACCTCCACAGGTGCGTGGAAGGCGTTCAGAATTGCCATGGCCGCGTCTGGGGTGGGATTGTTGGTCGTCGGCCTAACGATGCTAATTATGAACTTTGAAACTGTATCCAAATGGGTGTCAAATATCACCGATAAGTTCGGTGGTTGGCGAAATGTCTTAATGTTCATAGCACCCCCGATTTACCTTATTATAAAAGCTTTGGAAATGCTTGGCATAATGGAAACAGAAGCCGAGGAAAAGTCAAGAAAAGCGTGGGAAGACAGACAAAAGCGAAATGCAGAAGCAACCAAGGCTGTGATGAAACAAAGACAGGTCATCAGCGACTACATGGACTTCGAAATTGCCAAAGCAAATGCACTTGGAAAAGATACTGTAATACTAGAACAAGTTAAGCGTGAAGCGATTCTTAATACTGCAAAAGCTTACAACGACTTGAACCGGGAACTTATCAATTCTGGAAAGGCAACCCAAGACCAAATCAAGGCTTGGAACGCCAATCAGGAGCTTATTAATAAGACCAAAAATGACCAAATTCTTGCGGATTTAAGGGTACAGAAAATTGCGGAAGATAAGGCAAAAGAAGCAAGGGATAAAGCCGTCGAAGATGCCAAGAAAAGCGCAGCAGACCGAAAAGCTGCAAGGGAAAAAGCAGCCGCAGATGAACTTGCCGAAAGGAAAAGAAATGATGAAGCATACAAAAACGCTCAAATAAAATTAAACAAGGAATTAGAAGACCTTCAAGACACGACTGACCAGCAGAAGTTGGACAGGATGAAATCTAGGTATGTTGAAGAAATCAACGCCCTTAAAGGAAAAACCGCAGAAGAAAAAGCAATTCTGATTGCATCATTGGATGAACAATTCAAAATTCGCCAAGCTGATTTGGATAAAAAGACCAAGGAAGAAGCTGCGAAAAAGGAGGAAGATAGGCAAAAAGCTATCCAAGATTTAATTGATAAAAATGCTGTCGAAAAAGTTTTTGCAGATGCAAAGACAGTTGCGGAGGTTGAAGCAATAAGGTATGCAAACGAACAAAAATTGATTCAGCAAGAAAACGATGATATACTTGCGGCCGAAAAACTTGGGGCATCAGAAGAAGAAATAGCATCAATCCACACAAATTTTAAAGACCAAGAGATTGCTAATAATGAAGATGCAGCCGATTCGAATAAAAGAATTTCTGACTTGGAAGACCAAGAACGTAAAAAGAAACTATCCGCAATTAAAGACACTTTGGCAACCGCCGCAAGCCTACTCGGTGAGCACACAGTTGCTGGTAAGGCTATGGCAATTGCTGCTACAACTATTGACACATATCAAAGTTCGATAAGTGCCTATAAAGGGATGGTTGCGGCCGTACCTGGCCCAGTCGGAATCGCAGCGGGAGCGGTTGCTGCTGCTGCCAGTATTGCATCAGGTTTTGCTACCGTAAAGAAGATTTTATCAGTCCGGGTAGGTAAAAGCGGAGCAGGTGGTGCAGGCGGTGGCGGTGCAGCAACAGGTGGTGGAGTTTCAATCGCAAAACCATCCGTTAGTTTCCAAAATACCCAACAGGGGCAGGTTTCGGAATCTATCCAACAAACTTCTGCTAATCGAAATGCACAACCGATTCAGGTTCAAGTTTCATCGAACGAAATCACAAACGCACAACGTGTCGATAGTGAAACGATTTCAAATGCCCGCTACAACTAAAAACGAAAAAGTTTAAGGGGAAGCGTAAAAAATAATATATACCATAATGCAAGATTTACCACGCTATGAGTTGATTTTCAACTCCGAAGAAATGGAAGGTGTTTATGGCGTTTCACTGGTTGAGAATCCAGCTATCGAAATAGATGCAATCCGATTTTCTAAACACACCACACACGACTGCAACTTTTCACATGAAGATATAAGTATTGAACTAACCGACCAATTAATTGGGAAAGGTGAAAAGGTTGATATGGAACAATGGGAATTAATAGATGAAAAAGCAATCAACAGTGAAGAAGATTTCCAAATGAATTTTGCTTCTGTAATCATTCCAAGTGAAGGTTCAAGCGAACAAGATAATGAAGTTTTGCGTGTTCGATATGAATATTCACCCGATTATGCATCTGGGAACAGTCGTGAGTTTTGCCGAAAAATGGTTAATGCTGGACTGTCATACAAAAAGGAAGATTTAGAATTTTCCAATGCTAATCCGGGGTTCGGGGAAGGTGGTGCAAGAAGCTATTCGATTTTTAAATTTAAGGGTGGTGTGAATTGCAAACATTTTTGGTTAAGAAAAATCTATTTACAGAAGAACAATAAAAAAATGTCTGTTTTCGAAGCACTTAAATACATCGGAAATCTTGATAAAGAAACTGCTAAAAAAGCAAACATAGGGAATAACCCACCCGAAGTTGGACAAGTTGCAAGTGCATCAAACAACTACTGGAAATTATCATCCGAACAGCTTGATGTAAAACTTTCAAATGAAGAAAAAAGGATTTTGACAAGTCCAGTTTTACTACCCGAACAAGACATATATAGAAATTTTAACGGTGAAGAGTGCAACGTGTATTTCACAGCAAACACTATCGAACAGCTGCAACAAAACTTCTTTAAAAACCAATATCAAAAGAACTCAACGCTTGAACATAACGAAATTATTGAGGGTGTTTTTTTCTTCGAAAGCTGGATAGTAAAAAATAGTGAAAACGATAAAGCAAAAGAACTTGGTTTCAATGTTCCAGCAGGAACTTGGATGATGTCCATGAAAATAGATTCCGATGAAATTTGGAATGACTACATAAAAACTGGGAAGGTGAAAGGCTTTTCAATCGATTCCCGACTTGGGGTCAAAAAACAAAAAAATAAAAATCAACGAATGAATTTATCGAAAGTTAAAGCAGAGGTGATGAAACAGATTCTTTTAAACACAGATTTAAAAGAGTTTAAAATAGATGAAAATCTAACTGTTTTTGCCGAAGTACTTGAACTTGATTACGTTGTTTTTGATGGTGAAAACACTCCATTAGCGAATACTGAATTCGTTTACGATGGAAAGTCTATCAAAACAGGTGAACAAGGTGAAATCGTTTCTGTCGAGGATGTTGCACCAGCGGAAGTTGAAGCAGCAGAAGAAGCAGAAGCACCAGCAGCAGACAACTCCGCTATCCAAGCAGAACTTGACGAAGCAAAGAAAAGAATAGAAGAATTGGAAATCGAAAACCAAGCCTTGAAAGCAGAATTAGTTTCTGTAAAGGAGGAAGCTGTGGCCCTGTCGAAACAACCGAAAGTGGAACCAATCAATCTAAAAAACGAAGTTGACACTTCAAAACCTCAATCTACGCTAGACGTAGTTAGGGCGACCCTAAAAAAATAATTATTAACTAAAAATGGCTACAAGCACAACTATCACAAGTTCTTATGACGCTGGAAACGATGCTAAATTATTCGTTCAGTTATTCCAAAGCGCTGACACGTTAGCGAAAGACTTAATCACACCTATGCCGGGTGTGTTAAGAGCGACTATCATCCCGAAAATGAATTATTCTGCGGAATTTTCAGATGCAAGTTGCGGATGGGCTCCTTCTGGAAGTCTATCATTAACCGAAAGAAAACTTTACGTTGCGGATAAAGAAATCAAACACGAATTCTGTAAAAAAGATTTTGCTTTTACGCACCAAGCGGCTAACCAAGGATTATTTTCTGCAAACAGAGAAATACCAACTGAAATTAAAGAAGCAATTCTTGTTGCGATTCTTGAAAATTCTGCATTGGCTATCGACAAGTACATCTGGAATTCAACTACAACTGGTCTTTTCGACCAATGGGAAGCTGATGCAACAGTTCAGAAAATTGCAGGAACTACAATCACAAAAGCAAATGTAGTTGATGAAATCGAAAAAGTTTATGATGCAATCATACCTGAACTTGATGACAAAGATGATGTACTAATAGTTGTATCACGTGATGTTATGAAAAGATATAAATCTGCACAAGCTTCGATGGGTGTGAACACAACTGTCGGTGATAAAGAAATGGACTACATGGGTCAAAGACTTGAATCTATTGGAACATGGCCAAATGGAACAATCGCGGCTTACAGAAAATCTAACGTGGTTTTCGGATTTGGGGCAGATGGTGATTCAACAAATATCGAAATTGCTGATGACGTAAACTTGGATGGAATGGTTCGTTACAGACTTCAAACTGTTATGGGTCAAGGATATGCAAGCGGTTTAGAAATCGTTTATTACAGAACGGTCTAATCTTAACCAAGCAAAAAAAAACAAAAAGGTGGTGCATTATAATCACCACCTTTTTTTAATAAAAATAATTTAAAACAACATGGCATGCGAAAGTTTATCACGTTCAAGAAATCTTCCTTGCAAGATAGGATTTTCTGGAATAAAAGCAGTAGGGTTTTTGAACTACACCCCGCTAACACTAGCATCGGAAGATATCTACAATGGTCTTGGTCTTGCGACACAAGAAATCTATCGATACGAATTAAAAAATGACGGAAACACCTATGAAGAAGATGGTGTATCTGACAGAAATACTTCAACTACTGTCTATACAGGAGCATTGACAATTGTTCTTCCACTTTTGGACCGGGCAACAAGGGATGAAGTTAAAAAAATGGCTTATGGCCGTCCGCAAATCTTCCTTGAACTTTTCGATGGTCAGGTGGTTATTGCTGGATTTGAACACGGATGTGAATTGACTTCTGCGAAGTTTGCGACAGGTGGGGCAAGGAAAGATATGAACGGTATCACCTTGACTTTTAACACCGAAGAAAAACAACCTTTGGTATTCGTTGGGCCTGCTGGAATAACAGCTTACCAAGATGCAATCAACTCTACTGATGTCATCACGCCGGGTACTGGGTTTCCATCTGGTTCATAAAAATCTTTTTTCTTTTTTTCTTAAAATGGCAATCCCTATGGGGTTGTCATTTTTTTATATATAGGATATGACAATACTAGATGTAGATTTCGGACTTGATTTGACTATCGATAGCACATTAATCACCTGTGATTCAGATGTAATTACTGTGGATATGACACTTTATGATAATTTGTTTTTCCTGGCAGTTGTACCACGATATTACGCATCAACAGTAACTGCAAAAATCCGTGAAATGATAACCAATGAAGTGCAAGAATTTGAACTGGATGCAATTACGCAAAGGGGAATTTTGCACGTTTCGATGGGAGATTTTCAACCAATCGCAGACACAAGATACGAAATCACATTGTCTGGACCGGGTGGCATCATCTGGTTTGGTGCCGGGATGCACACGACCAAGGATGTTCAGGATTATCAACTGAATACATCCACGCAAAATAAGGTAAAATTCTAAATGAATGATATTGAAATATTCAACTTAAACAACTATGTTCTTCCTGAAATATCCCCACAGTTTGGAAAAAAATGGACATTGAATGGTGAGCAAAATTCGTTCTTTAAATACATCAAAGAAAGGTTTAATGGCTCACCAACAAATGCTGGAATCATAAAAGCTTATTCCAAATACATATACGGTAATGGTCTAGCTGATTTGAAAGGTAATAACATCCATAAGTTCATATCTAAACAAGATGTGAAGTTGATATGCGAAAGTTATAAGATGTATGGTCAGTTCACATTGCAAGTGATTTGGTCACAGGGTTCCAAACTGTTAAAGCAAGAGCCACAGCCTATTCAGTTTAAGTACATGAACACCGCGAAAATCGGTTTATCACTAAACACCATCGGTGAGGTGGATGGTTATTTTTACTCTTACGATTGGGAAAACACTTCCAAATACAAGCCTAAATTCTATCCAAAATTCGATGGGATTTATAAGGATAACCCAATTGAGGTTATCACATTTTCAAGAACTTCTGATGAAGATTATTTCGCAAATCCTGACTATTTATCTGGACTTCAATGGGCTCATATCGAGGAAGAAATGTCCAATTCTGCAATCAATCACATCTTGAATGGTTTCAGTGCAGGAAAGATTATAAACTGCCGGGGAGGTGTCCCGCCAACCGAGGAACTGCGCGAAGAATACAAGAACAAAATTCTTAAAAAACTTACAGGTAGTAGCAATAATAATAAGGTCATTGTTTCTTTTTCGAATGGTATGGATAGTGGCACTGATATAGAAGTAAAAAACATTGAAGTAGGTCAATTGGATGCTCAACTTGACTATTTCAGTCTTGAAGCACAGAAGAAATTATTTGCGGCCCATGAAGTCGTTTCCCCTATCCTTTTTGGAGATAGGTCCGGGAATGGCTTGGGTTCAGGTTCAAACAGCGATGAAATGCAACAGGCTTTAAAAATACTTTACCGACAGTCAATAAATCCAATGCGTGAGGATATTTTGGATTCACTCCAAATACTTTTCAAATATACAGACATCCCAAACACCGAGCTTGTTTTTGATGATTTTGAGGAATTGAAAGTATCCAAAAATAATGATATAGAAAATGCTTGATACCCTTTTAATCCAGCCGGGCGACAATCTAATGAACCGATTGACCGCTATAAGTGGGAATGTTGATATGGATAAGCTAACACCTTCCATTTGGACAGCGCAAATTACAGACATTCAACGAATTCTGACCAAGCCATTATATGACAAGATTTTAACGGATTTTGATAACAACAATCTAGCTGGTGAATACTTAAAAATCTTCGAAGATTATGTTTCGCAAATGCTGATTTTCTATGCTACAAGCGACTTCATAATGAAGAATACTATAATGATTGCAAACGGTGGAAATTTCATCCACACCCCTGAAAATTCGACAATTCCTGACTTTAAACAGACCGATAGAATTTCCAAACATTACAGGGATTTGGGAGCACATTTCGAGTTGGAATTTTATGAATACATGAAATCGAAAAGTATTCCGGAATACAAGCGAAGATGTGTGGATACTGATTCTTTCAACTTTCCTTGGCAACTATAAAAAATACTAACCCTAAATGCAAAATATTAATGTAGGCGCAACGCCTAATAGTGGCAACGGTGCAAAATTGCGTGATGCTATGATTATCGTTAACGATAACTTTTCGGAACTACAAGACAAATTTTTCGATTATTCGTTGAATGCTGATCTGGTGGAACTTTCAAACGAAATCAACATTCAGATTCAAGATATCAACGAACAAATCGCTAATCTTCCAGCACCTGAAATTCCAACTTTCCAACAAGTAGTCAACCAAGGAAACCAAGTCCTTTCACCCGATGGTCGTAGCAATTTCACAGTCAATTTTTCAAATGACTACCCAATAGTTTCTTATAGGTCGGAAAGTTCAGAATCTTCTGCTTACGGTGGTGCCAACTTAACGGCCATGGAACTTTATATGGGTTCAGTTTTTTTCGCTTCACAATCCCTATATCAAACTGCAAATTTGCAGTTAGCGAATGGTAGTTTTTTATTGACTACTGGTAGCGATATCAGGCAGCAAGACCGAAAGGTTGTAGAAATTTCAACCCAGCCAGCAATTTCAAATTCTAAAATATACTTTCCTCAGCCAGCTATCGATAATGATTATGTTTTGGCTACTGAACAATTTGTGAATGATAATTTAAGTAACATCCCAGCACCAAATTTAAGGCGAGTGTTACAAGCTGGCGGAGTTGTTAATGAACAAAATTCAAATTTGAAAATCGATGTTGCCGGGAGTGTTCCGGGAATAACTTTTTTGAGTGATATTGAGCCATATCCTGGCTATGACATGAGTTGCGGTTTTAATGTGCAACCTGGTTATATATTGCTATCATCTGGAATAGCTGGATTAAATGCTGGAATATCATTGACTGATGGAGCATTCACGATTCAAACGAGTGGGAATAATAAAATAACAAACATCACCACACCGTACCCGCTATCAAATTCAACCATTCAATATCCTCAACCGACGGTCGATGGAATCTATAAGCTTGCTAGCGAAGAATTTGTTGCAGATAATGATGCAAAAGTTGTACATAAGGCCATATCAGGATGGGAACAGGGAACAGGAATACTATCATCTGATTTGAATGACATTCCTTTATCTTGTATTAGAAGGTTTACAGACTCAACATTAAATAGACCTTTCAGTTTTGGTACCATTTTAACTACAAGAATGGCCCTTGATGAATGCACACAATTGGCTGTTGATGTAGTTAATGGAAGAACAGCAACAAGAAAACAACAAAGTGGTGTTTGGAGTAATTGGGTATTTTTAGCTAATGATACTGATGTTTTGCATAAAACCGGGGTCGAAACTATACAAGATAATAAGCTTATAGCAAGTTCGAAATCGATTAATTTTTTCAATGAGAGATACGGGATAGGAACGCCCGATGCTGGCTTACAAATTTATTCCGCAACTTTTGATAATGTAAGGTTTGGTGCAAGAGCCGCTGACCTATCATTCACTGAACATGCAAGGATGAATGGTGCTAACGGTTTTTTTGGTCTTGGCGTAGTTCCGACCGAGAGATTGGATGTGGATGGTAATGGTAAATTTAGTGGTAAGATTTTTGGACAAGCTTTTGAAGCGAAATCAGAAACTTCAAAAACTGAAATAATACCAACAGGAATTCAAACAACTGATACAACTGACCCAGCTTTGCCAACCACTTCAATATTGAAACTGAACAAAAATGGATTCACTTTCAACGGTTTGTCAAATAATGGCGATAATACTGTGTTTGGATATGATGCCCTAAAAGGTGGGACAGGTGGATTCAATACTGCTTTGGGGATAAGAGCATTAAATGCAAATACGACCGGGCAAGCGAACACCGCTTTGGGACAAAACACATTCCGTTTCAATACAACAGGGCAGCAAGGAACAGCAGTTGGATATAATGCTCTGGGTGCCAATACAACAGGGCGCTTCAATGTTGCTGTTGGATATGATGCAATGCGAACAAACACTATTGGTGAATGGAATACTGCTATCGGAATGGAAGCTTTGAGAAACCAAACTAATGCCGTTTATAACGTTGCAGTTGGATATCGCGCTGGAAGAAATGCAACCGAAGGAACAAGAAATACATTTCTTGGTGTTGATGCGGGTTCCGCAAATACCATAGGTGGTTTTAACCTAATCGCAGGTATGGGTGCCGGGCAAATTGCGACCCATCTAAACGGTTCAACAATTCTTGGACAGGCGGCCGGGAACCAATTGACTTCTGCCGAAAATAACACATTTGTTGGAAGAAATGCAGGCGCAAACATAACAACCGGGTCATCGAATTTAGTTTTGGCAGCAGGTAATTTCATTGCCGAAGGTTCTGGAATAATTGGTGGAAATAATAATACAATTGTTGGAACCGTCCGTGGTTTAGGTGATGTTTCCAATAATGTTGTCATTGCTGATGGTGAGGGTAATATCGCAATGCGAAAAGATTCGACAGGGGTGGTAAGTTTCCCATCGGGTTCGGTCGCAACAGATGAAATAATTATGACTTCCCCTAATGGAACAAGGTGGAGAGTTAGAATCGATGACGCTGGAACATTTTCGGGGGTGATAGAATAATGGACAAGTTATTTTGGCTTGCACTTTGGGCGAAATCCAAAGCTGGCATAAGCTACTTTTGTAGTTCGCTTTTCATTTTTTTCTTACCGATTAAACCACTTCTTATTGCGGTGGGTGTAGCGATTTTTTTAGACACGGTGTTCGGGGTTGCTCGAACACTAAAATTAAACGGTTGGAAATCTTTTACATCAAGAAAGCTATCAAGATTAGCAAGTAAAATGCTTCTTTATCAGATGGTGTTGATTTCATTGTTTGTCATCGATTTTCATGTTCTTCACGACATAGGGATGCACATTTTCAATATCCCTTATGTTAGTACAAAGGCTGCTGCTTTAACTCTAATTTACATAGAATTAAAGTCTATCAAGGAAAACTTCGAATTAATATATAACGTAAATCTTTGGAAGATGTTGAAAGAATTATTGATGCGAACAAAGGAAATAAAAGGGGATGTAGAAGAAATAATTGGGAAAGATGAAAAAAAAATTAACAATTAATACCGTGAAGATTGATGAAGTTCCAGTAGCTGACTTGGTTGAAATGATTGATGATTGGGAACTTCAAATAATTTTGGGAGCACAACCCTTGACAAGGGATGTCGATGTAATGCTTGATAACATGCTAGAATATTTTGTTGAAGAAGAACTTTATAACTATGCATGCGTAGTTCGGGATGAAATACAAAAAAGAAAACCACTCTAATTGAGTGGTTTTTCAGTTAGTAGTTGGCATCATATTTTCGAAACATGTTAGTGGCTTGTATCGTAGATGTCTTTATCTGACCGCAGCTTATCAGAACATTCGAAGTTGGAATGGTATTTATTGGCACGGTCGTAATATCTATTACTGTTGTATCATTGTGATGTCTGAAATAATCAACTCGATATTTTGTGATTTTGACGTTACAATTGCCTGTGTTTAAAAATCCTTGATTTGATGGTTGGTTGTACCCGCCATTGCCATCACTGTTTGGATTGCCAGCCGTTGGGTTTTCTACGCCTCCTTGAACTTCTTCCACAAACCCATCATCTGATGATGAACAGCTTGCCATCGCCAAAATTGCGATTCCTATTAGTATTACTTTTTTCATATTCCTTTTTGTTTTATGTATATATTAATTTTTCAACTCATTGATTACAGCAAACATACGAGCAATATTTTAATTAAAGTGAGAAAACCCGCACAATTTTAAAATTATTATTTTCTGTAAAAAATCCACCCTTTTGAAAAGTTGTCATTCTGAAAAAATATATAAGAAAAAGACAATATAAAAATGGCAAATACAAAAAAGTTCGACAGCGACAGCGAGTGGGGAAAGTATTGGGAATGGGAATCAATTAGTTTTATACAAGAATGCTTCAATAAAGTTTTAAATCCATCAGAAAAAAGAATTCGATTCCTGCAAATGAATGAAAGCACAAAAGTTTCAGAAATGAAAAAATGGGACTCGAAATTTGAAATAATTGATACGCTAACCGCATCACGCAAAAAGATTTTGACATTCGAAATCAAAAGCGACAAGTATGAAAGTTCAAATTTGTTTTTTGAGAAAACATGCAGCAAGTCACCAAGTGGTGTATATGCCACAGAAGCAGATTATTTCATATATATCTTACCAAGGTATCAAACTCGAAACTTTTTCATAATTGAACCTAAAAAATTGATGCAACTGCTAGATGAAAAATACCAACATTCATTACAATACGGTGGTGACGGTCAAAGGGTATTCGGATATGTGATTAATAAAGATAGTTTCGAATTAGATTTCATTGAAGCTGGTGGTAAGATTAAAGATTGGACTGTCGAAATTCCATTGCGATTTGAGGTGAAGAAGTTTGCCGACAAATCAAGAACGGTTTATCAATCTGATGTGAAGAAAAATTACCCGGATCCGCTCAACTTTTTTTGATATATATTACATGGACAAAATATCAAATGAAAGAATCCTATTGCTACATCCTGCGATACGATTAGAAGTGCAAAATGCAATCAACCACATAAATAAAAACATCCTTGGAAAAGGCGTTAGAATGCGAATAACACAAGGATTTCGAACCTTTAAAGAACAAGATGAACTTTTCGCACAGGGGCGAACCAAACCCGGACCAAAGGTGTCAAATGCCAAAGGTGGTCAATCACTGCATAACTATGGGTTGGCGTTTGATATCTGCTTATTGTATGATGATGGTTCGGGTTTATTCAAAGAAGTATCGTGGGATATGAAAAGGGATGGGGATGGGGATGGAATCGCTGATTGGTTGGAAATCACAAAGTATCTGACTTCAATTGGATTTACAAATGGGTTCATCACCAACGGCAAGAAATGGGATTTTCCTCATTTCCAAAAAGACTTTGGTCTGACATGGCAAAAATGCTTTGAAAAATATAATAGGAAAGATTATATCAGTGGTACTATATACATCAAATTATAATTATCTTTGCATAGCGTAACGAAGGATGTTAATAAGTATTGATAAAATATCAACCCAAACGCCAACCCATGCTGAAAAAATACAATTAATTAATTGGTTTTCAAATAGTTGTATGCTGATGAATCATTATAAATTGTAAATTCGTTACTTAAAATTTAAATAACTAGTAATGAGTTTGCAGGAGAAATATTTGAAGAATTTCACAGATGATAAAACTTTTGTAGATATTTACACTGATCAATTTGAAGATTCTACTTTTGGATTCATTGTTAAGTTTAGCGACGAATTTCTTTTATTAGAACAGTTTACAAATATTGGTGAAGTGAATGGAATTTCAGTTTTTAAGAGAGAAGATATTAGCAGAATAAGATGGAAAGGAAATGATATTTCAACTACCGAAATATTTGCCTTGAAAGAAAAAAGAATAGAGAATTTAGAAGAAATTCAAGTTGGGTCAATTACGGAAGTTTTGAAATCTGTATCCGAAAAATTTGGATATGTCACAATAAATGTCCAAAATTTAGATTCTGGAATTTCTCTTATTGGAGAAATTGTTGAAATGGACGAAGATGTAATTGTGATTAATGAATTTGGTACCTATTCTTCGCTAGATCGAAAAATGCTTATGATAAATATTGACGAAATTACAAAAGTTGAAGCTGGAGCTGATTATGAAAATAACTTGAAAGAAATATTTCGTAAATAAAAAAGCTCAAAATAATTAAAACAAAACAAACAATATACAGATGAAATTTTTTATTGACACGGCTAATTTAGCTCAAATTAAAGAAGCGCAATCGCTTGGCGTTTTGGATGGTGTAACTACGAATCCGTCATTGATGGCAAAGGAAGGAATTACAGGAAAAAACAATATTTTAAAGCATTATGTGGACATTTGCAACCTTGTTGAAGGCGATGTGAGTGCTGAAGTTAATGCGCTTGAATATGACGGAATGATCAAGGAAGGCGAGGAGTTGGCTGATCTTCATCCGCAGATTGTGGTGAAATTGCCAATGACAAAAGAAGGTGTTCGTGCTGCAAAATATTTTTCTGATAAAGAAATTAAGACAAATGTGACTTTGGTATTTTCTGCCGGACAAGCGTTGTTGGCGGCGAAAGCGGGAGCGACTTATGTTTCGCCATTTATCGGGCGTTTGGATGACATTTCAACAGACGGTTTGAACTTAATTCAAGAAATTCGTGAGATTTATGACAATTATGGTTTTGAAACAGAAATTTTGGCAGCTTCAGTAAGACATACAATGCACATTGTGAACTGTGCAAAAATTGGCGCTGACGTCATTACCGGACCGCTTTCTGCGATTGAAGGTTTACTGAAACATCCTTTGACAGACATTGGTTTGGCGCAGTTTGTCGCTGATTTTGAAAAAGGAAACAAATAGTTGGCAGATCGCAGTTTGCAGTGATCAGTTTTTAGTTGCAGTAAATAGTTTTCAGATTTCAAATTATAAAAAAATCCCGCTTAAAACTAAGCGGGATTTTTTATTTTTTTTGACTTCGAGCCTTAGAAACTCTTTACTTAGCGCCTAAAAATTTACTTTAAATTATCAGCGAATTTTACATCAAACAGATTTACAAATCCGTTGCTTATTGTGCCGTCTGCGTTGGTAACTATGGCTCGGTGGATTTTTGTGATGACCCATTTTTCTTTTAAATCTTCGAAATTTTTAACTCTTAATTCAGTTACATTTTCGAATTTATAATTGTCTAGAGCGTTGGTCCATTTTGCTTGATTATCATCAACATTGATAGCGATAAAATTATAGTTTGGATATTTTTTCTTCAAATCCATCACTTTTTTGTGAACAGCCACAAAGTGAGATTCCGCATTTTCTGTCCAGAAAAAAATTACTGATTTTCCTTTGATTAATGATTTGCTATCAACAGTTTCACCATTCAAAGTCAGCAATTCCACGCTTGGCAAAGGATTACCTTCTTTAAGCATTTGGATGGAATTCCCAATTTTCGTGATTTCGTTCTGATTGCTTTTATCAGTAGAAAGTTCATTATAACGATCAAGGAATTTCTTGTTGTTTATAATGTGTTGATCTTCAAGTAAATAGGCGAACGCAATATTATTTAAAACCGTATTTTTTATTTCTTGGCTTTCAAATAAAGTATCGGTTATATTTAGTTTTGCAATATTTAATTCCAATGCTTTATCAGAAGGAGAGGAATTTTCGTTAGAGATTTTTTCGGAAGCTCTGTTGTTCAACATATATGTCAGATACTTTACAAAAGGCGAAAAGTTGGTCAATTGCTTATTGTTGTAATCAATTTCTTTTCGGTAATCATAAAAATCTTTTGGAAGTTTACCGGTAATTTTTTCTCCGGTTCTGAATTCGTGAACAACCGGATAAATTTCTTTTTTGGTATAATAAGGAAAGTATAAAGCCGAAAGTGCGTAATAATCAAACTCATCATTCCACTTGGCTTTTTCTTTTTTGGCTTCATAAAATTTCTTGCGAACAGCAAACGAAGAATCGATGTATTTGTTAAATTTAACTACGTCATAATCAAAAACGGCAAACATTTTATCTTTGTCTGATTCGTTTTTGAGGTACATTTCCATCAGATAATTGTTCTTTTCTTCACCTCTTCCACAGAAAATCACAGACTCGTCAAAGTCGCTTGAATTCATCCGAACCATCAAACTGTCGTTCTTATCGAAGTATACATATTGATATTCTGGTTCGTGCTTAAACGTATAAAGACCAGGAGCTAAAGAGTCAAATTTCTTAAAAAAACGATTGTTTCTATCAAGCGGAATTGTGTCTATAACTTTATTGTCCTTCAAAAATAAAACATAACGATTCAAAGGATTTGTGACTTCGCCACCAAAATAGGCGCTATAATCATCACGATCAAATTTTTTATTGCAAGAAGTAAGTAGTAGCAAGTTCAAAATTGAAAAGGATAATACTTTAATAACTTTCAAATTGTGCATTTAGTTTGGATCTAGTAAACAAAAATATTAGGTTGAAAACGATTTCTCTGTTAAGGCATAGTTAAATGTAAAATGGCGTATTTATTTAGAATGTAATTAAATAGGGGAATTTTATTTGAACAAATACTTTAATTCTTTTTGATTCAAAACTATATCAAATCGAATGCCGAAAATTGCACTAAATTTTCTACTTTTGCAAAACTTTTTATAAAAAATTACAATCAATGTTAACAGTAAATAATTTATCAGTACAGTTTGGCAAGAGAATCTTGTTTGACGAAGTAAATACAGTCTTTACCGACGGAAATATTTATGGAGTTATTGGAGCAAACGGTGCTGGAAAATCTACATTTTTAAAGATATTAGCCGGAGAATTTGACCCCACATCTGGTCATGTTTTCTTGGAACCAGGAAAACGTATGTCGGTTTTAAACCAAAACCACAATATGTTTGACGAACACACGGTTTTAGAAACTGTGATGATGGGAAACAAAGTTTTGTATGCCGTTAAAAAAGAAATGGACGCGCTTTACTTAGATTATACTGATGAAAACGCAGATAGAATCGGTGAATTGCAAGTTCAATTTGAAGAAATGAACGGTTGGAATGCAGATTCTGACGCAGCTTCATTGCTTTCAAGTTTGGGAATTACCGAAGACAATCATTATACTTTAATGGGCGATTTAGAAGGAAAACTGAAAGTTCGTGTGCTTTTGGCGCAAGCGCTTTTCGGGAATCCTGACGTTCTGATTATGGATGAGCCGACGAATGATTTGGATTTTGAAACCATTGCTTGGTTAGAAAATTTCCTTGCCAATTATGAAAATACAGTAATCGTTGTATCACACGACCGCCACTTTTTAGATGCAGTTTGTACGCACATTTCAGATATCGATTTCAGCAAAATCAACCATTATTCTGGAAACTATACTTTTTGGTATGAGTCTAGCCAATTGGCGGCAAAACAGAGAGCACAACAGAACAAAAAGGCTGAGGAAAAGAAACAAGAATTGGAAGAATTCATTCGTCGTTTTAGTGCCAACGTAGCGAAATCAAAGCAAGCGACTTCTCGTAAGAAAATGATTAGCAAGTTGAATATTTCTGAAATCAAGCCTTCAAGCCGTCGTTATCCTGCGATTATTTTTGAACAAGAAAGAGAAGCAGGAGATCAAATCCTAAATGTTGTTGGATTAAGTGCTTCGGTTGACGGAGAAGCTTTGTTCACAGACGTAGATTTGAACATGGCAAAGGGCGATAAAATCGTTTTATTCTCAAAAGATTCTCGTGCAACAACCGCTTTTTATGAAATCTTAAACGGAAATCAAACGCAAGACGCCGGAACTTTTGATTGGGGAATTACCACAAATCAAGCGTATTTACCTGTTGAGAATCACTCGTTTTTTGAAAATGATTTGACATTGGTAGATTGGTTGCGTCAATATGCAAAAACCGAAGAAGAGCGTGATGAAGTTTTCATCCGTGGATTTTTGGGGAAAATGATTTTCTCTGGAGAAGAAGCTTTGAAAACCAGCCGCGTTTTATCTGGAGGAGAAAAAGTACGCTGTATGCTTTCAAGAATGATGATGGAAAGAGCCAATGTTTTAATGCTTGACGAACCAACAAACCACTTAGATTTAGAGTCGATCACGGCCTTTAATAACTCTCTGAAAAATTTCAAGGGTTCTGTGATTTTCACAACTCATGACCACGAATTCTCGCAAACGGTGGGAAATAGAATTATTGAATTGACACCAAAAGGTGCTATTGACAGATACATGACGTTTGACGATTATCTTGATGATGAAAAAGTACAAGAATTGAGAAAGAAAATGTATTCTTAAATTTCTTTAGATCTTAAAAATATTTTGCCACAGACGTTTGTTTGTGGCATTTTTTTTCCGCAGATCTACAGATTTTTTTCGCTTTCAATCTGCGACCCGAGAACCAAATTCAAATCGATGAAGTAATCAGCAGTAATTTTATATTATAAAAAAATAAATTTTACAAATTTCTCGAATCCGTGTTCCAAAATAAAACTTTTAGCAACACAGATTATCAAAATTTATAAAATAAAAAAATCCCGTAACAATCAAGTACGGGATTTTTTAGTTTAAAAGAGTTGGTTGGTTTTTGGTGGTTTTCTTTTATATTATTTTCTAAATCTGCTGATGATCCAAATGATGATGGCAAGAACCGCAATTACAATAAATACGCCAACGCCAACGCCAAAATTAAAAATTCCTTCAACAACTTCACAACTTGAGAAAGAAAGAAGTATCAAAAGAATAACGCACATTCTTTGTATCTTGTTCATAATTTTTGGTTTTAAAAGGTTTATAAATGTTCTATTATTTGTTTTATAAAGGTCTCTTGTTTTACAAAGAAAAGGATTACACGATTTAATTTTTAGATTATATAATTCCAATAACATATAATTTCAAGTCAAAAGCAACATTTAATTTTTCTCAAAACCATTTTTTAGCTACTTTTACAAACCAAACACAACACTTCATTATGAGTCAAAAAATATTGCTTACTTCAAAAGAAGTCAATATCATTCTGCATCGTTTGGCCTGCCAATTAATTGAAAAACATCTTGATTTTTCAGACACGATTCTTGTGGGAATCCAGCCTCGTGGTGTTTTTTTGGCCGAACGTCTTAAAGAAATTTTAGAGCAAGAATATAAGGTAGAAAAAATAGCACTTGGTTATTTAGACATCACTTTTTTTAGAGACGATTTTAGAAGAACCGAAAAGCCTTTGGAAGCCAATAAAACCCAAATCAATTTCTTGGTAGAAAATAAAAAAGTCATTTTTATCGATGACGTCTTGTACACTGGCCGAAGCATTCGTTCGGCATTGACTGCCATTCAATCTTTTGGAAGACCTTCAGAAATAGAGCTTTTGGTTTTAATCGACCGTCGTTTTAGCCGTCATTTGCCAATTCAGCCCGATTATCGCGGACGCCAAGTCGATTCCATTAATAATGAAAAAGTCAAAGTGAGCTGGAAAGAGCAAGAAGGCGAAGATTTAGTTTACTTAATAACGAATTAAAAACGTTTAATCGCTAAATCGTTAATTTGTTTAACCGCAACGCTAACGATTAAACGATTTACAAATTAACATTTAAACAAAAAATGAAAGAATTAAGCGTAAATCATTTATTAGGAATAAAATATATCAACAAACAAGATATTGACCTTATTTTTGAAACTGCCGATCATTTTAAGGAAGTCATCAATCGCCCGATTAAAAAGGTGCCTTCGCTTCGAGATATTACCATTGCCAACATATTTTTTGAGAATAGTACGAGAACAAAATTATCTTTTGAACTTGCCCAAAAAAGACTTTCTGCTGACGTAATCAGTTTTTCTGCAGCACAGTCTTCGGTTAAAAAAGGAGAAACTTTGATCGATACCGTAAACAACATTCTTTCGATGAAAGTGGATATGGTTGTGATGCGACATTCCAATCCTGGTGCGGCTTATTTTTTGTCCCAAAATGTGAATGCAAGTATAGTAAACGCTGGTGACGGAGCACACGAACATCCGACTCAAGGTTTGCTGGATTCTTTTACAATTAGAGAAAAATTAGGAGAAGTTGCCGGAAAAAAAGTAGTAATCGTTGGAGATATTCTGCATTCAAGAGTAGCGCTTTCTAATATTTATGCTTTGCAAATGCAAGGCGCTGAAGTGAAAGTCTGCGGACCAAAAACGTTGATCCCAAAATACATCGAATCACTTGGAGTTACGGTGGAACCAAACTTGAGAAAAGCTTTAGAATGGTGCGATGTTGCGAATATGCTTCGTGTTCAAAATGAAAGAATGGACGTGAATTATTTCCCTTCCACAAGAGAATATGCACAGCAATATGGCGTGGACAAAGCGTTACTTGATTCATTAAATAAAGAAATCGTGATTATGCACCCAGGTCCGATAAATCGTGGTGTTGAAATTTCTTCTGACGTTGCTGATTCACAACAATCTGTAATTTTGAACCAAGTGGAAAATGGAGTTGCTGTTCGAATGGCGGTGATTTACTTACTGGCTTCAAAGATTAAGCAGTAATTAGGCAAGAGAAATTAGGCAAAAGGCAAAAGTGGAGAACTTAGCGACTTAGATACTTTGTAATTAGAAACTTTAAAAAATGAACATAGAAAAAAAATCACATACAACCACAATAAAAGAAACTGAAGGAAACGTAAAATCTTTCCTTGAAAACATAACAAAAGACTACGCAAATTTCAAAAATCAGAATTTGGTTTTAGATATTTCAGAAGATAAAAGCGTTACTTTAGAAAATGTTTTGTCTTTTTTATCGCTTTCAAACAAACATAGAAAAGCAAAGAAATCTTTTGTAATCGTAGTCAAAGATTTCGATTTTAATGAAGTTCCAGATGAGATGAATGTCGTGCCAACAGTTCAGGAAGCGCACGATATTATTGAAATGGAAGAAATTGAACGTGATTTAGGTTTTTAGTATTTTAAATTGAGTAGTTAGAAACTAGATTTTCAACTCATAACTTGTAATTCATAACTCATTATTATTTTGAAGCTTACCATTTTAGGCTGTTATGCCGCAACACCAAGAACAATCACGAATCCAACTTCACAGGTTTTAGAAATCAGAAACAGAATGTTTTTGATCGACTGTGGCGAAGGAACTCAGGTGCAGTTGCGCAAGAATAAAATTAAGTTTTCAAAGATTAACCACATTTTTATTTCGCATCTTCACGGCGATCACATGTATGGTTTGGTGGGCTTGGTTTCCACGTATATGCTTTTGGGGCGCGTTGCCGACCTTCATATTTATGGACCAAAAGGAATCAAAGAAATCATCACGCTTCAATTAAAATTGTCAAATTCTTGGACCAATTATAATTTATATTTTCACGAATTGACTTCAACGGAATCAGAAACTGTTTTTGAAGATGATAATGTGATCGTGAAAACAATTCCGTTGAAACACCGAATTTATACGAATGGTTTTTTGTTCAAAGAAAAATTCAAAGAGCGAAAATTAGACATCAACGCAGTTTTAAATTATGAAATCGATCAAGTTTATTACCAAAAAATAAAATATGGGGGCGACATCACTTTAGAAGATGGGCGCGTGATCCCAAATTCTGATTTGACTTTTGATCCAGAACCTGCAAAAAGTTATGCGTTTTGTTCAGATACAATTTATAACGAAGATATTTTGCCGTTGATTCAAGACGTAAATGTTTTGTATCACGAGTCAACTTTTCTCGAAACAGAAGCTCTTCTTGCCGAAAAAACAATGCATTCCACGGCAAAAGAAGCTGCAAGAATCGCTTTAAAAGCAAATGCCAAGAATTTAGTTCTCGGTCATTATTCCACGCGATACGAGTCAATTTTAAAGTTTAAAGAAGAAGCAGAAACAGTTTTCCCAAATGTTTTATTGGGAAATGATGGGGAAAGTTTTTCTTTTTAAGACGCTAAGTTTTAAAGACACTAAATTGGTAAGTTTTTTACTTTAACTGATATTTATCATAGCCTTAATTTTTAAACTTTGTAACTTTGCTTAAATGCTTAGTGCCTCAGCGCCTAAGAAACTTAGCAACTCAAAAAAATGAAAGACTTAAGCAACTACAGAAAATCATACGAAAAAAGTGAACTCTTAGAAAGTTCTATTTCAAAAAATCCTTTTGAGTTATTTGCAAAATGGTTTCAGGAAGCTGAGGAAATCGGCGGTTCCGAAGAAATCAATGCCATGACAATTTCCACAATTGGTTTGGACGGATTTCCAAAAAATAGAGTAGTGCTGTTAAAAAAATTTACTTCCGAAGGATTTATATTTTTTACGAATTATGAATCTGAAAAAGGAAAAGCAATCGCAGAAAATCCAAATGTGTGTCTTTCTTTCTTTTGGCACAATTCAGAACGCCAAGTTATCATCAAAGGAATTGCCGAAAAAACCACTGAAAAAGTTTCTGACGACTATTTTCATTCCAGACCAACAGGAAGTCAACTCGGAGCCGTTGCATCTCATCAAAGCGAAGTGATTTCTGGTAGAGAAATTTTAGAAAATAAAATACAACAACTTGAAGATCAATTTGTAGGAAAAGAAATCCAACGTCCAGAATATTGGGGCGGTTATTTGATCAAGCCAATTGAGATCGAATTTTGGCAAGGAAGAGCAAATCGTCTCCACGATCGAATTCGGTTCCAATTACAAAGTTTTGAGTGGAATATGGACAGATTGTCATCTTGATTTGTAAGAATAACCATCTAATTTTAGAAAAATGATGTAGTTCATCGATTTTTTTTTGCAGTTTAACGATGTTTTAGTAATATTGAATATCAAAAAGATTGTGCCCCAAATAATCTTGATGATATTTCGAGAAAAAGTTTTCCCAAAGGCTTTTTCGAGATCTTATAAATCTTAACCTACTTAACTATGACTGCAAAAATGTTCAGAGCATTATTGCCAATGGCTCTATTGTTCGCAATGGTTTCCTGTTCTTCTGACTCAGAATCTGACGAACAAATTCTTAAACAAACTGCAACTTCAACTTCCTTGGTTGAAAATTATGATTATGATGCTTCTGAATTGGAGCTTTTTAACTTAATCAATGCACACCGTCAATCTTTGAATTTACCAGCTTTATTGCCAATTAATCACATTTCGTACAAGTCGCAAGAGCACAACGAATATATGATTCAGCACAACGTAGTTAACCATGATCTATTCGAAGAACGTTCAGAAAATTTAATCCAAGTTTTAGGCGCGGTAAGAGTAAGCGAAAATGTAGCTTATAATTACAACACGCCACAAGCTGCCGTAAATGCTTGGTTAAACAGTCCAGGACATAAAGCGAACATCGAAGGAAATTTTACACATTTTGGAATATCAGTGAGTGTTGATCCAGAAAGTGGAAGAAAGTATTATACCAATATGTTTATTAAAAAATAATATGACAGGCTCAAAAAAAAGACTGCATTTTAGATGCAGTTTTTTTTTGAACAGTCTTTAAAATAAATGTTATTTAAGTTTGCCTCTCGATTTTTTGACTGCCACACATTATAAAAGAGAATTTTTTAGATAATTAATATTAGATGGGGTTTAATTTTTCTTGGGTCATTTTAATCGGCACGTTTCCAGTTAAAATGTATAAAGAATTGATTCTTTTGTTTTGATTACAATTCAAAAAACGATCGCGCAAAAATTTTTGTATGGGGATATATTTTTAAATATATTACAAAGATTTAAATAACAAAAAAAAGCATTCGCAATTAGCGAATGCTTTTTCATTTTATAATAAAATTTTAATTACAAAGCCGTAATTATGAATTCACTTCTTCTATTCAGCTGATGCTCTTCTTCAGAACACTGAACGCCGTCGGCACATTTGTTGACCAATTGTGTCTCTCCATAACCTTTTCCGGTCAGCCTTGAAGCGTCGATTCCATCCTGAACCATCCACTCGACAGTTGATTTTGCTCTTCTGTCAGATAGTTTCTCGTTGTATTTTTTCGTCTGGCGGCTGTCGGTGTGCGATCTTACGTCAACTTTCATCGTTGGATATTCCTGCAAGACATCAACGATTTTGGCCAAATCTACTGCCGCATCCTGGCGTATGTCCCATTTGTCCAAGTCAAAATAGATAATCTTGATCCCGAAAGTTTTTGCCAGGTCATCACCGACTTTTACCTGTTTCACCAATTTTTCTAGAGCAACAGGCAAATCCGTCTTCCCGCTTTCCTTCGGAATAAAAATCTTTTGTTCTTTCGTAACATATTCTGGCTTCTCGCCACGAACATAGTAAGATCTGTCGCATTCCACTTCTTCAAACGAATAATTTCCGGAAGCATCAGATGTGGTTTCCTTAATTTTGTTGAACTTATCGTCAAACAGCGTCACTTTGGCATTTGCTAAAATCGCTCCTGTTTCCTCGTCGGTTACGATTCCGGAAAGCAACTGCCTGCAGGTAAATTCCAAAGGTTTTGTTTCCAGAAATTTATAGATGTCGTCATTTCCGTTACCGCCTTCGCGATTCGAGCTGATGAACCCAATCTTGGTTTTCGTATTGATCAAAAAGCCGAAATCATCGAGTTTTGTGTTTGCTGGCTCTCCAATATTTTGTATTTCGCTGAAATCATTTCCTTCAATTTTTGCAGCAAAAACATCGAGTCCGCCCAATCCGGGATGGCCGTCTGAAGCAAAATAAATCTCGTTATCGTCAGATATAAAAGGAAAGGTTTCTCTTCCCGGCGTATTGATTTTTGGACCTAGATTTACAGGTTTTCCAAAGCTTCCGTCTTCATTGACATCGACCTTGAATATATCTGAAGCGCCCAAGGTTCCCGGCATGTCTGAAGCAAAATACAACGTCTTCCCATTCGGACTCAACGCAGGATGCGCCACGCTGTAGTCATTGTTATTGAACGGAAGTTCTGTTACGCTTGTCCATTTTTCTCCCTCCAAAGTGGCTTTGTAAATTTTAAGGAACGTAATCTTTTCAGAGCTTTTCCCTTTCTTGCCGCCAGCAAAATTGTTTCTGGTAAAGTACATCGTCTTTCCGTCTTTCGAAAAAGCAGGAGTGGACTCGTGGAATTTTGTGTTCAGGCTCTTTGCAAATTTCTGCGGCGCCGACAGGCTTCCGTCTGCGTTTAGGTCGGAAACATACATATTTGTAAAATACTGGTCGGTCCAGGCGTGCTTTCTTTTTGAGAAATTTCCGGTGTCCTTTGCAGAAGCGAAGACAATTTTTTCTCCGTAGAAAGCACTTCCGTAATCAGAATAGGCAGAATTGATTCCGGCGTTTTCGAGATTGTACCTTCCAGAATTTTTCTTGATCTGGTCCAGGTAATTTTTTTGGACCACGAATAATTTTGCTCTTGAATCCACGCCAGATTTCTGGCTGAATTTTTCGAGCATCTGGTTCGCCCTGTCGTATTCCCCGATGCTTTTCAGCGATTGGGAATAGCGGTAGAAATATTCTGCCTCAACATCTTCGGTCATTTTAAAAAGTTCTCCGTACCATTTTGCGGCGCTGGCCAGATCGGCATTGAAATAATAGGAGTTTCCTAGTTTCTGAAGCATTTCTGGAGACTTGTAGCCTTTTTCGGCAACGCGCTCGTATGTTTTTATGGCATCGATATAAGCATACTTTTCATATTTTTTATCGCCCTTTCTTACCGCAGCTTCCTGTGAAAACCCGCTGATGCTGAGGATCCCGATAAATGCCAGATATATAAATTTCATTTTCATAATTAGAAGAATCTTGGTGAAGTAATTTTGTCGTATTTGCTGAAAAGCTCGAATCTCAAGAAGATTTCGTGCGATCCAGAATTGTATCTGGACAGTCTCGTAGTTTCAAGATCATATCCGTAACCCACAAATAATCCGTCAGTGATCTGGAAGCCGGCCATCAAGCTCGCCGCGGCGCTCCATCTCCAGGCCGCACCGATCGTAAACTTGTCGTTGATCAGGAAATTTCCTGAAACGTCAAGCTGCAATGGCGCTCCCTCGATTGTCTTCGCCAAGAAGGCAGGCTTGAACTTGATGCTTGGGCTCAAGTCAAAAACATAGCCTCCGATCAGGTAAAAGTTCATTCTTTCTTTTGTCACCGAAATAGAATTGTCTTCGTATCTGGTCGTCTCAAAGAAATTTGGGACAGAAAGCCCCACATAAAGCTTTTCAGAGTGGAAGTAAACTCCGGCACCCACATTCGGCGTGAAATTATTATCGAAATTATAAAGTCTCGGGTCATTGGCATCGGCCGGATTCAATTTGTTTACGTCCAAGCTGAAAAGGTTCGCAGTTCCCTTGATGCCAAAGGAAAGGTTGTAGGTTTCTGAAGTCTGCACCGTGTATGATACGTCTGCTGAAATCGTGTTTTCCTCTGTCGGGCCGATTCTGTCATTTACGAAAGACAACCCGACTCCGAGCTTGCTGTTGTTGATCGGCGCGTTGACAGAAAAAGCGTTCGTTGTCGGAGCTCCGTCAAGGCCGACCCACTGCGTTCTGTGAAGCCCGAAAACGCTCAAGACACCTCGGGAACCTGCATAAGCCGGATTTATATTGATAGTGTTGTACATATATTGCGTGTATTGGGCATCCTGTTGCGCAAAACCTGCAAAACTGGACAGCATCAAGGCGAAAAATAAAATTCTTGTTTTCATTTATTTTGTTTGTTTAGTTCCGGGAACGGGCATTCCCGGAAGTTAGACTTTTTATCTGGTAATATATAAGTAGCTTGCTTTTTCCTTGTTGTTTCCTTCAGCATCAGAATACTTTAGGATGTAGAAGTACGTTCCGGCTGGCAGTTCAGATTCTTGCTTAACCGTTACCCTTCCTTCAGAAATTCCTCGGAACACTTTAGAATTATTGTCATAACCAACAGTATCGAATACAAGAACTCCCCAACGGTTGTAGATTTCTACAGAGTTATTCGGATAGCAGTCAAGTCCGTCAATCTGGAAGAAGTCATTCATTCCGTCATTGTTAGGGCTCATCGCGTTGTGCACGTTGATCGTACAGGCCGGCAATACCACGCAGTCGTCATTTACGTTCATATTGATCTCGATAGTTCTCGGGCAGTCGCCACCCGGAATCACATAGCTCAACAAGTAATACCCGACAGCAGCTTGGGCGGGGTTGAAGGTACTTCCGTTCAATCCTCCAGAGTTATTCGTGTCGATCCAGGTTCCGTTTTGTTCAACAGTAGGGTCAAGCAGCGTGAACAGGTCGATTGACAGGTCTTCGATGCACAATTCGCTCGGGATCGTCTCAACAGGAACTCTGATCGCAACGTTAACCGTCTGGTTTACCGTTCCTATGTTTCCGCATTCGTCAGTCGCAGTCCAAGTTCTGATGATGGTATAGCCTGAAGCTGTCTGGTTTGTAATTTGCTCGTCAAAAGTAGTGTTTTCTACTGAAGAACAAGCATCTGCAAATTGTAAATCTGGTACTGCGTTGATCGAATCACACGTGACATTTAATACTGCATCAAATGTCGTGTTGGTCGTTGGCGCCACATTATCTTCCACCGTAATTATTTGTGAAACCGAAGCCGCGTTGCCGCAAGAATCAGTAGCGGTCCAAGTTCTCGTGATGATCGAATCGCCAACGCAAGCTCCAGGAGCAGAAGTTTCGCTGTAAGAAACTGCTGCAGTTCCGCAAGAATCGGCAGCTGTCATAGTTGCCGCTGCCGGGATTGATCCGCAAGAAACAGTAACATCAGCCGGAACAGTCATATTAAAAGTCGGAGCCGTCGTGTCCTGAACCGTGATTGTCTGGATATGAGTCGCAGTCAGCCCGCAAAGGTCTGTTGCCGTCCATGTTCTTGTTAATGTGTAGCTTCCGGCGCAATTTCCGGCTGTAGTCGTTTCAGAATAAGCAACTGTCGCAGTTCCGCAGTTGTCTGTCGCAGTCAAAATAGGAGCGGTCGGAACAGCTGAGCATTCTGCCGTTACATTCGCTGGAAGTGCTTCCACAAATGTCGGAGCCGTCGTGTCCTGAACGGTGATTGTCTGGATATGAGTCGCAGTCAGCCCGCAAAGGTCGGTCGCGGTCCATGTTCTTGTCAATGTGTAGCTTCCGGCGCATGTTCCTTGTGCAGATGTTTCAGAATAAGCAACTGTCGCAGTTCCGCAGTTGTCTGTCGCAGTCAAAGTCGGCGCGGTCGGAACCGCAGAGCATTCTACCGTTACATTCGCTGGAAGTGCTTCCGTGAAAGTCGGAGCTGTCGTGTCCTGAACGGTGATTGTCTGAACGTGAGTTGCAGTCAGTCCGCAAAGGTCCGTTGCCGTCCATGTTCTTGTCAATGTGTAGCTTCCGGCGCATGTTCCTGCTGCAGATGTCTCAGAATAAGAAACCGTCGCAGTGCCACAGTTGTCGGTTGCAGTCAAAGTAGGGGCGGTTGGGATTGCCGAGCATTCAACCGTTGCGTTAGTTGGTAAAGCTTCTACGAAACTTGGAGCCGTCGTGTCCTGAACCGTGACTGTCTGGATATGAGTTGCAGTCAGCCCGCAAAGGTCTGTTGCGGTCCATGTTCTTGTCAATGTGTAGCTTCCGGCGCATGTTCCAGGAGCAGTCGTTTCAGAATAAGAAACTGTGGCAGTTCCGCAGTTGTCCGTCGCAGTCAATGTCGGGGCAGTCGGAACCGCAGAGCATTCAACCGTTGCGTTAGTTGGTAAAGCTTCTACGAAACTTGGAGCTGTCGTGTCCTGAACGGTGATTGTCTGAACGTGAGTTGCAGTCAGTCCGCAAAGGTCTGTTGCGGTCCATGTTCTTGTCAATGTATAGCTTCCCGCGCATGTTCCAGGAGCAGAAGTTTCAGAATAAGAAACTGTGGCAGTTCCGCAGTTGTCGGTTGCAGTCAAAGTAGGGTCGGTTGGGATTGCCGAGCATTCAACCGTTGCGTTAGTTGGTAAAGCTTCTACGAAACTTGGAGCTGTCGTGTCCTGAACGGTGATTGTCTGGATATGAGTTGCAGTCAGCCCGCAAAGGTCTGTTGCGGTCCATGTTCTTGTCAATGTATAGCTTCCGGCGCATGTTCCAGGAGCAGTCGTTTCAGAATAAGAAACTGTGGCAGTTCCGCAGTTGTCCGTCGCAGTCAATGTCGGGGCAGTCGGAACCGCAGAGCATTCAACCGTTGCGTTAGTTGGTAAAGCTTCTACGAAACTTGGAGCCGTCGTGTCCTGAACCGTGATTGTCTGGATATGAGTTGCAGTCAGTCCGCAAAGGTCTGTTGCGGTCCATGTTCTTGTCAATGTGTAGCTTCCGGCGCATGTTCCTGCTGCAGAAGTTTCAGAATAAGAAACTGTGGCAGTGCCGCAGTTGTCCGTCGCAGTCAAAGTCGGGGCGGTCGGAACCGCAGAGCATTCTGCCGTTACATTCGCTGGAAGTGCTTCCGTGAAAGTCGGAGCTGTCGTGTCCTGAACGGTGATTGTCTGAACGTGAGTCGCAGTCAGTCCGCAAAGGTCTGTTGCGGTCCATGTTCTTGTCAATGTGTAGCTTCCGGCGCATGTTCCAGGAGCAGTCGTTTCAGAATAAGAAACCGAAGCAGTGCCGCAGTTGTCGGTTGCAGTCAATGTCGGGGCGGTCGGAACCGCAGAGCATTCTACCGTTACATTCGCTGGAAGTGCTTCCGTGAAAGTCGGAGCTGTCGTGTCCTGAACGGTAATCGTCTGGATATGCGTCGCAGTCAGCCCGCAAAGGTCTGTCGCTGTCCATGTTCTTGTCAAGGTATAGCTTCCGGCGCAATTTCCTGGCGCAGATGTTTCAGAATAAGAAACTGTCGCAGTGCCGCAGTTGTCGGTTGCAGTCAATGTCGGGGCAGTCGGAACCGCTGAGCATTCTACCGTTGCGTTAGTTGGTAAAGCTTCCGTGAAAGTCGGAGCTGTCGTGTCCTGAACGGTGATTGTCTGAACGTGAGTTGCAGTCAGTCCGCAAAGGTCTGTTGCGGTCCATGTTCTTGTCAATGTGTAGCTTCCGGCGCATGTTCCAGGAGCAGAAGTTTCAGAATAAGAAACTGTGGCAGTTCCGCAGTTGTCGGTTGCAGTCAAGGTCGGGGCGGTCGGAACCGCAGAGCATTGTACCGTAATGTTTGATGGTAAAGCTTCCACGAAAGTCGGAGCGGTCGTGTCCTGAACCGTGATTGTCTGGATATGAGTCGCAGTCAGCCCGCAAAGGTCTGTCGCGGTCCATGTTCTTGTCAATGTGTAGCTTCCGGCGCAATTTCCTGCTGCAGATGTTTCAGAATAGGCAACCGCCGCAGTGCCGCAGTTGTCGGTTGCAGTCAATGTCGGGGCGGTCGGAACCGCTGAGCATTCTACCGTCACGTCTGTTGGAAGTGCTTCCGTGAAAGTCGGAGCCGTCGTGTCCTGAACAGTTACAGTCTGAACGTGAATCGTTGTGTTTCCAGAAGCATCAGTTGCAGTCCAAGTGTTAGTTATAGTGTAATTTCCTGGGCAGTTTCCGTTGGTTGTCGATGTAGTAAAAGTTACAGTAGCGCTTCCACAAGTGTCAGTCGCAGTCAATGTTGGCGCAGTTGGAACCGCATTACATTCAACCGTAACATTTGCTGGCAGTGTTTCAACAAACATCGGCGCAGTTGTATCTACTATATTTATGGTAACGATTGCTTTGTCACATACGTTTGGAGATAGAGCACTACATATTTGGTAGGTAATAGTATAAGTACCTGCAGCAATACCGCTTGAAATATTTACAATACCAGTTGAGCTAATGTTTATGTAAGAATTAGTTCCTGATAATACAGTCAAATTTACTTGGCTAGAAGCATCCGTGTTAACGAAAGTCGAACCATAAGTATCATTAGCTAAAATATTTCCTGCTACACCATTCACATTACAAGCAATTGCATTAAAAAAGTCATTTACAGCATTAATCAATGGCGTATTTGTACAATCTAAACATCCAGGAGAAGGAGTACAAGTGGTACAAGGAGTAGGGTCGGAAGATTCATCTGTAACTGGTGTTCCTGAAGGAGTCGTGCCCGTAGCAAGTGCCAAGTTATTTACTTGTCCTGCAGTTATATCTGCTTGAGTAATTGTGTGAACAGCAGTAAAGGTTGTTGAATCTGTGGCTCCTACAACAAGAGTTGCAATTGGTCCGCCTGAAACTACTGCATTATTATCGGTCACAGTCACATTCGTTAAAGTAACGTTTCCTGTGTTTGTGATCACAAATGCATATGTAACAGTATCTCCAGCATTTGTAATTCCATCACCGTTATTGTCCACGTAAGTCCCATCCTTAGTTATTTTGATACCCGGATTTGATGGAAGCTCAGTAGAAGTACAATCAGGACATCCAACAACTGGCTCACAAGTAGCACATGGAGTAGGGTCAGATGAAGTATCTGTAACTGGAGGACCAGCAGGTGGTGTTCCTGTTGCAATTGCAAGGTTGTTTACTTGTCCCGCATCGATATCAGTCTGTGTAACTGTATAAGTTGCTGTGAATGTTGTTGAATCTGATTCTCCAGCAGCTAAAGTAGCAATTGGCCCACCGATAACGGTTACAAGTGGATCAGTTACCGTAATATTTGTAAGAGCACTCGTTCCATTGTTAATTACTGTAAATGTATAATTAATGATATCTCCAACCGATACTCCAGCCGGAAGATTAGAATCAACGTAAGTTCCTTCTTTCAATAATTTGATGGAAGGAGTATATACAGGAATCGTAACTATTGCCGTATCGCAGTTTGTCGGGTTTAGTTTTTCGCAGATCTGGTAGGTCATCGTGTAGCTTCCGGCTGGGGTTCCCGCAGGAATCACCACGTTTCCGGTTGCAAGGTCGATCGTCGGAACCAATGCTCCGGCCGTGTTCGGCGTTGCTGGAGTTGTAACTGTAAGATTTACTTGTCCGATTGTTGCCTGTGTTCCGTTTAACGTGTCGATTCCGCTTCCGTTAGAGGCGAAGATGTTTCCGGCATTCGTGCTTCCGGTTGCTCCGTTTGTTGATGGAATCGCATCGTTTTGGGCATCGATTACTGCTTTTGCAACAGGAATCGTAACTACTGCCGTATCGCAGTTCGTCGGATTTAGTTTTTCGCAGATCTGGTAGGTGATCGTGTAGCTTCCGGCTGGGGTTCCCGCAGGAATCACTACGTTTCCGGTTGCAAGGTCGATCGTTGGAACCAATGCTCCGGCCGTATTTGGCGTTGCAGGAGTTGTAACTGTAAGATTTACGTTTCCGATAAGAACCTGGGCACCGTTTAATGTGTCGATTCCGCTTCCGTTAGAAGCGAAGATGTTTCCTGCATTTGTGTTTCCGGTTGCGCCGTTTGTCGATGGAATCGTGTCGTTGACAGCGTCGATTGCTGCTTTTGCTACGGGAATCGTAACTACTGCCGTATCGCAATTCGTCGGGTTTAGTTTTTCGCAGATCTGGTAGGTGATCGTGTAGCTTCCGGCAGGGGTTCCCGCAGGAATTGTTACGTTTCCGGTTGCAAGGTCGATCGTCGGAACCAATGCTCCGGCCGTATTTGGCGTTGCTGGAGTCGTAACCGAAAGATTTACGTTTCCGATAAGAACCTGGGCACCGTTCAAAGTGTCGATTCCGCTTCCGTTAGAGGCGAAAATGTTTCCGGCATTGTTGTTTCCGGTTGCGCCGTTTGTCGATGGAATCGCATCGTTTTGGGCTACAATTGGAGCGCTAGTCACAGGAATCGTAACTACTGCCGTATCGCAGTTCGTCGGGTTTAGTTTTTCGCAGATCTGGTAGGTGATCGTGTAGCTTCCGGCTGGGGTTCCGGCAGGAATCACTACGTTTCCGGTTGCAAGGTCGATCGTTGGAACCAATGCTCCGGCCGTGTTTGGCGTTGCAGGAGTTGTAACTGTAAGATTTACTTGTCCGATTGTTGCCTGTGTTCCGTTTAATGTGTCGATTCCGCTTCCGTTAGAGGCGAAAATGTTTCCGGCATTGTTGTTTCCGGTTGCGCCGTTTGTTGATGGAATTGCATCGTTTTGGGCGTCGATTGCTGCTTTTGCAACAGGAATCGTAACTATTGCCGTATCGCAGTTCGTCGGGTTTAGTTTTTCGCAGATCTGGTAGGTGATCGTGTAGCTTCCGGCAGGGGTTCCCGCAGGAATCACTACGTTTCCGGTTGCAAGGTCGATTGTCGGAACCAATGCTCCGGCCGTGTTTGGCGTTGCAGGAGCTGTAACTGTAAGATTTACGTTTCCGATAAGAACTTGGGCGCCATTTAATGTGTCGATTCCGCTTCCGTTAGAGGCGAAAATGTTTCCGGCATTCGTGCTTCCGGTTGCTCCGTTTGTTGATGGAATCGTGTCGTTGACAGCGTCGATTACTGCTTTTGTCACAGGAATCGTTACCACCGCCGTATCGCAGTTCGTCGGGTTTAGTTTTTCGCAGATCTGGTAGGTGATCGTATAATTTCCGGCTGGGGTTCCCGCAGGAATTACTACGTTTCCGGTTGCAAGGTCGATCGTCGGAACCAATGCTCCTGCCGTGTTCGGTGTTGCAGGAGTCGTAACTGTAAGATTTACGTTTCCGATAAGAACCTGGGCACCGTTCAAAGTGTCGATTCCGCTTCCGTTAGAAGCGAAGATGTTTCCGGCATTCGTGCTTCCGGTTGCGCCGTTTGTCGATGGAATCGCATCGTTTTGGGCGTCGATTAATGCTTTTGTAACAGGAATCGTAACTATTGCCGTATCGCAATTCGTCGGGTTTAATTTTTCGCAGATCTGGTAGGTGATCGTATAGCTTCCGGCTGGGGTTCCCGCAGGAATTATTACGTTTCCGGTTGCAAGGTCGATTGTTGGAACCAAGGCTCCGGCCGTGTTTGGCGTTGCAGGAGCGGTTACCGAAAGATTTACTTGTCCGATTGTTGCCTGTGTTCCGTTTAACGTGTCGATTCCGCTTCCGTTAGAGGCGAAGATGTTTCCGGCATTCGTGTTTCCGGTTGCGCCGTTTGTTGACGGAATCGTGTCGTTGACAGCGTCGATTACTGCTTTTGCTACGGGAATCGTAACTACTGCCGTATCGCAGTTCGTCGGGTTTAGTTTTTCGCAGATCTGGTAGGTGATCGTGTAGCTTCCGGCTGGGGTTCCCGCAGGAATTACAACGTTTCCGGTTGCAAGGTCGATCGTTGGAACCAANGTCGATCGTTGGAACCAAGGCTCCGGCCGTGTTTGGCGTTGCAGGAGCGGTTACCGAAAGATTTACTTGTCCGATTGTTGCCTGTGTTCCGTTTAATGTGTCGATTCCGCTTCCGTTAGAGGCGAAGATGTTTCCGGCATTCGTGCTTCCGGTTGCGCCGTTTGTCGATGGAATCGTGTCGTTTTGGGCATCGATAACTGCTTTTGCTACGGGAATCGTCACTACTGCCGTATCGCAGTTCGTCGGGTTTAGTTTTTCGCAGATCTGGTAGGTGATCGTGTAGCTTCCGGCTGGGGTTCCCGCAGGAATTACAACGTTTCCGGTTGCAAGGTCGATCGTTGGAACCAATGCTCCGGCCGTGTTCGGCGTTGCAGGAGTCGTAACCGAAAGATTTACGTTTCCGATAAGAACCTGGGCACCGTTTAATGTGTCGATTCCGCTTCCGTTATTAGCGAAGATGTTTCCTGCATTTGTGTTTCCCGTAGCTCCGTTTGTTGATGGAATTGCATCGTTGACAGCGTCGATTGCTGCTTTTGCTACGGGAATCGTAACTACCGCCGTATCGCAGTTCGTCGGGTTTAGTTTTTCGCAGATCTGGTAGGTGATCGTGTAGCTTCCGGCTGGGGTTCCCGCAGGAATTACAACGTTTCCGGTTGCAAGGTCGATCGTCGGAACCAATGCTCCGGCCGTGTTCGGCGTTGCTGGAGTTGTAACTGTAAGATTTACTTGTCCGATTGTTGCCTGTGTTCCGTTTAACGTGTCGATTCCGCTTCCGTTAGAGGCGAAAATGTTTCCGGCATTCGTGCTTCCGGTTGCTCCGTTTGTCGATGGAATCGCATCATTTTGGGCATCGATTACTGCTTTTGCTACGGGAATCGTCACTACTGCGGTATCGCAATTCGTCGGGTTTAGTTTTTCGCAGATCTGGTAGGTGATCGTGTAGCTTCCGGCTGGGGTTCCCGCAGGAATTACAACGTTTCCGGTTGCAAGGTCGATCGTTGGAACCAAGGCTCCGGCCGTATTTGGCGTTGCAGGCGTTGTAACTGTAAGATTTACGTTAGAAATCAAGACCTGTGTTCCGTTTAATGTGTCGATTCCGCTTCCGTTAGAAGCAAAAATGTTTCCTGCATTTGTGTTTCCGGTTGCGCCGTTTGTTGACGGAATCGCATCGTTTTGGGCTACAATTGGAGCGCTAGTCACAGGAATAGTAACCACCGCGGTATCGCAGTTATTTGAATTCAAGCTTTCGCAGATTCTATAAGTTATCTGATAATTTCCTTCTGGAGTTCCTTGAGGGACAATCACAGTTCCGTTTAAAATATTTACAGAAGGAACTGGTGAACCCGGAACAATTGCAACTGCAGGAGAAATAACCGAAAGGTTTACTAAACCAAGCGTTGCTAAAACTCCGTTTAAAGTGTCGATTCCGCTTCCGTTATTTGCAAAGATATTGCCTGCATTTGGATTTCCAACAGCTCCAACAGTTTGTGGCATAAGGTCATTAACCGCATCAATTGGCGTTATAGAAACAGGAATTTTTACAATTGCAGTATCGCAGTTTGTTGGATTTGCTTTTTCACAAATTTGGTAAGTAATAAAATAATTACCGGCAGGAGTTCCGACTGGTACGCTAACGTTTCCTGTTGCTAAATTGATTGATGGAACAGGAAGTCCTGGCAAAAGCGGCGTCGCAGGATTTGTTACAGTCAAATTCACAAGGCCAATTGCTACTTGCGAACCATTTAACATGTCAGCACCATTTCCGTTGTTTGCAAAAATGTTTCCTATGTTTGAACTTCCAGTTATGCCTAACGTTTGTGGCATGTTGTCATCAACAGCATCAATTGGATTGCAAATATTTATTTTAAATGGAAAAACACAAGCTCCTCCATTTTGCGGAACTGCATAATAGGTAATTGATGAACCAGCAACCGCAGGAAAAGGATTTGAAGTTGTATATTGAATCGCACTTCCTGTTACCGGATATTGATTATAAAACATCGATCCTGCAGGAAAGCTTCCAGAAATTTGTGACAATGCGATTGAACTTCCAACATTACAAAATGCAAATGTTCTGGTTGTTGAAGTTGTTGAACAGTTTTGTGCGGTGTAATTTGTCGCGTTAATATTTACTGTTAATGGAACTGCAATTGGTTCGCCGGCACATTGACCATTGGTATTGTAACCTCTGATTAATGGCTGATCTTTTATGATCGTATTGGTTGTTGCGCCAACACCTGTCGTTGAACCGTATACCAAAATTCCGTTGGCACAACTTGTGTTCACTAAGATAGAACAGTCAGTTGTAGTTTTGAACTTAAATTTTAAAGTACCCAATAAAGTACTTGGATCTGAAGGAAGTGGCAACGTACCTAAATCCCAAACTACTGAACCATTTGCTCCAAGATTTGCGTCAAAATAAACATTATTTGGCGTTGGAAGCGGTGAAAACAATATATTTCCAATCGCGCTGCCAGTAACATATGTTGCATTAAAAGGAACTGGAATAATTATTTTAGTGTTGTTTAAAGCTTCTGTACCTAAATTTTTAATATTGACATTATATCCAATTTCCTGGCCAGGAAGAGCCGTTGGAGTTTGCGATGTAACGGCAACGTTATTTACCGTCTCTACAGTTAATATACCTTCAATCTGAGGAATATAAGCGTCAACAGCCATAACCGTGGCAAAAATCACGTAAGTATCTTGAGTAGATCCATACCTAAAATTTGTAGAAGTTTGGTTGTTGTCAATTACTGAATTATTAGAGTTTGGAATATCGAAAACGCTAATATCAAGTCCTGTATTATTCAGTAAATTTGGATTTCGATTATTTCCGCCGGTATAAATTGAAGAGTTAAAGAAGTTGTTTGTAGCATTATTTGCGTGACTCAAGGCCAAATAATCATTTGTATTTTTTTTCTGAATTTGAAGATAATCTCCTTGAATTGGTCGGTCACCTTCGCCAGCCATTACACCAAGTTTCATATTTACTTGTCCAGATTGAACGGCATTGAAACCAGAAATAGGCAATTGGAAATTTCCAACGCCTCCAGCAATATAAGCATGTCCGTCAAAAACAGTAATATCTCTAAATTTCATTTTAGAGTTTTCATAAACTACAACTAAGCTCCATCCTCCATAAAAACCAGTGTCGCCACCGTCGCCCTCTACTAATGCAATGTCTGCAACTGTGTAAGAACCAATTCCGTTTAATTTCACGTAATCAGTTACTTCAGCAAAAGCAGAATACATAAATCCGTCTGTAGTTTCTGGGTAGTAAATATCGTTATTGTTAGCAGTAATTTGGGTATAACCGCTTGATGCAGGTCCTTTTATAGAAATTTTTCTTTTGTCAAAACTTTTTTGAACATTATTTTTTGTAACAGAAAAAGTCATCGGACTTGTAGCTGCATCAGACGATCTTCCTGTCCAATATAATCCTGCAAATACGATATTTGAGCAACTTGGAACCGCACCGTTTTCAGTTGAAAAATTTAAATCTGCTGAAGACGAATTGAAAGTGCTACTTACGCCATCAATATCCACATATTTCATGTTGACATAGTTGTTCGTACTATTGTCGTTATAAGTTTGCAATGTAAGGTTGGTATTTCCAATCATAGCAAAATCTCCCTTAACATTATAAATTGTTTTTGTAGGAGAATAGCTTGAAGTTCTTTGCTTGAAAGGCCTTTTTACCTGTGCAATGGCAGAAAAATTTCCAATTATTAACAATGTTAGAGCAACGAAAAGTAGCTTTGAATTGTTAAGTGACGTAGTGTAAATATTTTTCATTAGGGAAACGTTTAGAATTTTAACTTCCTATCTAGGAAGTGAGGCAGTATAAATTACAGTTACATTATTATTTGTTCCGGTCAAAAGATTTGAAACCTGTGAAGCCGTGGCATCAAACGGGCAGACAATGTAAACATATTCAAGGCTTTCAATATTTTTCAATGACTCTAAATCAAATTTAGAACTCAAATCGCTTGAAGAATTCAGCTTGATTTTTAATATTTTAACATCCGCAGTTAAGCCTTTTAGATTTTTAATATCAGAAAAAGATTTCGCGTCAGTTTCTATCGAAATTGCATCAGAATCGCCAAATCGTTGCACCTTTCCATCCACAATAGAAATCGATGGAAGAAGATCGGTAGCCAAACTTTGCATTTTCATTAAATCATTTTTACGCTCTTTGTCCTGTGTTTTTGTCAAAAGAGATTTGTAGTCAAAAACCATGTTTTCTTGAGCAAAACCTTTGGTTGAAAAACATAAAAACATAATAACAAACGTCAAAATGGTGGAAATTTTGAGTTTTTTTTGCATTGCAAAATTTTTCATATAGAATATATTTGTGGTAAAAATGTTAAAGCAAAACTTGTATAACACAAGCGAGGGAATTACTTTATTGGGTAAAATTATAACCTCTGCACCAAGAAAAATAATTTTTCCTTTGAATAGCATAAATAGTCGTTGAAGTGCTTTATCTTCATGATTTAGAGTCTTTCAATAACTATAATTTAAGTTTTGATTGTTGAAATCGCAAAAGTTTGAAGAATGTTCAAATTCTTACAAAGCAATTTCAATCACAAAAATCGAAAAGATTTTGAGGGAAGTGATTTGAGTACATTTTTATTTACGAGAAAAATCTATTATGGTATTTATTTTTCTAGAAAAAAAAACGTCTTGAAATTTTAATTTGTAGCGTCAATTTTTGAACTACACGGCGAATGTATACCAAAAAATATTTGACAAATAATTTACTCCTAATTATTCGATAAAAGTGCAAAAATTCTCTATGAAGTAAACTTTTTTTTTGTAATTTGTTGGTATCAATAGAAGTGAATTCATTTAATTAAAAGTTTTTTTATGAAAAATCTGATTTTAATAAGACATGCAAAATCAAGCTGGAATGCCCCACTTCTAGACAAAGACAGACCATTAGCTAATCGAGGAATGCAAGACGCGCACCTTGTTTCAACTTCAATAGACGAACACCTCCCAAGAACATTTATAATCTGGAGCAGTACTGCAAAACGAGCTTCAGAAACCGCAATGATTTTTGCCCAAAATCTTTCTTGTCCTGTTGAAAGCATCATTTTTAAGGATGAATTATACACTTTTGATGACAGACAGCTCGAAAAAATCGTCAAATCTTGCAATAATGATTACGATAATGTTATTCTTTTCGGTCATAATGATGCTATAACGAATTTTGTTAATAAATTTGGAAATGTTTTTATCGATAATGTTCCCACTTCTGGATTCGTATCTATAAATTTTGATTCCAAAAACTGGGAGACAATCGATAAAGGCAAAACGCAAAAAGTGATTTTTCCAAGAGATTTAAAAATATGATTGAACCGATTGAATACCGCTATATTGACCGAGAAAAAAGCTGGTTAGCTTTTAATGCCAGAGTTCTTCAGGAAGCCGCCGATAACACTGTTCCACTTTTAGATAGACTTCGTTTTTTAGGAATTTTTTCCAATAATTTAGATGAATTTTTCCGCGTGAGATTCGCCGCAATTCGTCGTTTGAGTCATTCTGGAGTTTCGGGAGAAAAAGTTTTAGGAGGCATTTCTTCGCAACAATTAGTAAAAGATATTACAGAAATCGTGATTCAGCAACAGTCTGAAAGCTTGCGAATCCTTAGTATTATTGAAAGCGAACTTGAAAAAGAAGGCATTTTTATCATCAATGAAACGGAAATCTCTCGCGAACAAGAAAATTTTATCAAAGACTTTTTTATCCAAAAAGTAAGTCCGGCGTTGGTCACAATTATCTTGAATGATTTGGCAGAATTTCCGCTTTTGAAAGATACTTCTGGATATTTGGCCGTGAAAATGGTAATGACAAAACCAAAAGCTACAACGAAAATTGTAGTCAATGACACGGTTTTAAAAATCAAAAAAGAAAAAAAAGATATTCGATATGCGGTGGTTGAAATTCCAAAAACAATCAACCGTTTTGTCGTGCTTCCGTCTAATAATAATAAGCAATACATCATTCTTTTAGATGACGTAATTCGATATAATTTGAGCAGTATTTTTAATATTTTTGACTACCAAAGTATTTCTGCTCACATGATAAAAATCACTCGTGACGCGCAATTAGACATTGATAGCGACTTAAGTAAAAGTTTGATGGAAAAAATTTCGTCAAGCGTAAAAGACCGAAGAATTGGCGAGCCGGTGCGTTTTGTTTATGACCAATCTATTGAAAAAGACACGCTGAAGTTCTTCCTAAATAAGATGGGGATTGATTCCACCGACAGTATCATTCCTGGCGGAAGATATCATAATCGTCGTGATTATATGGATTTTCCAAACCTCGGAAGATATGATTTATTATACCAATCGAATATTCCGCTTCCGGTCGACGGATTGAGTTTGGAAGGAAGTATGCTCGAGAAAATCGCTCAAAAAGATTATTTGGTAAACGCGCCATATCAGTCTTTTTCATATTTGGTGAAATTTTTAAGGGAAGCGGCTTTAGATCCAAAAGTTGTTTCGATTAAAATCACATTATATCGTTTGGCCAAGAACTCACAAATCATCAGTTCTTTGATCAATGCTGCTAAAAACGGAAAAAAAGTTACCGTTCAAATCGAATTGCAAGCGCGTTTTGACGAAGCAAGCAATATTTCGTATGCGGAACAAATGCAAACCGAAGGAATTGAATTGATTTTCGGAATTAAAGGCTTAAAAGTGCACAGTAAAATCTGCGTAATCGAACGTCTTGAAGATGGAAAAGTAAAACGATACGGACTAATTTCTACCGGAAATTTCAACGAATCAACAGCAAAAGTGTACACCGATGTGACACTTTTTACAAGCCATTCAAAAATTTTAAAAGACGTCGCCAAGATTTTTGATTTCTTTGATATCAATTACAGAATTCATCGTTACAAGCACTTGATCGTTTCTCCACATTACACGAGAACGCGTTTTGAAAAGTTGATTGATAGAGAAATCAGCAATGCTTTAGAAGGAAAAAGAGCCAGTATTAGTTTGAAAATGAACAGCTTGTCAGATTATGAAATGATCGATAAATTGTATGACGCAAGTCGCGCTGGTGTAAAAATCAGGTTGATTATTCGTGGAATTTGTTCGTTAATTCCTGGCGTTCCCGGAATGTCTGAAAATATTGAAGCGATTTCCATAGTTGATAATTATTTAGAACATTCTCGCGTTTATATTTTTGGAAATGATGGCGACCCAGAAGTTTATATTTCTTCGGCAGATTTTATGACCAGAAATTTAGACGGAAGAGTGGAAGTGACTTGCCCAATTTATGACGATGAAATTAAGAAAGAGTTGATCGACACCTTTAATATTGGTTGGAAAGGAAACGTAAAAGTTCGCCTTCACTCTGAAAAGTTAGACAATCAATACAGAATGAGAAAAGACAATCCGAGTTTCCGCGCACAACTGGAAACTTACAATTATTATAGAGATAAATTGACGGTAATAGTTGACGAAATTTTGTAAAAAAGACATTAGTAAAAAGCCAAAAGGCAAAGCTGATAAAATATAAATATTAAAATTCCTGAGTAAAATTTTGCCTTTTGGCATTTACTCTTGGCTTAAAAAAGATGATTACAATTAAAAAATATGCTGCCATTGACATCGGATCTAACGCGATGCGCTTGTTGATTTCCAATATTGTGGAGCAAAAAGGTAAGGAAACGCAATTCAGTAAAAGTTCACTCGTTCGTGTGCCAATTCGGTTGGGACAAGATGCTTTTACCGTAGGCGAAATTACCGAAGAAAATATCGAACGAATGGTCGATGCGATGAAGGCGTTTAAACTTTTGATGAAAGTTCACAAAGTCGAAAAATACATGGCTTGCGCGACTTCAGCAATGCGCGAAGCGTACAACGGAAAGGAAGTTGTGGAATTAATCAAGAAAAAAGCCGACATAAAAATTGAAATTATCGATGGAAAAAAAGAAGCGGCCATTATCGCTTCCACAGATTTGCATCATTTATTAAAAACGGATCAAACTTATTTATACGTAGATGTTGGCGGCGGAAGCACAGAATTTTCACTTTTCTCCGAAGGGAAAATCGTGGCTTCAAAATCATTCAAAGTCGGTACTGTTCGTCTTTTAAATAATATGGTCAGCGAAATCGTTTGGCAGGAAATTGAAAAATGGATTAAAAATATTACCGAAGATTATGAAAATCTAAATATGATTGGTTCAGGTGGAAACATCAATAAACTTTTCAAAATGTCTGGAAAATTGAATGAAAAACCATTGTCTTATATGTATTTGAACGCCCAATTTACGGCGTTGAATAACCTTTCTTATGAACAGAGAATTTCTGAATTAGGCTTAAACGCTGATCGCGCTGACGTAATTATTCCGGCATTAAAAGTGTATTTAAATGCAATGAAATGGAGTGGCGCCAGAAATATTTATGTTCCAAAAATTGGACTTTCAGACGGAATCGTAAAAGCTTTGTATTACGGAAAAATATAATTTAAATTTTTTTGGAAGATGAAAAACAAGAATATAAAATACAGCGTGATTGGGATTTCAATTTTGATTGTAGTTTTGATTTTGCTTTACATTTTTCCAAATAAATCGCCATTGAACAATCCAGATAGTTTCTGGAAAGTCTGCGGTGAAAATCCAGTTATCGGTGATGCTTTTCATCTTTCAAAAGAAGATAATAATTTTAGAAACGATACTATTTTTGCAGGTCAAACTCCTGTTGGCGTTGTTGTAGATTTAGAAAACAGATTTTGGGCTGGCGACAGAATTTTGACTATAAAAAGTTTGAAAACTGGCGAAGTAGGAACGTATTGCGAGAAATAATTATGACAAGAACTTACGCATTTCTTTTATTGATAGTCGCAATTGCATTTCTAATTTTCGGAATAAAAGCTTGGATAAAAATGTTTTCTTCCAAAGAAATTGTCAAGTTTCCTTTTTCTCAACAAGAGGCTGAATTTACAATCGAAAATGTAGGCTATCACGCAATTTATATTCATGCAAAAAATTTTCGTCTGCTTCCTACAAAATGGATTCCAAAAATTAAAAGTGCAAGTTCGTCCATAGAAATTCCGATTATTAATTCCTCTTTTTTTGCAGTAAGGTCAAATAATTTTGATGGCGGAAGAGTGGAAAAATTTGGTTTCGAAATCGAAACGCCTGGAAAATATGCAATTGAAATTGTAGAAGGAGAATTTACTTTGAGCAAAATTCGAAGAAAATTTGAAGAAGCAATTATTCCCAATGGATTATTTTCAGAATCAAATACAAAAGACTTATTTATTTCCATTCGAAAAGGGCCGTCGTTATTGCAAAAGGCAATTTTATTTCCACAATTATTTTTAGCATTTGCAGGATTATTTGGAATTGTATTTTCTAATATTGCCATTGGAAATCCCAACGCATTTGATAACTTTGGAAACAAACAGAACATTGATAGTCAAATTCATACTCCTTAAAATAAATGAAATTAAAAGTCTTTAAAAAATTTATAAAACCAATTTTGATTCTTTCCTTAATTGGAATTATAGCTGTAATCGCCACAAATATATATGTAGATTCAAAAACTGACAAATTGATTTTTGAAGACCAAAGTTATTTGCCAAAAACAAATGTTGCCATAATTTTTGGAGCAGGAATTAAAGACAATAAACCCGGAAGATACCTGAAAGATAGACTTGACGCCGGAATTTCTTTATACAAAAACAATAAAGTTCAAAAATTGTTGCTTTCTGGCGATAACGGAAACGACGCGCATGACGAACTAACCGTGATGAAATTATATTGTTTTGAAAAAGGCATTGACACCACAAAAATCTATATTGATTATGCTGGTTTCGACAGTTATTCCACGATGTATCGCGCCAAAGAAATCTTCAAAGTTGATACTGCAATTTTAGTCACGCAGCAATATCACTTGAACCGATGTATTTATATTGGAGAGAAATTGGGAATAAAATCCTATGGATATTCGGCAAATAACGGCGAATATAAAGGTTACAAATATTATTCTTTTAGGGAATATTTTTCAATTGCCAAATCAGTTTTGGATGTTGCAAGAAATCGCCAGCCACACTTTTTAGGCGAAACCGTTTCTATCAACGGAACTTCAAATTATACGAAGGAATGATTTAAAATTCCAAGTCAAAAGTTCGTCTCAAAACATCCAAAGCAGGATTTATTTCATTAAGACGATTGTATTTATCTTGCGGTAAAAAGGCAAATTTATTCTCAACAGTTTCATTCACAACCACATCAATTTGAATGTCGTGATTATGTAGTTTTCCTCTCAAATAACCCAATAAATCGTGCTTTTCAGAATCAAAATCTATCTTCGAACCTTCATTTGGAAGCTCGTGAATAATCATTGTTCCGTTTAATTTTGGCTCATTGATCAGCAGAAGCGACTCCATGATTTTATAACCTTTGTCGCCCAAACGTTGTGCATATTTGTTCCAATGCAAAAGCATATCGGTGTGCGTGAACGCTTCTTTAGGCAAATCGGCAACATTTCTAACTATCGAACTATTGGCTTTTTCCAATTCACGTTTGGCACGAATACTCGAAAGTGATAAAGCCGAAACTTTTGGCACATTTGAATCAATCGGAGTTTCAATTTTTGGAGTTGGAGTAGAAGCAGAAATTTCTTTTTCAGGTTGTCTTTCTTCCACAACAGCAACTTCCGGAGTTACCGCAACAGTTTCAACGTGAATGATTTCAGGAGATTTTACCGGAATTTCTAAAACTCTTCCGTAAAAATGATTAGGCGGAATTATATATCCGTCAACTTTTTTTTTTCTCCATCAAAAGTGATAGAGGCCAATTGCATCAAGCAAAGTTCCACAAGAAGTCGTTGGTTTTGGCTCGATTTGAATTTCAAATCACAGTCGTTTGCCAAGTCAATTCCTTTTAAAAGAAAATCTTGCGATGCTTTTTGGGATTGCATTCCATACATTTTTTGCGCTTGTTCGCCAGCTTCCAATAAAACCAAAGTGCTTGGCGTTTTTGAAACCAATAAATCTCTAAAATGAGAAGCCAAACCGGCAATAAAATGATGTCCGTCGAAACCTTTTGCCAAGATTTCATTGTAAGCAATTAACAATTCTGGAATTTTATTTTCCAAAATCAAATCGGTTACATTAATGTATGTTTCGTAATCTAATACGTTTAAATTTTCTGTAACTGCTTGACGCGTAAGGTTGTTTCCTGAAAAACTCACGACTCTATCAAAAATCGACAAAGCATCACGCATGGCGCCATCCGCTTTTTGAGCGATAATGTGCAAAGCATCGTCTTCAGCGGTAATTCCTTCACTTTTTGCAACGTCAGCCAAATGATTTTTAGCGTCTTTTACCGTAATTCTCTTGAAATCAAATATTTGACAACGCGATAAAATCGTAGGAATAATTTTGTGCTTTTCTGTCGTAGCTAAAATAAAAATGGCGTGTTTCGGTGGTTCTTCTAAAGTTTTCAAAAACGCATTGAATGCCGCTTGCGAAAGCATGTGAACCTCGTCAATAATATACACTTTGTATTGCCCAGTTTGGGGTGGGATTCGAACTTGGTCAATTAAACTTCTGATATCATCAACCGAGTTATTTGACGCGGCATCTAATTCAAAAACGTTGAAAGCAAAATCTTCTGTCGGGTCGTCATAACCTTCTTGGTTGATTTTTCGAGCCAAGATTCTGGCACAAGTTGTCTTTCCAACACCACGCGGACCCGTAAATAACAAGGCTTGAGCGAGATGATTGTTTTCTATGGCATTCAATAAAGTATTTGTAATAGCTTGCTGGCCGACAACATCTTTAAATGTTTGCGGACGATATTTGCGGGCTGATACAACGAAATGTTCCATAGATTTTTACTCGACGACAAATATAGTTTTTTAATTAAAGATGTAAAAAAATAGGGTTGAAAAATTACATTTTAGTTATAAACAATTTGTTTTTAGCGTCTAGAATTTCTCCATATTTGGATGAAGCGTGATGTATTCGTCGGTAACTTTTTTGCCTTTTGTGTGAACAATAATCGCAGCACATCCGTTTTGAGTAAATTCAAAGGCAATTCCATTGGTTTCAGAATCATAAATTTCTACAAGATTTTTAGTTTTCTCATCGGTATATTTTGCAACAAGTTTGATGTCAGAAAAAGCTTTTTGGATTTCTTGAAGTGATTTTCCGGTAGAAATTTCGTTTGGAGTTTTAAATTTTGAAGAAGTAATTCTGATTTGACGAACCACTTTTTCCTTCATTTTTGAATCTTTATAAGTAGAATAAATGTTTAATTCGTTGTTCTCATCGTCTTTTGAAATCCACGTTGCCCACGATTTTCCCATTGCCGAATCTGAGAAATCTGGTTTTCCAAGTTCTGAAAGTGTTTCTGTATTTTCATCTAATTTGGTCAAGCCAATTCGTTCACCCGGAATTATTTCATAAGCATTTTCTGTAACTTTCGGAGGAACGTATTTAATTGTATCCGTAGAAACAGCGTCATTTTCAGTTTCTAAAGTTGTCTTTTTATCTGAACAAGAAGCCAGACAAATTCCGATTAAAAGCAGTGAAAATTTCTTCATATATTAAGGTGTAAATTATCCCAAAACTTCCGCAATTGTTTCTTTCTTTAAAAGGCGAACCAACGCTTCTTCTTCGGGATTTAATTTATTGTTTTTGATGTTGGCTTTGATTTTATAATTGTTGATTGTTCCTTTTTCATAAGACGCAATAACTGTTGGATGCACATAATATTTTCGGCAAACAGTTCTTGTGTTTCCTAGTTTTGAAGCGACTTGATCAATGACTTCCACAATTTTTCTTTTGCATTCGGTTTGGCTTTCGAATTGTCCAATTTCCTGAAAAGCAAACATCGCATTTACGCTTCCGGCCCAAACTCTAAAGTCTTTTGCCGTGAAATCTTCGTGCGTAATTTCCTTTAAATAATTGTTGATATCGCCCGAACCAATCGTGTGCCTTTTTCCGTCGTCATCATAATATTGGAACAAATCCTGACCCGGAATTTCCTTGCACTTTTTGACCAAGTTGACCAATTTTCTGCTTTGCAAATTAATTTTGTGTTGCACGCCTTTTTTTCCTTTAAATTCAAAGAAAATAGACGTTGCATTTTTACCAAATTTTACGTGGCGGTCGCGTAAAGTTGTCAATCCGAATGAGCCATATAATTTTTTATAAGCATCATTTCCGATTCTAATATTGGTCATTTCGATTAATTTCACAACCAAAGCCACTACTTTTTCAAAAGGCAATCCCTTTCGGTTCAAATCTTTATCGACTTGCTTTCTTATGATAGGTAAGGCATTTGCAAATCGCCTCAATCGATAAAACTTCGACTGATTTCGGATTTTGTTCCAATTTGGATGATAACGATACTGTTTTCGTCCTTTGGCATCAATTCCGGTGACTTGCAAATGCCCATTTTCATAGGGACAAATCCATACGTTTTCCCAAGCCGGGGGAATCACCAGCTTATTTATTCTTTCGATTATCAGCTTATCATTTACTGGAGTTTTATCTTCATCAGTATAAGAAAAATTTTTTCCTTTCTTGATGCGATGGTAACCTTTTGCGTTGGCCAAGGTATATCTCAAGCCAACAGCTTTGGCGGTCACTTTTGGATCACTGCCAATTTTTTCGAGTTTTGCTTCTAATCGATTCATGTTAGTTTTGTTCCTGTCTTCCTTTGATGATCAATTCGTGCAATGTTTTTGCAGCGTCGTCTTCTGAAAATGACAAATCGCCAGAAACATAAACTCCTTTTTCTCCTTTATCAGATTTGATTCCATAAACCGTAGCTTCGTCACCAGGATCGGTGGCGCCTTCATAACGGTAAATATGAACGATTTCAAAGCAGTCTCCACAGGCTTTGATTCGATCAGATTCTAAATTGAAATCAACGGTAAATCCTTTTTCTGCCAACTCCTCCAAAGCTTTGGAAACAGTAGCGTAATGATACATTTGACGGTCCATAATATTTTGTTTTAATTAGTTAGTTTATTATTTCTAAGTTACAATTTATAAGGTTTGAGATGTGCCAAGAGAATGTTAATAGAGTTTATATGATTTCTTTTTTGGGTTACAGGGTTTAGGGTTGGATGTTTAAAGGAATTTGATTGTAGAACCCTTAAAGTAAAATGGTTTTAATAACCAGAATGTAAGTAAACCCAAAACCTTTCACCCTCAACCCAAAAAAAATCGTTACTTTTGCACCGCAGACCGCCTTATCGCCGTTTAATTTATTGAAGGGAGGAAAGTCCGGGCACCAAAGGGTAGCATAGCGGGTAACGCCCGCCACCGAGAGCAATTTTGGGAGGACAAGTGCAACAGAAAGTATGTACAGGTAATGCTGTAGTGAAACCAGGTAAACTCTATGCGGTGAAATACCAAGTATATCGGCATTTAAGGATTACTCGTCCGTTGCCGAAGGGTAGGTAGATTGAGTTCTGGAGCAATTCAGAATCTAGATAAATGATAAGGGTTTCTAATTTTAGAGATACAGAACCCGGCTTATAGGTCTGCATTTTTTTTAACAAATCACGATTTTTTATGGGTGCATTTGGAATGATTTTAGAAATAATTCTTCCATTATTTAAGAAGAAAACTAGAAAAGACTTTCATACTAAATTTGGCACGATGACCTGTGAATTTGGTAAAGATGATCAATGTTTTTATTGGCACATTTATACCGATCGTTTCAACGAAAATAAGTATTCTACTTCATTATGGATCGAGGGAAGTCAGATTAAGCCCGATCAAATTCTTCTTGAAAAAGCGAATCAATTGATTATAGACATTAAAGGCTACACAGATATTGTACAAAATGAATGTGATTCGAAATTTACCTCTAAAAAAATAGTTTTAAATAAAGGATATAATGTAGATGATATCGACTTTAGCTTAGAAGGTAAATTAGAAATTGAATATTCGTCAGATGAGCAAGATATGGTTAGCGTGGTCTTTAATGCAAAAAAAATTCAAAAACTAGAATTATATTAATTCTTCAACTTAAACTCCAATCCAATATTCCTTATACTTTCAATCGAAATTCTAGAATCTTCATTAAAATATTTGCGTAGTCGGCTGATAAAAACATCCATACTTCGTCCCGAGAAAAAGTCGTCGCTTCCCCAAACTGCTTTTAAAATTTCTTCCCGTTTCAGCAACTGGTTTCGGTTTTTGTAAAGAAATAAAATCAAAGAGCCTTCTTTTTCAGTAACTCTTTGGATAGAATTATTGATTTTTAATTCGAGCCGTTGCGGATTAAACGTGTAATTTCCGATAGAAATTTCTTCCGATGAAATTACGTTAGATTTTTGTTCGCTTCTTTTTAGGATGTTACTCAAACGCAAAACCAATTCGTCGGCTTCAAAAGGTTTTACGATATAATCATCGGCTCCCAATTTTAAACCTTTGATTTTATCGTCTTTTAATTTTCGAGCGGTCAAAAACACGAATGGAACCTCGGGATTGATTTTTATGATTTTTTCGGCTAAAGTAAAACCGTCTTTTTTTGGCATCATGACATCAAAAATGCAGATGCTGAAATTTTCTTTTTGGAATAAATCCAAAGCTTGTTCTCCATCTTTCGCCCAGAAAGCTTCAAAATTGTGCAAGTCAAGATATTGCTTCAAAATCATTGCAAAGTCAAAATCATCTTCCGCTAAAAGTACTTTTTTTGTTGTCGCCACGAATATTTTTTTCACCGCAGATTTGCGGATTTTTTATTTGCCACGAATCCACGAATTTATTTTTTACCCCCGGATTCGCAGATTTTTTAAATTATTATGCTACAGATTTAACGAAATAAAAGATTTTAAATCTGTGAGAATCTGTGAAATCTGTGGCAAAAAACAATTGTCACAAAAACTTTTTTACCGCGGATTTGCGGATTTTTTAAAAATTATTTTGCCACAGATTTAAAGAATTAAAAGGATTTTTAAAATCTGTGTTAATCTTTGAAATCTTTGGCAAAAACTATATTGAAAATCTTAAATCAAACGTAGCACCTTTGCCCAAATCACTCATCACATTTATTGTTCCTTGATGTGCTTTTATGATTTGGTCCACATAATATAATCCCAAACCTAAGCCTTTTGCGTCGTGCAGATTTCCTTGTTCGACTCTGTAAAATTTATCAAATAATAACGGATGTTTGCTTTTCGAAATTCCAATTCCATCATCAGAAATGCTGATTGAAAATTGATTTTCCGCCAACGACGCTTTTACATAAATATTCTTGCAACCATATTTCACGGCGTTTTCCAAAACATTGGCAATCGCTGTTGTCAAATGAAATTTATCCAAATTCAGATTTACTTTTTCTGAATTAAAATCGGTTGCAATGGAAACATTTGGGAAAGCCAATTGAAAATCGCTTATAATCGAATTCAAAAAATCGGGCATTGACACTTTTTCTTTGTGTAATTCAATTTCTTCATAACCCAAAGAATTCGTCATTACTTGGTCAATCAAATTCTGCAGTCGATTATTTTGACGATTGATTGTTCCTAAAATATTTTGAAAATTCTCATCATTATCACGAATATCTTTGCGTTCCAAAATCTTTGTGGAAACCGATAAAGTAGTCAAAGGCGTTTTTAATTCGTGTGTAATATTGTTGATAAAATCGGTTTTGATGTCGCTCATTTTTTTCTGTTTGATCAACGCTTTCAAAGCAATTACGAATAATGTAATCAACGTCAAAATCGAAAAAACAGCGAAAACCAAAATCAAAGTCATTCGTTTTAAAACAATAGTTTCCCAGTTTTGGATGGAAACATATAAGGTGTCTTCCGTCAAAAGTTTGTAATCCGAATTTAGTTCTTGTTGCAAAGAACCGCTCGTCGTTCCCACATAATTCCGAATCAAAAAAGCATCGTCAAGCGAAGCCAAATTTCCATACAATTTATTTTCGATGAATGGTTTTTCTGCAAAGATGGTATCGGCTTCTTTTGTGGCGTCATAAATCACGAATTTGTCCAAAACAATCGCAAAATCAATCTCCAAATCTGGAACTTCATTTTCAAATTCTTCTTGCAATTTCCGAGTCAATTCGCTTTTAAATTCATTCTGAAGCAACTGATTTTTTATATGAAAACGTGTCTTTTTATCCCGGATATAATTTTCGGCCAATTGCTTGTAAAGCAAATCTTTTTTGTTGAAAATCGTCGAATCGATATCGCTGTAATCGTTGGTGATTTTAGCAATTTTCTCCTTTATTTCTGAACGAAACTGCTCGACTTTGTATTCATAAGCCGTCTTCACCAGATAATATTGAATAGCCGAAAGCGCAATCAAAACGACCGCTGAAAATCCGATTAATAAATTTATTTTCTGTTTCATATCAATGAATTACAGTTCAAAAATAAGTGAATTATTCTGAAAAACAGACATTAACTCAGCATTAACCCAGCATTAACCTTCGCAGTTTGTTTTTAATCCAACTTTGCAATGAATAATAACCATAATAATTTCAAAATTAAATTTCAATGTGCTCCAACTCCTAATTTATAACTCAAAACTTATAATTCTTATGCTTTTATTTTCAAAAATCTACGCGCACGCTCAGAAAGTTCCTGAAGATTTTGGCTATAAACACATAGCGATGAAATATCAGGACGAACCGGTTGATATTATTGTGATTTCTAAAAAAGGAGAGGAGAAATTAGCCAAGCCGATTTTCTTTTTCTGTCAAGGAAGTTTACCGCAACCTGTCGTAAAATATGACGAGAAAGGTTTGTATGGAACTTTGCCTTTCGATGAAAATCCGTTTTTGGAAGACTTTCATATTGTGATTGTTGGAAAGCCATTTGTTCCAATAATTTCTGACGTAAAGAAGCTCGGAAATAATTTTTGCTATTATAAAGATGTGGAAAAAGAATTGCCACCGAAAGGTTATTTAGAACGAAATTATCTTGATTATTATGTGTTCAGAAACAATTTTGTATTGAAACAATTGGCCAAAGAACGTTGGGTAAAAAACAAAAAACTGATTGTCGCTGGACATTCTGAAGGAAGTACGATTGCCTCAAAAATGGCTTCCATCAATAGGAAAATTACGCATTTGATTTATTCTGGAGGAAATCCTTACGGCAGAATAATGAACATTTTGGCGCAAAGCAGAAGCTTCGATACAGATTCGGTAAACGAAGGAAATAACATGATTGATTATTGGAAAAAAGTAGTTGAAAATCCGAATGAAATTAATTCACAATCGGGCGATTCTTATAAAACGACGTTCAGTTTTTCATTGCCACAAAAAGAAAATCTGATGAATTTGGAGATTCCGGTTTTGATTTCTTACGGAACAAAAGATTGGTCGGCTTCGTTTAATGATTTGTTTCAAATAGAAGCAATTCGGGAGAAAAAGAAAAATATTTTGTTCAATAGTTACTTGAATTTAGAACACAATTATTTTCCCATAGACACGAACGGAACTGCAAATCAAGAAATTTATAACTGGGATAAAATTGCCGAAGATTGGATTAATTGGCTACACAAATTATAATATGAAATTAAAAATTAAGCTTGGAGTTCTTTTGCTTTTCTGCGCCAAATCATTTTCTCAAGGTAAAGAAATCGACAGTTTGCAACAAATGGAAGAAATTGTTGTAGAGGGAAAAATCAAAACTTTTTCATACAAAAACGGAAATGTGAAAGTGGACGTGGCAAATTCGTTTTTAAAATCAATTCCAAATACTTTGGACTTATTATCAAAGCTTCCGAAAGTGCAAATTAGCCCCGATAAAACAGCCATTTCGGTTATTGGAAAAGGAAATCCGTTACTTTATTTGGACAATCAACGAATCGAAATGAATGATTTGCTGGCACTTTCTGTTGATGATATTAAGTCGATTGAAATCATCAATAATCCGTCGTCAAAATATGAAGCCGAAGGCAGAGCCGTGATTTTGATTACCAGAAAATTGAATCGAAAAGAAGGTTTTCAAACAGTGATTTCAGAAACGGTTTCGTTCAAAAAACGGTTTAATAATTATGCCGGAATCAATTCTAGCTTGAAATTAAAAAAGACCGAATTCAAGGCAAATTTCAATTATAATGCCTTAAATGTTTGGGAAAGCAACGGAAATAATTATGAAATTCCGAGCAATAATATTGTTTCAAATTACAGAGTTGTAGGTTTGACGAGTCGCGATAATTACGTTTTTGGCGGTGGCATTTATCACACAATTAATGAAAATGATTCGTTTTCTTTTTCCATAAATGGGAATATGAAAAAGGACAATTTCAATTTGAAAACGAAAACAAATAATCTCGCAAACGGCGAACAGACTAATTTAAACACGTTGGGAATTGCAAATGGCGATAGAAATTTTATTAATTCCTTCCTTAATTATAATATGAAAATTAACGAAAGTTCAGGCTTTTTCGGTGGTTTGCAATATTCGAATTACAATACAGGTTCGATAATTAATTCTTCGAATAATTATAATGAAACTAATTTTCAGCCATTCCAAAAAATAAATCAAGATTTTAAAGTCGACGTTTTTTCAGGACGAATTGATTTCGAGAAAAAGTTTCAAAACGAAATGAAGTGGGAGCTAGGCGGAATCTATTCGTCAGCAAATGCGAACTCAAATTTGCAATTGCAAAACTTTGAAGAAAACACAAATTCAGATTCAAAATATAATTTAAAGGAGAAAAATGCTTCGGCTTACACGCAACTTTCTGGAACGATAAAGAAGTTTTCTTGGCTATTCGGACTTCGTATCGAAAATACAAACATCAAAGGAAAATATGCTGATGAATCATCTGCTTCTGTAGCTAAAAACTACACAAATTTCTTTCCAAAAGCTCAGATTGAAATCCCAATTGACAGCACGAAAACATTGACTTTTAATTATGCCAAAAATATTTCTAGACCAAATTATTCAGAAACAAGCCACGGTCAAACTTATATCAATCCTTATTTTATTTTTTCGAGTAATGTTAATTTGAATCCATCGACTTCTGATGAAATTTCGGCAAATTTTCAGTACAAAGACAAATCGGTTAAGTTGATTTATTACAACAATAAAAATGCGATGAATTATGGTTTTCAATTTAATGAAGCCGAAAATATCTTGATTTACAGACCCGAAAATTTTGACAAAGAAACAGGATATAATTTAGAATTTTCGCTTCCGTTCAGTCATCAGTTTTGGAGTTCTTTGAATACTTTGAGTTTTATTTTGAATAAAATTGAAGATAAATCGGCGGCTATTGGCGACTCAAAACCGTATATTTATTATTACTCCAATCAGACTTTTAATTTAAAAAAAGATTGGACAATTTCTTTAATCGGTTGGGGACTTTCGACTAGAAATGAAGGTGTTTTTCAAAGAAATGCAATCTTCAATCTTGACGGAGCAATTTCCAAAACCTATAAAAATCTGTCGTGTACTTTGAGTTACAACAACATTTTTAAAAACAACATTTACAAAGAAAACTTTGAAGTCAATAATGTGAATTCAAGAGCCATTTTTATCGTTGACAACTATGAGTTTTCAATCGCCTTGAAATACACTTTCGGGAAATTAAAAGAATCGATTTTTAAAGAAAAAGAAATCAATGAGAATTCAGATAGAATAAAATAATCATCAAAAAAGCGAACAGAAAATTTGCCACGAATTCACGAATTTCTATAGTATTGTAGACAATCATTCGTGAATTCGTGGCAAAAAAAAGCCACTTAATCAGTGGCTTTAAATTTTTAATCTGCGAATCTGCGGTGAAAATTTAACCTTCCTCAGTTCCGTCCACTTCGTTTTTTACTTCTTCTTCACTTTCTCCGTTAATTTCAAAGAAAGAAAAAATCGAACCGCCGTAGCTTTTCTTAAATGAAAAATTAATCATGTGGTCCAATTTTGTATATTTTGAATGTTCAATAACCATCATTCCGTCTTCCTGTAAAAGTTCGTTTGCAAAAATCAATTCAACTAATTTCTCAAAAGTCTTTTGGTCTAAATTATAAGGCGGGTCGGCAAAAATAATATCATACGAACTTTTGTTCTTCTCGATAAATTTAAAAACGTCGCTTTTTATTCCGGCGATATTGAAATCAAATTCGTCGGCGGTCTGTTTGATAAATTTCACGCAACCAAAATCGCCGTCAACACTCGTGATATTTTCGCTTCCGCGCGAGGCAAATTCATAACTGATATTTCCAGTTCCGGCAAACAAATCCAAAACTTTTAATCCGCTAAAATTAAAATAATTGTTCAAAACGTTGAACAGCGCTTCCTTGCTCATATCTGTGGTGGGACGAACAGGCAGACCTTTAGGCGGAGAAATTCTCCTGCCTTTATATTTTCCGGATATAATTCTCATTTATGAATTGAATAAAATAAAATGCTTTAAATTTTCTTCGGTAGAAAAATCGTTGTGTTTCTGAGTCTGGTAAACGCCCATCAGCGAAACGTTTCTGATGTATTTATAGGCAATTTTAAAGAAATCGCTTTCTCCATAGATATCGCCCAAAAGTTGCAATTTGAACGTTTCCGGATTCAATTTCAGCTGTTCTGCCGTAAAAAGAATATAATAGATAAAATCCTCTTTTGTGGCAAAATCAAATGAATTGAACAGCAAAAGCTTCTGATTTTCTACAATTACAATCTCAAAATGACCGTTGCCCAAATGCACAAAAACCTGTTTTTCCTCCACATTTTTTGACGCTTCCAAAAGCTTTGAAACCAAAATGCTGTTCACGTGTTTGTAATCAAAAGACTCAAATTGGTCCAGCAAATAATTGTTGACATTCACATACGGAATATAAACATTTGCCATTTCAAAAGTCGAAAGCTCATCAAAAGCAAAGAAATCTGTCTCAAAAACCTTGGTGTTATATTGCAAATAACTTCCCAAATAATTCTCGTCAAACAGCGCGCTTGGCACAAAACTCGACAGATTATTTTCGTGAATTACCACAACTTCGTCATACGATTTAGTCAAATCTCGGTCTTCCACAAAAGCCTTCCAAAAATGGTCTTCCACTTTATTCGACTTCGGAAAATCGTTAAAATCAACCGTTTTCACAAATAAAACCACATTGTTCAAAGTATCAAAAGCACAGAACTTGAAACCACTCAAAGATACTTGAATAGCCAATTTTCTATATGTTTTTTCTGTTATGTTTTGGTTAACCGACATTGATTTTTACTGATGTTCGCAAACTTACAAAAAATAAGAGCGAGAAGTTTAATTGTTTAAAAGTTTAATTGTTTGAGAGAAATTATAAGTTATTTTTCTAACGCAAAGTTTAAAAAGGTTTTCGCAAAGTTTCGCAAAGTAAAATTACGAAAAAGCTTTTTTTAACTTTGCGAAAAACTTCCAAACTTTGCGTTTAAATCCGCAATCAATTAAAAAAGTATAACTTTGTACCAAATAAAATCCAAATGAATTCCGCACTTTTCTACAAAACCTTAAAAACAAAATTCCCCTTCAATCCCACATTAAAGCAGGACATTTTTTTCCAGAAAATCGCAGAATTTTTAACCAATACAAAACAAGACGAAATCTTCGTTTTAAAAGGCTACGCCGGAACCGGAAAAACCACAGTAATTTCCACGATAGTCAATAATCTTACAGAAATAAATAAAAAATATGTGCTTCTGGCGCCAACAGGTCGCGCTGCAAAAGTCATCGCCAATTATTCCCAAAAACCAGCGCATACAATCCATAAAAAGATTTATTACCCAAAGACAAAAGGCGGAGGCGTAAGCTTCACAACGCAGCAAAACAAGCACAAAAACACGATTTTCATAGTCGATGAATCGTCAATGATTTCAGATTCCAGCTCCGATTCGACGATGTACGAAAACGGTTCGTTGCTCGATGACCTTATATATTATGTGTATTCGGGACAAAATTGCAAGATGATTTTATTGGGCGATACAGCGCAATTGCCTCCTGTAAATCTTGATATTTCGCCAGCATTAGACATCGATTTGCTTACCCGAAATTATGATATGGAAATCTCCCACATCGAATTTGACGAAGTAATGCGCCAGGAAGAAAACTCCGGAATTTTGTTCAACGCAACTGAACTTCGCGAACAATTAAATGATGATTTCTACGAAGATTTTAAATTCGACGTAAAAAATTTCAAAGACATCGTCAGATTGACTGACGGCTATGACATTCAAGACGCAATTCATGGCGCTTACAGCAATTATGGTTTAGAAGATACCGCATTTATTGTTCGTTCTAACAAACGTGCAAATGCTTACAATCAGCAAATTAGAACTAGAATTCTCGATAAGGAAAGCGAACTTTCCACAGGCGATTTTTTGATGGTCGTAAAAAATAATTACTTCTGGCTGAAAGATTCTACCGAAACCGATTTTATTGCCAACGGCGACATCATCGAAGTTTTAGAAATCTATAAAATGCAGGAATTGTACAGCTTTAAATTTGCCACCGTAAAAATCAGAATGGTCGATTATCCAAACCAAAAACCTTTTGAAACCGTCTTGATTTTGGACACATTGACAAGCGAATCAGCTTCACTTTCCTATGATGAATCGAATCGATTGTACCAAGAGGTTATGCTCGATTATGAAGACGAAAGAACAAATTACAGAAAATTCCAAAAGGTAAAAGAAAATTCATATTTCAATGCGTTGCAAGTCAAATTTTCATACGCAATCACGTGTCACAAATCACAAGGAGGTCAATGGAATACCGTTTTTGTAGAACAACCTTACTTGCCAAACGGCATTGACAGAGATTATATTCGCTGGCTTTACACGGCAATTACGCGAGCAAAAGATAAATTATATTTGATTGGTTTTAAGGATGAAAGTTTTTTGGAGGAGTAATTTTGAATGATTTCGTACTTATAATTAATCCATAGATTTTTTTAAACTATACTTGAATTTATATAAAAATACCTCCCTTTTATATCTAGCATTGTATCTAGATAACAAACTACTTTTCCGTCTTTATAGAAAATCCATTCATTAACTTCTACTGTAAATTCTCTACCGTTAATAATAGCTCCAATTTTTGGGCTAAATCTATAGCAAGTCTTTTCCAATTCTTCAAATTTTTTGTTTAAACCGCTTTCAGCTTCAATGATTTTTTCGACAAATAGATTATTTAAATTTTGTCCAAATTCTTCTATATAAATTGCTTCCATAATAAAAAAATATTTTTACAAATATAGATTTTATTTATCAGTAATATTAAATCAATAGATAAAAACTTTTTAAAACAATAAATTTGAGTTTTACATTATAGATTAATTTCTAGAAAGTCTTTTAATCTTACCAAACGTGGTAACTTTGCAACTCTAAACTTTGCAAGTCTTTAAAAAATGAAAATAACCGCAGTCATTCCAGCACGTTACGCATCCACAAGATTTCCAGCCAAATTAATGCAAGATTTGGGCGGAAAAACAGTCATTTTAAGAACTTACGAATCGGCGGTTGAGACCAATCTATTTGACGATGTTTTTTTGGTAACCGATTCTGATTTGATTTTTAATGAAATTGTTTCCAATGGAGGCAAAGCCATTATGAGCAAAAAAGAACACGAATCAGGAAGCGACCGGATTGCGGAAGCGGTTCAAGATTTAGACGTTGATATTGTTGTAAATGTTCAGGGTGACGAACCTTTTATCAACAAAGAACCTCTTGAAAAATTACTGGAAGTTTTTAAAAACGATGAAGCGCGACAAATCGATTTGGCTTCTTTAATGCGTGAAATAACAGACAAAGAAGAAATTGCAAATCCGAATAATGTAAAAGTGATTGTGGACCAAAATGGTCTTGCACTATATTTTTCGCGTTCGGTGATTCCTTATCCAAGGGAAGAAAATGTGGGCGTTCGTTATTTTCAACACATTGGAATTTATGCTTTCAGAAAACCAGCTTTGTTGGATTTTTACAGTCTTCCGATGAAATCTTTGGAAGCTTCTGAAAAATTAGAACAGCTTCGTTATCTGGAATATGGAAAGAAAATTAAAATGGTTGAAACCACGCACGTAGGCATTGGAATTGATACAATTGAAGATTTAGAAAAGGCGAGAAAAATGCTTTAATTATTCATAAGAAACCGCCTTTGCCAACATTCCTAAAAAATCATTCGCTTTTCCATAATCCAAATTTTCATAGAAAAAACCGACGTCTTCCAAATTTTTGTAATATTCAGATAAATGGTCGTGGTAATATTTTTCAGAATTGATGCTCCAAACCGAAATATCTAGTTTTCTGGCTAAAAACCATTTTTCTAAAAGCCGTGCAGAACGTCCGTTTCCGTCATCAAACGGATGAATTTTCACGAAAACCAAATGAATATAAGAAGCAAAATAAAAGCTTTCTTCCATGGTTAAATCTTGTTCTAACAAATAGTCAATGTCTTCAAATAATTTTCTGAATTCCTTTGGAACATCTGAGGCCTGACAAGCTTCATACGTAATTTTTCCATCTTTTTCTGTTGAAATTACTTTCTGTCCAAAACGCATTCTTCCTTGTTGTTCTTGTGGCAAAAGGCTTTTTGAAAGTATCGAATGTGCTTTGAAAAAATTATCAAATTTCAGTTTTTCCCTTTGGGCAAAAATATACGCTTCATATAAGTCGTCTGGCTTTTCAACCAAATCTTCCTCCAGATTTTGTTTCAGTAATTTGTATTTTAAATAATCATCCAATTCAATTTTTTCGCCTTCAATTCTTGATGAAAATACAACAGAATTTGAATTATAAACTTTAAAAGAATCGGGGTCCATCGGCTTTGACTTTATGGCAAGATAATCGGCTTGGAAATTGGATTGAAGTGATTTTTTATAATCATCGAAATGGGCGCGAGAAAGTATTTGGAATTCAGACATTTTTATTAAAATTGAGATATAAAGGTACGCAGGAAATCTTCTTTCAAGAGTGAAAATTTCGATAAATTGTTATAAAATTATTTTCGTTCTAAAATGATCAGCTCGTTGTGGTCTTCAACACGCGGAATTGTTCTTGCAGAAAATAATTCTGAATTAACTTGTTCCAGATATTTTTTGTTCCGAAGATTTTCCTTTTCAGAAAGACACATCGTGTTAAACAGAATTATCCCTTTCTCCTTTAATAAGAAACAAGTTCGGTTTTGAAAAAATTCTTCAAACAAAAAATTAGGCATCGTGGTGTCTTGAAAGATGTCAATAATTATAAGGTCATATTTTTCTTTAGTTTTCAAAACAAATTCAAAAGCATCATCGATAACTACTTCAAAATTTGGAATTTGGTCCAAATGAAAATAGGAATTCGCAATTTTTATAATTTCAGAATCAATTTCAACGCCGGTAATTTTTCCTTTGAATTTAATTTCTTCCGATAAAGTTTTTATTACGCTTCCGCCGGCAACACCCAAAACCAAGATATGATTCATCTTTAAAATTCGTTCAAAACCAATGCTTTTAAGACCTTTTCTCAAAATGCGTTGCAAACTTCCATAAGAATAATTTGTGTTTTTTGAATCTAAAACCAATTCGCCATTTGCCCACGTAATTTCGATATTCTTGCTTATGGAAGAATTTTGCTTGTGGATATTTACTGGAAGTATGTAGCTGAAAAGTTTTTTAAACACAAAATTTAATTTGATTCAAAAATAAAATAATAAGCGATATGTTCTTAAAAATCGAATAGAATATTTTCAGCATATAAAATGAAAATTCGTTGAGTTTTTGTTATTGATTTTTAGATTGTTGTGATTTTAAATTTATTTTTTAACAAACGTTTGTGAATCGTTTTAAAACCAAAGCGAAACAGCTTTCGTAATTTTAAGTATGTTCAACCATTTTAAAAAACCATAAATTATGAAAAAGAATTTATTTTTAGTGGCGCTTTCGGTAAGCGCAATCGGAGTAGTCTCGTGCAGTAGCGATGATGATTCAGGAAACAACAACGGAGGAAGCAACGATCCGGACACGGAATTATTTGCTTCAAGTAACACAAGCGGTACGATTTCGTACACAGATTTAACGACATCAAGTCCAGTAGCTCGTTTTTTTAGCACAGGGTCAGTTGATGCTGACGGAATTTATTTTGACGACGACAGAAACGAAGTGATTATCGCGTCAAGAACAAACAACAGATTAGAAGTTTATGGAAACTTCAGAGAAGCTTTGGCAGGAACTGGCTCAAGCTTAACAATGACGGCAAGTAGCACAACAGGAGATTTCACAAACGCTAGAGAAATTACAGTTGACGACGACAGAGTGATTGTTGCTCAAGATCAATTCGCTACAAACGGATTGCAAAATAGACTTTTTGTTTATTTGAGAACAGCGACTGGTTTTACATTAGAAAAAACTTTTGACGTAAGTTTTAAACTTTGGGGAATCCATATTAAGGACGGAAATTTATTTGCCGTTGAAGATTTAACTAATAGAGTTGCAGTTTTCAACAACATTTTTTCAAAGCAAAGTGGTGCATTAACTGCCGATAAATCAGTTGCAATTGAAGGTCTTGTTAGAACACACGGAATCGATTTTGATGATAACACTGTTGTTTTGACAGATGTTGGAGATGCAAATTCTGATTCAGATGGTGGAATTGTTGTAATCGAAAATTTCATTTCAGTTTTTTCAGGAACAGTTGATGGCGGAACGATCGCTTTATCAAATCAGAAAAGAATTTATGGATCGAACACAATGTTAGGAAATCCGGTGGATGTTTCTATCGATGATGATTCAAACAAAATATACGTGGCAGAGCGTTTAAACGGTGGAGGTAGAGTTTTGACTTTTGCTTATCCAACGGCGGCAGACGCGAATGTGGCACCAACAGCAAATAGAATAGAACCTGGAGTTACAGGAATTTATTTAAGAGATTAATTTTTTGTGTTTGTTTTATTGGTTTGGAAAACCTTGATTCTTTCGAATTGAGGTTTTCCTTTTTTTATGCCTACCCAATTCAGCAGTAATAATAAAATTAAGTTGTTTACTTTTGTAAATCTAAAATTTGACCAATGGATTTCGAAAAATTATTCCTTGAAAGCAAAGTAGAATCTTTGTTTGGAAGATATGTAACTCTTGAAAATATTCTACCGATTTTAAATTCCTTGAACCAAAATGACAATTTAAAAGTTATCGGAAAATCTGTTGAAGGAAAAGATATTCATTCGTATATAGTAGGAAGCGGAAAAATGAAGATGTTGCTCTGGTCGCAAATGCACGGAAACGAAAGCACGACTACAAAAGCACTTTTTGATTTATTAAAGTTATTGAATAGCAAAAGTGAATTGGCAGAAAAGCTTCTGGAACGTTTTACATTTTATTGTATTCCGATGTTAAATCCAGACGGAGCAAAAAATTACACGCGCGTGAATGCGAACGAAGTCGATTTAAACAGAGATTTTCAAACGCTTTCTCAACCCGAAAGCCAATTGCTCAGAAAAATTCATTCCGAGTTTAAACCTGATTTTTGCTATAATCTGCACGATCAGCGCACAATTTTTGCTTCGGGAGAAACTAGAAATCCCGCGACAGTTTCATTTTTAGCACCTTCTTACAATGAAAATCGAGATATTAATGAAGTTCGCGAAAAAGCAATGAACGTGATTGTGGCGATGAATGAAGTTCTTCAAGAATTTATTCCTGGTCAAGTTGGACGTTTTGATGACGGATTCAACTTAAATTGTGTTGGAGACACTTTTAAATATCTTGGAACTCCGACAATTTTGTTTGAAGCTGGCCATTTTCAAGGCGATTATGACCGTGAAATCACACGAAAATTTATTTTCATCGCGTTGATTTCGGGTTTAAAATACATTTACGAAAACGATATAGTTTGCAATAAAACGGATAAATATTTCAATATTCCGCAGAATAAACCGATTTTTTATGATTTCATTTATAAAAATATCAAAATTAACTATGATAATAGACAAATTATTACGAATTTTGCAATTCAATTTAAAGAGGTTTTAGTTGAAAAACATATTGAATTTGTCGCAACCCTTGCTGATATTGGAGATTTGAAAGAAAATTTTGGCCACTTTGAATTTGATGCTGAAGGAAAAGTATATTCTGACAAGCAATCCAATATTCCGAAAATAGGTCAAAATTTTGATTTTTACTTGGGAGACAATGTTAAAATTGTTAACGGTTTGCCAATTGTTTAAGGATTTTCTTTTTTTATTGAAAAAAAATTAATTTTTTTGTACTCAAATTTAGAAAACAAATACAAACTATAATTTATGAATAAGTTTCGTTTAGATGAAGTTGACCATCAGATATTGGATATGCTGATTGACAACACAAGAGTTCCTTTTACAGATATCGCTAAAAAATTGCTGATTTCTGCAGGAACAGTTCACGTGAGAGTTAAGAAAATGGAAGAGGCTGGGATTATCATGGGTTCTTCATTGACTTTAAACTATGAAAAATTAGGATATTCGTTTATCGCTTATGTTGGAGTTTTCCTTCACAATACTTCTCAAACCAAATTTGTTTTGGAGAGAATCAATGAAATTCCATTCGTGACAGTTGCTCACGTTACTACAGGAAAATTCAATATTTTCTGCAAAATTCGTGCGATGGATACAAAACATGCAAAAGAAGTAATCTTCATGATCGATGATATCGAAGGAGTTTACAGAACAGAAACGATGATTTCGCTTGACGAAAGTATCAACGATAAAAAGCGTCTGATGCACACAATTTTTAAAGATATGTAATCTTTTATTGATATAAATTTAAGACCCTCTTGTGAAAACTTGAGGGTTTTTTTATTAATTTAAGGCAAAATTATTCGACAAAAATTATAGAAATGTATACATCCCCAAAACTCGAGCGCTTCGAAGAAAACGTCGCTTCTAAATATCAGATTTACAACAGTATGTTAATCACGCTTCCGTTTGATAACGTTGGAAATACAGGAATTATGCTTCCGCTTTTTGCTGAAGTTTGTGAATCAGGTTTTAAAAACCAATGGAAACCACAGCAGATTTTTGATTTCTTCTCTGAAAAATATCTTGACAATGCTTCCGAAAAGGAAAAAATCGACTTGATGTTTCGCTTTATCCAATATGTGGAAAGGCAGATCGTTTTATTTGATGCCATTGAAGATGCTGCTTTTTCAATTATAAATAATTTGGATGGAGCCAATTCTGTGCGAAATACAAAAGATAGGGCAGAGTCAAAAAATATGTCAAAAGAGCTGAAGAAATTCTTTGAGGATTTTAAGATCAGAACCGTTTTGACGGCACATCCAACGCAGTTTTATCCAGGATCTGTTTTGGGAATTATTACCGATTTGGAAGAAGCGATTACCGGAAACGATTTGAAAAGGATCAAAGAATTGTTAGCGCAATTGGGGAAAACACCTTTTATAAAAAAAGAAAAACCAACTCCTTTTGACGAAGCGGTGAGTTTGACTTGGTATCTTGAGAATGTTTTTTATGAAACCGCAGGAAATATTATGCAATACTTTCAAAAAAATGTTTTTGAAGGAGAATTGCTTAAAAATCAAATCATCAATTTTGGGTTTTGGCCTGGAGGCGACCGCGACGGAAATCCTTTTGTAACCAATGAAATTACGCTGAAAGTAACCGACAGACTTCGCACATCGATTTTAAAGTGTTACTATAATGACATCCGTCAGTTGAAAAGAAAGCTCACATTTGCCGGAGTTGACACGATTTGGACAGAATTAGAACACAAAATTTACCGTTCTGTTTTTTATTCAAAAGGTGAACTTTACATTACGCTTGACGAAATTAAAGCGACTTTGGCAGAAATCAGGGAAAAAATTGTAACCAATCATCAATCTTTATATTTGGATGATTTGGATAAATTTATAAATAAAGTAAATCTCTTCGGATTTTATTTTGCAACGCTTGACGTAAGACAAAATAGTAAGATTCACGATGCTGTTTTTGATGAGATTGAGAAAGTGGCAAAAGATAAAAACCTGAATATTTTTCCTGAAAATTATGATGATTTGAGCGAATCAGAACGATTGAACATTTTGATGGAAGTAAAATCTGATTTGACGGCAACAATGTTTGAGGAAGAAAATACCAAATCCACGATCGATTCGATTTATGCGATAAAAACCATCCAAGAAAATAATGGCGAATATGGTTCAAACCGTTACATCATCAGCAATACGCAAAGTGCTCAGAATATTTTAGAAACGTATGCTTTGTTTGGATTATGCGGTTGGGAAAACCCGACGGTAGATATTGTTCCGCTATTTGAAACGGTGGAAGATTTGCAAAATGCAGAAAAAATTATGGATATGCTTTATTCCAATAAAAAATATGCTGAACATTTGAACCGAAGAAATGGAAAACAGACGATTATGTTAGGATTTTCAGACGGAACAAAAGACGGCGGTTATCTGATGGCGAATTGGAGTATTTACAAAGCAAAAGAAGCGCTTACAGCAATTTCCAGAAAATATGATGTGGAAGTAATTTTCTTCGACGGACGTGGCGGACCGCCGGCTAGAGGCGGAGGGAAGACGCATAAATTCTATGCTTCGCTGGGACCAGATATTGAAAATAAAGAAATTCAAATTACAATTCAAGGGCAAACCATCAGTTCAAATTTTGGAACTTTGGATTCTTGTCGTTTCAATTTAGAAAATCTTTTGAGTGCCGGTGTGGCCAATCAAGTTTTTTACAAAGGAGAAAATAAGCTCTCAGATTCTGAAAAAGAACTTTTGGAAGAATTGTCAACAGTGAGCTATAAATCGTATTCTGACTTTAAAAATCACCCAAAATTTATTCCTTATTTAGAGCGAAGAAGTGCGTTGAAATACTATGCGCAAGCCAATATTGGAAGCCGTCCTTCGAAGAGAAGCAAGTCAGATAAATTAGATTTTAATGACTTGAGAGCGATTCCGTTTGTCGGCGCTTGGAGTCAATTGAAGCAAAATGTTCCTGGTTTTTATGGCGTGGGAACTGCGCTAAAACATTTTGAAGAAAATGGAAATTGGGATAAAGTCCAAGATTTGTATAATAATTCTTTGTTCTTCAAAACCTTGATTGAAAACAGTATGATGTCGCTGGCAAAATCATTTTTTCCGTTGACCGCTTATATGAAAGAAGATGCTGAGTTTGGAGCATTTTGGGAAATTATTTTCAAGGAATTTGAAGAAACAAAACGCCTTCTTTTAAAACTTTCTGGTTTTGATGAATTGATGGAAAATTATCCTGATGGTAAAGCTTCGATTCAATTGAGAGAGCAGATTGTATTGCCACTCTTGACGATACAACAATATGCTTTGTCAAAAATTAACGAGTTGAATGCTGATGAAAAGCACGACGATGATCTTTTGAAAACATACGAAAAAATCGTAATGCGTTCTCTTTTCGGAAATATTAATGCCAGCAGAAATTCCGCTTAAGATGAAAATTAGCCAATTGACAGATTCAGAATTTGCGCCATTTTATACTTCGTATGTTGGGCAGATTTCTGATGGAGATTTATTAGAAGAGTTGGAAATTTCGGTTCACGATTTGATTCGATTTGTTCAAAATATTCCGATGGATAAATATGATTACCGCTACGCGGAGGGAAAATGGACGATAAAAGATATTTTGCAACATTTGATGGATTCAGAGCGCATTTTTGCTTACCGTGCTTTGCGAATTGCCAGAAACGACAGAACTCCGTTGCCTGGTTTTGATGAAAATGATTATGCTGCTATTGCCGGAGGAAGCGAACGAACCATTCGCGATCTGCTGACAGAACTGGCGCTCGTGAGACAATCCACAATTCATTTGTTTAAAACATTTAATGAAGAAGCGTTGTTAAGAATGGGGACGGCTTCTGGCTTTCCTGTTTCGGTTCGAGCTTTGGGTGTAATTATTATTGGCCATCAAAAGCATCATCAAAAGGTTTTTGAGGAGCGTTATTTATAGATTTATTCCAGAGAAACATTTGGTTCCGTGCGCGATGTCCATAACTTTTATGATTAAAAAAAGCGCAAAGATAAATAAGGAGAGTGCGATGGCTTTTTCTCTGTTGATTTTATTTTTTGCAAAATAGCTGAAAATAAAAACTAATACCGCAATGGGAAGCAGAACTTTGAAACCAACTGTGATTTCAAACATTTTTAGTTGGATTCCTAAGATGGCTAATCCCCAAAGTAGAAATATGATTTTAATGATGATTAAGACTCTAAAGTCAAACCATTCCTGACATCGGTTTTGTTTTTGGTTGAACGGAAACATCGATTTTTTGGTTGTAATTGGTAATTTAAAAATATAAAAATTATCATTGCCAAATTCTCTAAATCGATGTAAGTCAAAAATATACGATGAAAATCACGTTTATTTTGCAGTTGTACTACTTATCTTAAATAAAAAAAGGGAACGTCTTATCGAGTTCCCTTTTAAATTTTATTCAGAAGTTAGTCTTCGTCTTCATCATCTTCATCATCAGCGATGTCATTTACATCTCTGTCTTCATCATCTTCATCGTCTAACTCAATTTTTTCTTCTTTTTCTTCTTCTTCATCGTCGTCGATATCGTCATCAAGGTCAAGACCTTTGATAGCGTCGATTGGCACAACAACATCATCTAAATCATCTTCGTCATCAAAATTTTCAATTCTGCTGGCTAATTTCGTGCTAACTTTCACTAAATAAATAGTGTCTTCGGTACGAACTTCAACCGCTTCGATCATTTCGTCTTTTGCATTTCTGAATCGGATAATGTTAGAGTCATCATATCCGTCAGGAAATTTCTCAACTAATAAAGTCAAGATTTCGTTGGTTAGTTTAGAATAATCTACAATAATTCTTTTCATACAATTTTATTATAAGTCTAGTAGGTAAGCAAAAATTAATGGTGCCACAATGGTAGCATCCGACTCGATAACAAATTTTGGAGTATTAATATCTAATTTACCCCAAGTAATTTTCTCATTTGGAACTGCTCCAGAATAAGAACCATAACTTGTAGTTGAATCAGAAATTTGGCAGAAATAACTCCAGAAAGGTACATCGTGCATTTCCATATCTTGGTACAACATTGGCACAACGCAGATTGGGAAATCTCCCGCAATTCCTCCACCGATTTGGAAGAAACCTACGCCATTGCTACTGTTTTTAGAATACCAATCAGCAAGGTAAGTCATATATTCAATTCCAGATTTCATCGTAGAAGCTTTCAATTCTCCTTTGATAACGTATGAAGCAAAGATATTTCCCATTGTGCTATCTTCCCATCCCGGAACGATAATTGGCAAATTAGCTTCTGCTGCAGCATACATCCAGCTATCTTTTAAGTCAATTTCATAATATTCTTCAAGAACACCTGAAAGCAACATTTTGTACATAAATTCATGTGGAAAATATCTTTCGCCAGCATCTTCAGCGTCTTTCCAGATCTTATGAATGTGTTTTTGCAATCTTCTAAACGCTTCGTGCTCAGGAATACAAGTATCAGTCACACGATTCAATCCTCTTTCTAATAAATCCCATTCTTGCTGTGGAGTCAAATCTCTATAATTTGGAACTCTTTCATAGTGAGAGTGGGCCACAAGGTTCATAATATCTTCTTCAAGGTTTGCGCCCGTACACGAAATAATTTGAACTTTATCTTGTCTAATCATTTCTGCGAAAATCTTACCGATTTCAGCAGTACTCATTGCGCCAGCCAAAGTCACCATCATTTTCGCACCATTTTGCAATTGCTGTTCATAAGCTTTCGCTGCGTCAACTACTGTTGCAGAATTGAAATGCAAATAATACTTTTCAATAAACTGACTGATTGGTCCTTTACTCATTTTTTTATTTTTAAAATTATACAACTTCAAGATTCAAATGTTATTCAAATCATAGAAATTATTATATGGTTTCAATTTTTTTAATTTCGGCAATGTTACGAATTTTCAAATTTCCTTGTTGCCTAATTTTGAATTTATTTTTGTGTGTAACCCAATATTTTTAGCACGTCTTCCGAACTCTGCTGTTCAGAAAATACTTCTGTAGCCAAAATCCCATTTTCATCACGATCAATCAAAATATGTTTTGGTTGCGGAATCAAACAGTGGTGCAAACCGCCATAACCTCCGATGGTTTCTTGATACGCTCCGGTGTTGAAAAAACCAATGTACAACGGTTTTTCTTTGCTGTATTTTGGAAGATAAATTGCATTCATATTTTGTTCTGAATTGTAATAATCGTCGCTATCACAAGTCATTCCGCCTAGAAGTACTCTTTCATAAGTATCGTTCCAGCGGTTCACGGCCAACATTACAAAACGCTTGTTAATCGCCCAAGTATCTGGCAAAGTCGTGATGAAAGACGAATCAATCATGTTCCACTTTTCTCTATCATTTTGTTGTTTTTGATACAAAACTTGGTAAATCGCACCGCCACTTTCTCCAACTGTGAATGATCCGAATTCTGTAAAAATGTTTGGAACATCAACTTCAGCTTCGTCGCAAGCAATTTTAATTTGGTTCAAGATTTCGTCAATCATATATTGATAATCGAATTCAAAAGCCAAAGAATTTTTAATTGGAAAACCGCCGCCGATGTTCAAACCGTCTAAAGTTGGACATTCTTTTTTCAAAGCAATGTACACTTTAATACATTTTACCAATTCATTCCAGTAATACGAAGTATCGTTGATACCAGTATTAATGAAGAAGTGAAGCATTTTTAATTCCAAATTCGGGTTTTCCTGAATCTGTTTTTTGTAAAAGCTCACGATATTTTTGTAACCAATTCCCAAACGAGACGTATAAAACTCAAATTTAGGTTCTTCTTCAGCCGCAATTCGAATCCCGATTTTAAATTTACCAGGGATTTCTGCCTGAAGCAAGTCTAATTCTTCATAATTATCAATGATCGGAATTGTGTTTTTATGACCGTTATTGATCAAACGAGCGATGTTTGTGATGTATTGATCTCGTTTGAAACCATTGCAAATTACATACGTGCTTTTGTTGATTTTTCCATTTTCCAACAAGTTTTCCACGATGTTGATGTCAAACGCAGAAGAAGTCTCAATATGGATGTTATTTTTAAAAGCTTCGTTCATAATGAATTCAAAATGAGAGCTTTTTGTACAGTAGCAATAAAAATATTTTCCTTCATACTTGTTTTTTTCCATCGCTTTTCTGAACCAACCTTTTGCGCGGTTGATGTTGTTAGAAATTTGAGGCAAGTAGGTGAATTTCAAAGGCGTGCCATATTGTTCAACGATTTTCATCAAATCAATATTGTGGAACAAAAGGTTGTCTTTGTTTAGCTTAAATTCTTCTTGAGGGAAATAGAATGTTTGATTTATTAGATCAGAATATTTTGTATTCATTTATTTGTCAGTATTTTAGATTTAAATATAGTAAAAAATTATTTTTTATCTAAAGTTCAAACCCTAATATTTGCATAAATGATCGGCAGTTTTTCTTGGTAAGTATTTGAATATTGGAAAATATCAAAAACCATAATGCTTTTAATAGCACACAGAATTTTCAGCAAATGCTGATAATACTTGTTGTTTTCGCTAAAGCCAAGTAAAAAAAGAGATGGATTTTGGTTCATTTTCATTGAGGCAAATGTAAAAAATAAAATAGCTGTTATGCAATGATTTTTATTAAAAAAATATTAAGAATTGTATTCTAAAAATGCATCAATAAGCAATTCGTTTTCAACAGTTTGATTAATTTTTATGTTCCCAATGCCATCAAGGAGCGCGAATTGAATTGTTCCAAACTCATTTTTCTTGTCGTGGATAAGCAATTCCAGTATTGGATTTAGGTCGTTTTCTTCAAAAGTAATTTTATCAAAGATGCTGTTGATGACCGATTTTATTTCTTCGTAGTCAGTTTCTGAAATCAATTGTTTTTTGAACGAAATGTAAGCTTCTAAAATCATTCCCACGGCAATTGCTTCTCCGTGCAGAAGTGTGGTTTTAGTTTCATTTTCAAGGAAATAACTCTCGATGGCGTGCCCCAAAGTATGTCCGAAATTCAACGCTTTTCTGATTCCGTGTTCTGTGGGATCTTGTATTACGATGTTATTTTTTATTTCAACAGATTGATGAATTAAAATATCTAAATCGTTTGTATTTAAGTTATTTAGGTCTGAAAATAAGTTCCAATACTTTCTATCGAAGATTAATCCGTGTTTTAGCATTTCTGCAAGACCAGAACGCATTTGATTCTGCGGAAGCGATGTTAAATATTGTGTGTCAATCAAAACCATTTTAGGAACGTTTATCACCCCGATTTGGTTTTTTAGATTGCCTAGATCCACACCATTTTTTCCACCAACGGAAGCATCAACCATTGATAATAAAGTAGTAGGAACGTGAATAAAATCAATTCCTCTTTTAAAGGTAGAAGCTACAAATCCGCCCAAGTCTGTGACAACGCCACCGCCAACATTAATGACCAAACTTTTTCTGTCGCCTTTTAATTCGGTTAAGACTTTCCAAAGTTCTACGCAGGTTTCGATGTTTTTGTTTTCTTCGCCTGGTTCAAATTCTACGATTTCAATGGTCAAATCTGTTTCTAAGTTTGGCAGAAAAACAGGAAGACAATGTTCGTTTGTATCGCTGTCGGCAAAGATGAAAATGTTGGAGTATTTGTTTTCAGAAAGAAACTTATTTAATTCTAAATAGGCATTTTCATTGAAATGGATTGGATAACCGTTGGCTTGGATTGTGTTCATTGTTATTATTTTTTGTTGATTTTTAGTCAACATTTATATTGTTTGGTTTTAGCCGATTAAAAATTTGGCTAAAGCCGATTTGTGATTTATCTTTTAATGAATGGGCTAAAGCCCAATCCTATTCATCTAAACGTTATCGAATATTTTGTGTCTCCTTTTTTTTATGAATAGGAACGGGCTTTAGCCCGTTTTATTTTTGCAATGTCATTTTGGCTTTAGCCGAAACTTTTATTGCTGATTTTAAAAAAAAATCTATCGAATAAATACCTAACCCGTTTTGAAAACCTGTTAGGATACCGACAACGTTTATCGACAAAGATTGGTACTGGCGTTTCCAAAAAATCAAATGGTTTCTCAAATAGCCCCGATGATGCCGTTGTTTGAGCTCTTGCTTTTGCGCTAGAAAAAGCAAAGCGAGCGGCTTCAGCGGGAAAATGAATTACTGAAAATTACCGGCCATTCGCTCTTGATAAAAATCTTAATTTTAAATGGCAAAATAAGGCAATTTTTAAGAAAAAATCGCAAATGAGTAATTATATTTGCGGTAATATTAAACTAACGAATGGAAAAGATTTTCAATAATACACAGGTGGCGTTTGCCTTGAAAAGTGATACCGAACTTGATAGAGCTTACTTTCTTTTTAAGATGATTGCTTCTGAACCTTTGGTTCGCATTGGGACTGCGGTCACAAATTTTGCCTTGAAGGCGCATTTGCCGGTGGAGGGCTTAATTAGAGCTTCGGTTTTTGACCATTTTTGCGGCGGCGTGAATGAGGAAGATTGCTTGACGGTTGTGGATAAAATGTACACGAAAGGCAAGGTTTCTTCGGTTTTGGATTATTCTGTGGAGGGAAAAGAGGAGGAAAAGCAGTTTGATATTGCGCTTGATATGACGCTGAAAACCATTGAATTTGCCAGAGAAAAGCAGGCGATTCCGTTTGCGGTTTTTAAGCCGACTGGTTTTGGACGATTTGAATTGTATGAAAAATTAGGCGAGGGGAAAACGCTGACCGTTGAAGAAGCTTCTGAATGGCACCGTGTTCTGGAGCGTTTTGATTTGGTTTGCAAAACGGCTTATGAAAAAGATGTGGCGCTGTTGATTGACGGCGAGGAAAGCTGGATGCAAGACGCGGCGGATGATGTGGTTTTAGATATGATGCGCAAGTATAATAAGGAGAAGGCGATTGTTTTCAACACCTTGCAAATGTATCGTTGGGACCGATTGGATTATTTGAAAAAGGTTCACGAGATTGCTAAAAACGAAGGTTTTTACATTGGGATGAAACTGGTTCGTGGCGCGTATATGGAAAAGGAAAACAAGCGCGCTGAAGAAAAAGGATATATGTCGCCGATTTGTATTTCAAAGGAAGCAACCGATATTAATTATGACGATGCCGTGATTTATATGGTGGAACATTTAGACAAGATGGCCATTTTTGCCGGAACTCACAATGAAGAAAGCTCATATAAACTAATGAAATTGATGAACGAAAACGGAATTGAAAAAGGTGATGACCGTGTTTGGTTTGGTCAATTGTATGGCATGAGTGACAACATCAGCTATAACTTGGCGGAGAATGGTTATAATGTGGCGAAATATTTGCCTTTTGGGCCAGTTCGTGATGTGATGCCGTATTTGATTCGTAGAGCGGAGGAAAATACTTCGGTTGCCGGACAGACGAGCCGTGAACTGAATTTGATTAAAACGGAAAGAGATAGAAGAAAAGGAAAGTAGTTTTCCTTTTGTATTGTATAAAATCCTGGGTGAGAGCTCGGGATTTTTTTTATGGAAAAAAAGCGCTTCAGAATATTCCGGAGCGCTTTTTTGAAACAAACAAAACAAACAAAACAAACAAAACAAAAAATTAACGTGTCTCTAATTGCAAGACAAGTTTTTGGTATTTGGTACTTAACGAGAATGATTTTTCTGCGATCAGCATCAATACAACTGGGATAAACAGGTATTCGGTGGCATTTTCTAAGTGTAAAATATAGGTGGAAATCGCAAACAGCCTAAAATATTCTAAGTAATAAATCCATTTTCTTTGTTCTAAAAGCGCGCAACAATTGATCAATGTGACCATGATAAATGTGAGCACGAAAAGTTTGTCATAGAAATTTACGCTTTCGAAATAATAGGTAAATCCGGTTAAGACAACCACGCTAATTGCTAGCTGAACGTAAAGGTAATTTCTGAATTTTAAGCGGTGGCTTCGATCGGTTTTGTCTTGGAGAAACTTTCTTTCGAGCATTGGGCGAATGTCTTGGTCCATTTCGGCGGGGCTTCCGAAGACGGCTTTCCATTTTGGCTTAAAACCTTTTGAGCGTTGCATCAATTCATAAATCTCAAAGTAGTAATGAAAATGCTGCCATAAAAAACTGTAGCTTTTCAAAGGATGCGTCAGTCCGTATTTTGGCTTTTCCTGTTCCTCTTGAAATGTGCCAAAAATTCTATCCCAAAACGTAAACATATCACCATAATTTTTGTCCAGGTATTTTTCATCGGAAGCATGGTGCACTCCGTGGACTGATGGCGTCACAAAAACATATTCCAGACATTTGATACGGCCGACGACTTGCGTATGCGTGAAAAAAGAATAGGCTCCGTGAACCACAAGCATCGTGATGATCATCATCGGATGAAATCCTATAAAGGGCAAAATGCACCAAAATCCCGTTCTGATAATTGCCTGGAATGTGGTAATTCTTGCAGCGGCAGTGTAATTAAATTCTTCGCTGTGGTGGTGGACAATGTGCGCTGCCCAAAAGAAATTGACTTCGTGACCCAATCGGTGGTACCAATACCAAACAAAATCGGTGGCTAAAATCAAGGCGATCCAAACTAAAAAAGTGCTTGGGATTTCGAATACTCTATAGTTTTCGTAGATATAAAAGTACAATTGGTAAAAACTTCCGGCGATAAAAAGATTGATTAACCGCTCTGCAATTCCGATGCTGATGTTTGAAACGGAACTTTCATAATTGAATATTTCGGGTCTTTTTTTGCGTTGCGCTAACTTGAATTCCAGCCATACGAAAAGGAAAAAGGCCGGCATTGCAAAAGCTAAAAAGTTAATATTTTCCATTGTTCGAATTTAAGTATGCTTCACTTTTGTTCGAACAAAGATAAAAAGTTTTATTAATTCATACTAATCCTATAGGAATTATATTTTATTAAATGTTTTAGGTAGAAGAAAATGAGGCGATTGACTTTTCGAGTATCGGGATCATTTTTATCCTCAGTTCTAAAAACAATTTTCTGATGTGGCAGGTTTCTTCGTCAATGCAGGTGTCGCACTTTTCATAGAAATTTTCTGAAGTGCAAGAGGTTAAGGCAATTGGCCCATCGATAATTCGCATGATTGACGCCACGCTGATGTCGTTTGGGTCTTTTGCAAAACTATAACCGCCTTGGGGTCCGCGTTGGCTTTTAACGATTTTGTTTAGTTTCAAATCGTTTAAAATGGCTTCCAAGAATTTGTAAGGAATGCGTTCTGCTTCGGCAATTTTCTTTGCAGACACCGGGATTGCCTCTTTTGTGTTGTACAAATAGACTAGCGCTTTTAAGGCATATTTTACTCTTCGTGATAACATTCTTAAAATTTAACTACCCAAAGTTACTATTTAATTAGAGATTAAAAAAAAGTCTGGTATTTGAGAACCGATCCAAATTATAGGAATCTGGTAATCTAATCTTAAAAAAGTGTAAGACAACGCACTGTTTCAATTTATAAATTGCATCAAATTATCGGACAATTCCCCCGGTTTCCGACGTAAAATTAATTATTATGAAAAAATTATTTACGTTCGCAATGCTTTTGGCAGTTGCCACGGGCTATTCTCAATCTAACGATGTTAGTGTTTTCAAGTCAGAAAGTTATATTATCGACGGCGTTCCTTACTTGGATCCCGAAACGATTCTAACCATTTCTGATTCTGATATCGATGTAAAACCGCTTGGAACTTTAAAGATTATCAAAAAGGCGATTGCGGTTCGCAATACTTCGGTGTATCATTGCGAATACCAAGGAAAGCCCGTGGAAGTCATTACTTTTATTTCTACGGATAAATTAAAAGTGACCGTGCGAGGCGAAAATCTAAAACACGTTATCGAATCTGACTTGATCGACCCGAAGAAAATGGAGGAGGAGTTTTCCAAAACTCCCGTTTCTGCGCGTCCTTAAGATTTATTCTTATTTCTATAATTATTTCAATCTGTTACTATTTAAATAGTCTTAAAAATAGTTAAATAGCCCATTGTCACGGAAATTTAATTTGCTTGTCCTGAAGATTCTGACTATCTTTAAATTTCAAAAACAAGTGGCTATGATTGATAAGTTAGGAAAAACAAAAGTTATTTTAGTAGAAGATGATGCTGAGGATATTGAATTTTTCATGGAATGTCTTGAGGATCTTCCTTATGAGGCAGAAGTCACCACTTATCGAAATGGACAGGAGTTTGTGGATGGAATGATTGCTAACAGAACGAATCTTCCTGACTTGGTTTTTCTTGACCTCAACATGCCTGTAAAAAATGGCGTTCAGGCGCTTAAAGAATTGAGAGCGTTGCCAGATTTTAAAAATATTCCGGTGGTTGCGATTTATTCCACTTCGATATCTGAGAAAGATCATGCCGAAACTTTTCTCCACGGAGCAGACGCATTCATCAGCAAGCCAAATGATTATAAAGATCTCAAGCGATTGATTCGACAGATTTTTGAGATCGACTGGAAGAACAGAAACACTGACAAAAAGAATTTTATAATCACTCCTTTATAACAACAAGCGACTATCAATGGTCGCTTTTTTTATGTGTATATTTTTTATAAATTTGGCAAAGTTTTTAAAAATATATATGTTAGCAGAATTAGATATAATTAAAGTCGTTCTTGTTGATGACGACGCAGAAGATAGAGAGTTTTTTGAGGAAGTACTAAGCCAACTTCCATTTAACGTAGCACTCACACAATATAAAAATGGTCAGGAATTTGTTGACGGCATGGTTTCTAACAAACAGGCGATACCAGACTTGGTTTTCTTAGATTTGAATATGCCAGTTAAAAACGGAAAGGAAGCTTTAAAAGAACTTCGCGCCATGAAAGAGTTTAAATCGATTCCGGTTATCGCGATTTATTCCACTTCAACTTCAGAATTTGACCAAGCGGAAACTTTTATTGCCGGTGCTGACGCTTTTATTAGCAAGCCATCCGATTACAGAGATTTAAAATTATTAATCTCAAAAATATTTGAAATAGATTGGAAACGCAGAAACAGCGATAAGCGAAATTTCGTAATTACTCCATTATAAGAAAAGCCACTTTTGAGTGGCTGTTTTTATTTTAAATTATACTCTTCATCGGTGACTGGTTTTAGCCACACAACACTTCCTTTGTCGTTATTGGTAACTGCCAGTTGCACAAAATGGCTGTCAGCGCTGGCGCCGTGCCAATGCTCAATATTTGGCGGACATTTTACAGCGTCTCCTTTGTGAATAATTTTTTTTGGCTGTCCTTTTTCTTGGTAAAACCCGATGCCGTCGGTTGCCAAAATTATCTGTCCGCCAGGATGCGAATGCCATTTTGTTCGGGCTCCGGGTTCAAAAGTCACGTTTCCAACCGCTGTTGGATTTACACTGTCATTTTTTACCAGCATCTGCAAATAAGCGGTTCCGGTAAAATTATCGTTGGTTATTTTTTCTCCTTTTGGAAAAATTAAGGCATTGTCATTTGACGCATCGTTCTTGTCATTGCAAGCAAAAATTGCAAGTAAAAAGATGGGCAAACTATATTTCGATCTAAATTTCATAACAGTTTTTTTTATAAATTACTTTTGAGATTTCAAGACTTCATCCAAAACTTCTTTGGCCGATTTTGCATTTTTTTCTCCCGAAGAAATCTTGATTATGGATACAAAATCTTGCAGTTGATTTGGATTAATCCCAACGTTTAGGGAAATTCCCAAATGGCTTTTCAGCATTGGTTCGGCATCGCCGATGGTTGCAATTACTGAAATAGTTACCAGTTCTCTTTGGGCAAAAGTCAGGACATCTCTTTCAAAAATATCAGCAAATAAATGTTCTTTTAAAAAAGTATCAATAGCAGGAGCAAAGGCAGAATATCCCGAAAGTGTTTCCGGTTGCGGTGTTTTGGTAAGTTCTTCCAGAATTTTTTTGCCTCTTTGATATTTTGCTTCATCATTTTTAATTTCTGAGGCTTGTTTTCCTTCTTTGTCAGCAATTCCTTTTGCTTTTCGTTCGTTCAAAACTTCCATGAAAGTCTGCAGGCCACGAATGCTTCGGGGAAAACCGCAATAGGCATACGTATGAACTAGAATTTCCTTGATTTCATTGATGGTTAAGCCATTGTCGAGTCCTGAATTTAATTGCACTTTTAGATTTTCTAAATCACCTTTTGCAGTAAATGATGCGATATAAATGATGCTTTTCTGATTTGGATTAAGTCCGTTTTCTAGTGTTTTCATATTTTGTGCTTTGATTAAATTAGAAAATAAAGCGAAGCATAGCATTAATATTAGTCCAATATTTTTTAGATTGTAGGTTGTTTTCATAGTGCTATTTTATGTTTATAAAATCCCAATTTTCTTGAGCCATTCTTGGATTTCTTTTTCGGCTTTGACTTTTTTATCGCCTTTCATTACAAATAAGATTCCGTCTTTTTCTTTGCCGCCTTTGATTGAAAAACCTTCTAGGATTTTGCTTTCTGGCGCTAGTTCTTTTACGGTTTCAAAACTGCTTCCGATGCCATAACCCGCGTTGGTATTGAAAGGAATAATGGTTTTCCCTTTTAGATTATATTCTTTTAAAAAGCTTTTCATCGGCGGAGGCAATTGCATTCCCCAAGTAGGAAATCCGATAAATATTGCATCGTATTTTTCTATATTTTCGATTTTTGTCTTCAACGGAGGCAGAAAACCGGTTTCATTTTCTTTAGAAACTTGCGCCACGATTTCCTGATAATTTTCAGGATAGGGATTTTTTAGTTCCAATTCGACTAATTTTCCACCCGTTTTTTGATGGATGATTTCGGCGACGGTTTTCGTGTTTTTTGTTCTGGACAGATAGACAATCAGCACGTTTTTATCTTTCATGGCTGTGGTTTCTTGCGCTTTTGAACAGGAGGAAAAACAGAATACTGAAAAAAGCAGGATCATTATCTTTTTCATAATTTCTATTGGTCTAATTTTTTGTCTTTAAGCCATTTGCTCATCAAATCGGCAACTTCAATATTGTTCAAATCTGAAAACGGGAAATGCGTATTTCCTTTCATACCGGCTTCCGGAAGATGCACAACAGTAACATCGCCACCGTGTTTGTTAACGGCATCTCTCCAAAGTCTTGCCATCTGAAGGCGCGCTCTCCAGCCATCGGCACCTGAATTATCAGAAGGTTTTTCTGGAATATTATCGCCATAATAAATGATAATCGGAATTTTGGTCAGTTTCATAAAATCCTCCATAGGTACGGAAGAAGCCTCCAAAGCGCCCGCTGAACTGGCAATCGGCTGGGGAACTTCTCCGGCTGGAAAAATAAAACCGCTTCCGGGTTCATAAGAAACTATTGCTTTTACATTTTGATTTTTGACAGCAGTAATCCAACCCATTCCTCCTGAATGCGAATGTGTTACCAGAATTGCTGGCCCAATTTTTTCGAATAATGCTGACGCAGCATTTGTAGTCACATTTATATCAATTGTTCCAATATTTGGAGTCATCGAGCGGAAATACTGATTAAGCGTAGCAGAATCTCTTGCAAATTGAACATTGTCAAAATACTTTGGCCAAACTCCCACACGAAAAACATTGAACCATTGCTGTTCGTCAGGAACCGGTTCAATCGTTGACGAAACCGTGCTTCTTCCGGCATTTCCGCGTCTTGGCTGATCCAAAATATAGACTGGAAAATTTCTTCTTAGAAAAATGTTCTGATAACCTTCGCGTCCGTCAGGAGTGGTTTCCCAAGTTTTGGAAAATTGCCCGATACCGTGCCACATCACCAACGGCAGTTTCTTTGCCTTTGCAGGAATTTGGTAAAACACATAAGCGTGATCGCCACGAAAAGTCTGGCCTTCTGGAGTTGGCTTAAGAGGATTAAAAGTTCCAGGATTAGTAATTATTGTTCCGCCAACGGCAAAACTTCCTTGTTCTTCAATTAATAAAGGCTTTTTTGACGTGTTTTCCTGAGCTTCCATTGAGAAAACGGAAAGCAAGGTTAAAAAAATAATGCTCCATTTCTTGAAATTATTTTTGATTTTCATATTTTACTTTTATTTGATTATTTTATTGGTTACCGCTTTTTCGATTACGTCAAGTCTTGGTTTTCGGTAATCTTCAATATCTGACGCTGAACTATCCTGCTTAAACTCAAAAACTTGATTTTTGGCTGCATCGTAAGCTGACCATATTGGTAAACCTTCTCCGTTTGGATTTCCTGTTTTTGCGAAATTTACCCAGTACGTATTCATCATAACTGAAAGTTTTTTTTCCTTTTCAGTAACTGTAAATCCATTTCTGTCAGCAAGATTATTAAAGACGTATGGAATTTCTGAAGCGTGTGATGCGCCATAAGGCATTCTTGTTTTCAAAGCATCAGGCACGTAAGAAAAAAGATAGACATACGCCGGTATTTTCTTTGAGGTAAAGGACCTTGCCGTAAATCTTGCAGGTTCTGCCCAGACTTTATCGGTATTTACCTGAGTAAGGATTTTTGCGAATTCAGTTTTGCCGTCCGCGTCATAAACTTTAGAAAAATCGTCTTTCATCTCTCCGAAAAAACTCTCCAATTCTTCTCTTGACCTCGCATTTACAAAACCAGCAGGAACTTCTGCGCTGTTTGAACCAATGATAATTGGAATATTTGGTACTCTTCCTGCATTATAAGCACTTTCTGCGGTTTCAGTTACAAAACGTCCGTCCAGAATTGGTCCTGAATAGATAATTGCATTACTTCCTTCGATAGCTTCCTGTCCACCATCCACAATGTCGCTGACACTTAATTGTCTGAGTTTTTCCAATGCCTTTGCATCAGTTCCATCAATTTTATGCTTGCGTGCAAAATTGACACCGATTGTTTCTGCAGAAACCGGATAATGAGGGTCAATATCTTCTTTACTGATCGGTCTTCCGGTAAGAACACCGTCTCTTCCACCGCCGGATTCTATGATAGCTTTTTGAAAGAGACCTTTTGCAGCGGGAATGGTCAATAAAGATTGTACCGAAACACCGCCTGCAGATTCACCGAAAATGGTAACATTTTCAGGATCTCCTCCAAATGCGGCGATATTCTTTTTTACCCATTGCAACGCAGCAATCTGATCCATATAAGCATAACTTCCTTTCGGCTCGGTTGGATTTTCTTTGGATAACGCTGGAAATGCAAAATGTCCCAATCTTCCAAGTCGGTAATTAAAATTCACAAGAATGACGCCTTGCTTTGCAAATTTTTCGCCCGAAGTCTGTGAATCTGAACTGCTTCCGCCTACAAAACCACCACCGTAAATCCAGACCATTACAGGAAGTTTTCTATCTGTCTTGGCGTTAGCAGGTTTCCAGATATTTAGAAACAAACAGTCTTCTGATGTATTTTCACGGATCGTACCTAAAGTTCTTGGCCAAGCTGCCTGTGCACAATCTGCACAGAATTTACTGGCATCACGAATTCCTTTCCAAGAAGGAGTAGGCTGTGGCGGTCTCCACCTGAATTCTCCCGTGGGAGCACCGGCATACGGAATTCCTTTGAAGCTTTCAATATCGCCATTTTTCAAACCCTGAACAAGTCCTGAAGAGATACGAACAGTAGGTTGGTTAGACTTTTCATTACTGCTCTCATTTTGGGCAAAACATCCAAAATTTATTATGACGGTTAAAGCAATCGCTAGTTTTCTCATGTGATGCTGTTTAATTTTTATTTCCCCGAAGGACTTAAAGTTTTAGTAAACGAAAGCGAACCCAATTTCCAGCTTCCGTCTTTTTTTATATAAACTTCGGTTACAATAAACGGATTGGTCACTTCATTTCCACCAACAACAGCGAGTAAATCCATTTTGGTGAGAATGATTGCCGTGTTGTCGATTATATTTACAGAAACATCGTGGATAGTTGCTTTTTTATACCAGATGCCGCCATTTTTAATGACGTCAATTTCTTGCTGTTTCCCCCAAGAGCCGCCCATGTGAACGAACACCGATTTTTCGTCAAAAAGAGCAGCAAGCGTTTCTACATTTTTATCAGACATCCATTGCCATTTGTCTTTTGAAAGCTGCATAATTTTTTGATCTTCAGAACTTTGTGCGAATGACAGTTGTGTACTCATAATCATCAAAAAAGCTATTTTGTGTATTGTTTTCATAAGTTTTTAGGGTTATATTAAATGTTTTTTCCGAAGAAATCTACCAGTTTAGTTGCCGCTTGGCTTACATATTCTGGCTTCCAATACGTCTGGATGTGCGTAGCTCCGTCAATGACAAAAAGCTCTTTTGTTTTTGCATTTACTGCCTTGGGGAAAGCTTCATCCGTCATGTATTTTGTATCGGCTTTGCTTCCTGCCATCATCAGTAACGGCTGGTTGATCAAATCGATATTACTTGTGGCATCCCAAGTCATCAGGTCTAGCATGCTGCTCATCGTGTATAAAAATGTTGAATTTGGATGCGCGTGCGTTCTGTAATAATAAACATAACCTTCACGATACAAGTCAGTTGGTGTTTTTTCAATTTCTTCATCGGTGATGCTTGCGACACCTGCATAAATTGTTTTTCCGCCAGAAGTTTCTTGAGCGCGCGCGTCAGAAGCCTGTTTCAGACGATCTTGGATTGTAGCCAAAGCAGTATTCTGAAAACCGTTTCGTCTGACTTCGCCTGAATTGAACATGCTTAAAGTTGCGACAGCTTTAAATCTTTTGTCAGATTGTGCTGCTTTCAACGTATAACCGCCACCGCCACAAATTCCGAAAGCGCCCAAACGATTGGCGTCAACTCCAGGATATTTCGAAATAAAATCAGCCATTCCGTGGATGTCTTCAACTCGATAGAAAGGTTTGTCTGTGTGGCGCGGTTCGCCACCGCTTGCTCCTTGAAATGCTGCATCGGCCGCGATGGTGATGTATCCATTTTCTGCCAAGCGTTGCGCATACAATCCCGCAGTCTGCTCTTTTATGCCGCCGTTTGGATGTGCGACCACAACCGCGGGATATTTTTTTGATGTCTCATAATTTGCAGGAGTATAGACATTTGCGGCGATATCAATACCGTTTAATTTGTATGTTACTGGATGAATATTCACTTTACCTTTTACATTTTCCTTGATCGCGTCTCCATAAACCAATCCGAATGGTTTTTTTGTTTTTTCCTGTGCTGTTGCTATCATGCTCGTTATTGTAAATAATATTGTAAAAATTGATTTTATCTTTTTCATCTTATTTTCCAACGTTTTTCTGCAGATGTTGCGGATAGCGTTCCCCTACAATTTTAATTTTTTCTGCGGCAGTTTCAATAATAGCCAAATCATCTTCAGTCAATAGTACGGAAGCACCGCCGATATTTTCTTTCAAACGATCTTGCTTTGTGGTTCCCGGAATTGGTGCGATCCAAGGTTTTTGGGCCAAAAGCCAAGCCAATGCAATTTGTGCCGGAGTAGCATTCTTTTCAGTAGCGATTGATTTCAATAAATCGACCAAAGCCTGGTTTGCCTTGCGGTTTTCTTCGGAGAATCTTGGAACAATATTTCTGAAATCATTTTTTTCGAACTGAGTTGTTTCGTTGATCGCTCCAGTCAAAAATCCTTTTCCTAATGGGCTGAAAGGCACAAAACCAATTCCCAATTCTTCTAAAGTCGGGATGATTTCTTTTTCTGGCTCGCGGTAAAATAAAGAATATTCGCTCTGCAAAGCGGTTACAGGCTGTACTGCGTTTGCTTTTCTGATAGTTTGCGCGCCAGCTTCTGATAGGCCAAAATGCTTTACTTTTCCTTCTTGGATCAGATCTTTGACTGTTCCAGCCACATCTTCAATCGGGACATTTGGGTCTACTCTGTGCTGGTAAAGCAGGTCGATATAATCGGTTTGCAATCTTTTCAAGGACTCGTCAACCACTTTTCTGATTCTTGCCGGACTGCTGTCCAATCCTTTTGAGGAATCGCCATCCTGAAATCCAAATTTTGTAGCAATAACTATATCTTTTCTAAATGATTTCAATGCTTCTCCCAATAATTCTTCATTGGCAAAAGGTCCGTAACATTCCGCGGTGTCAAAAAATGTAATTCCTTGTTCGTAGGCCGCTTTAATTAATTGGATGGCTTCCTGTTTTTCTGTCGGTTTTCCATATCCAAAGCTCAATCCCATGCATCCTAAACCTAATGCTGATACTTCCAAGCCATTTTTTCCTAGTATTCTCTTTTCCATTTTGTTCTTTTAAATTATAATTAGTTCTTTTTCAGAGGCGCTTCCACATCTGAAAATTGCTGTACAAAAGCAGGCAGTCTTTCGCCTAAAATTTTGACAGCATTTACTTCCTTATTGAATTGCCGTAATTCATCCGCAGAAAATTTAATTGCGGAAGCTCCGTTATTTTCTAAAATGTGTGCCATTTGAGTCGTTCCCGGAATCGGTACGATCCAAGGTTTTTGGTGTAAAAGCCAAGCAAGTGAAATCTGTCCGGGTGTGGCATTTTTCTTTTTTGCCCAATCTTTAAGAATTGTAACCAAAGCCAAATTATTCGGCATATTTTCTTTGGAGAAGCGGCTTTCATTGCCACGAATATCTCCTTGCGCAAAACCTGTCGCTGCATCAATCGCACCAGTCAAAAATCCCACGCCAAGCGGACTCCAAGGCACAAAACCGATTCCTAATTCCTCGCAAAGCGGAATAATTTTTTCCTCAGGACCGCGCCACAATAAAGAATACTCGTTCTGGATTGCCGTTACGGGATGAATAGCGTGTGCTCTTCTCACGGTTTGCACGCCCGGTTCTGAAAGTCCGTAATGCAAAACTTTTCCTTCCTTCATCAAATCTTTAATGGTTCCCACAACATCCTCAATCGGAACTTCTGGATCCACGCGATGCTGGAACAATAAATCGATTCGATCTGTTTTAAGCCGCTTTAGCATTCCTTCCACAACGATTTTGATGTGTTCGGGCTTGCTGTTAAGGCCAGGCAAACGTTGACCTGTTTGCTGGTCGATATTCCATCCGAATTTGGTCTCAATAACAATTTTGTCTCGAAAGGAAGCAACGCCTTCGCCCAAAATTTTTTCCACTTCAAAAGGTCCGTATGCTTCAGCGGCATCAAAAAGCGTAACACCGTTATCAAAAGCTTTTCGGATGATATTGTGCATTTCAGTTCGAGTGGGAATCGTCATCTGGTAAGTTCTGCTCATATTTTGAACGCCTAAACCAATGGCAGAAACTTCCAATGATTTGCCAAGTTTTCTGCGACTTGCCAAGGTGTCTTTCAGATTATCATTATTTGTAAAATTCAGTGACGATGCCTTGGCTAAAGAATCTAGGGGCAAAAAGGCAGTTCCAGCGGCGGCCAATCCAACGGTTTTTAAAATATCTCTACGGTTCATTTTTTGGTGTTATTTTGAATCATTAATTTTGTACTCGCTTAACCATTTGACCATATTCGGGTCTCTGTGATCAAAAAATAAACTCACATTGGTGTCTAACCTCTGTATGTTCTGAATGTCTTCTGAAGAAAGTTCAAAATCAAAAATATTGAAGTTTTCAGCCATTCTTTCTTTACGGACCGACTTTGGAATGGCAACAACATTTCGTTGTGTTAACCAGCGAAGAATGACTTGCGCCACTGATTTATCATATTTTCTTCCGATTGAAGCAAGTACTTCATTCTGAAAAATATTGTTTTTTCCCTCCGCAAACGGACCCCAAGATTGAATCTGAACATCGTTTTCTGCTAAAAATTTCTGTAATTCCAATTGCTGGTGAAAAGGATGTGTTTCAATCTGGTTGATTGCCGGCGTAAATCCACTGTTGGAAATTAAATCGGCAATTCTGTCGGGATGAAAGTTGGCAACTCCGATCGCTTTTATTTTTCCAGAATTATAAAGTTCCTGCATTGCTTTCCAAGATCCAAAGACGTCGCCATAAGGCTGGTGGATTAGGTATAAATCCAAATAATCCAGTTGCAATTTTTTTAAGGATTTTTCAAAAGCTTTCAGCGTGTTTTCATAGCCTGCATCTTGAACCCAAAGTTTGGTGGTAATGAAAAGTTCTTCTCTTGGAACACCGCTTTTTTTGATCGCATTTCCAACCGCTTCCTCATTTCCATAAGATGCGGCCGTATCAATCAATCTGTATCCGGTTTCAATAGCATCTAAAACTGCTTGCTCGCATTCTTTTTGGTCTGGAATCTGAAAAACTCCAAACCCTAAAATTGGCATCTCTAATCCGTTATTTAATTTTATAAAGTCCATAATTCGTAAATATTTTATTGTCCTAAACTGATTTTCAATTTATTAATACAAAGTTCTTAATTGAAGGCGGTCTTGTTTGTATATGGATTACTGCTTTTATAACCATTATTACTGATATTGAGATTGTGAGTAGAAAGGAAGCAATTTAATATGTAGTTTTGTCTAATAAAAATACAAAATAAATGAATAAGGTAGTTAATTTTGAGACAGTTGACGATTATAATAAGTTTAATAATCACGAAACTCTGCATCCTTTGGTAAGCGTTATCGATTTTTCTAAAGCGCATGAAAGGACTGGTTCAAAAATGAATTTTAACTTGTATTGCATATTTTTGAAAGACGTAAAATGCGGCGATTTAAAATATGGCCGTGCCACTTATGACTATCAGCAAGGCACTTTGGTTTTTGTTTCTCCTGGGCAAGTTGTGGATGTAGAAAACAAGATTGACACTTACCAGCCAAGCGGTCACGGATTGGTTTTTCATCCCGATTTATTGCACGGAACGGCTCTTGGAAAGATTATTTCGGACTATAATTTTTTTAGTTATAATACGAACGAAGCGCTTCATTTATCAGCGAAAGAACAGCAGTTGGTTTTGGATCTTTTTTCGAAGATAAATTATGAATTGCAACAGTCTGTTGATAAGCACAGCAAAAAGTTGGTAGCTTCCAATATCGAATTGTTTTTCAACTATTGCGAGCGTTTTTATGACCGCCAGTTTATTACGAGGGAAAATGTAAACCAAGGAATTTTGGAGCGTTTTGAAGATTTGCTTAATACTTATTTTTCTTCAGAAAAGCCATATTCTGTGGGACTTCCTTCGGTTTCATATTGTGCCGATGAGTTACATCTTTCTGCCAATTATTTTGGAGATTTGATCAAAAAGGAAACAGGAAAAACGGCACAAGAATACATTCAAAATAAGATCATTGATGTGGCCAAAGAAAAAGTTTTTGATGGTGGCAAGTCAATCAGCCAGATTGCTTATGATTTGGGGTTTAAATATCCACAGCATTTTAATAGGTTGTTTAAGCAAAGAACAGGTATGACTCCGAATGAATTTAGGAATTTGAATTAATTACATTAATTTAGCTAAACTATATTCTATTTGTCTTCGCATGGCTGGAGTTGCCACTGATAGGCCAACATCAGTTTTAATATCAACTCTTTTAATCAACATTAAAATATTCTACTGCGACAGAAATTACTAAAACAAAAAACTCCTTAATTTCTTAAGGAGTTAATCGGTGGGCGATGAGGGGTTCGAACCCCCGACCCCCTCGGTGTAAACGAGGTGCTCTGAACCAGCTGAGCTAATCGCCCTATTTTTACAATCGTAGTGTTTGCCTTGATTGCGAGTGCAAATATACACGAAGTATTTGTTTCTGCAAGGCTTTTTTTAATTTTTTTTAATCTTTTTTGATGTCGGTTAAAACTACTTTCTTTTCATAGTTTACCATTGTAACCGTAATTGATTCGCCTTTAGTGTTTTTGCCCTCGATGAAGTAAATTTTTCCGCCTTCAAAAGGTTTGTTGCTGATTGAAAAATCTACGTCGCCATAGTCCATTGTTTTCTTAACATCGTCAAGATTTACCCATTTTTTCTGAAAAATAGAATCTGCTTTTGGAGCAATTTCAAGAGATTTGCTTCTTAAATCTTGTAAAACCCTACAATTCGGAAAATAACAAAAACTTACATCTCTTGCATCTGCTTTTGCTTGGAGAAAATAAACTACAAAAACGGTTCCTAATAATAAACCTCCTAAATAGTAAGCTAAACGAACGGAAAACTTCATTGAATTTTAATTTTGGTGCAAATATACCACTAAAAAACAATTAAATTGATGTCGCTTCCTGGTAAATCAAACCAGTCGCCAATGGCTTTTTTAGTTAAAATTCCATGGTAAAGATAAACGCCATTTTTAAGGCCATTGTTAATCCTAATTGCGCTTTCGATACCGCCGTCTTCGGCAATTTGCAATAAGTAAGGCGTGATAATATTACTGATGGAAAGCGAAGCCGTTTTTGAATATCGAGAAGGAATATTTGGGACGCAATAATGAATTACGTTGTTTTTTATAAAAGTAGGTTTTTCGTGAGTCGTTACTTCTGAAGTTTCGAAACAACCGCCAGTGTCAATGCTTACGTCCACAATCACGGCGCCTTTTTTCATGTGTTCCACCATTGTTTCGGTCACAATAACTGGGCAACGGTCTTTTCCTTTCATGGCTCCAATGGCCACATCGCAACGTCTTAAAGCTTTTAAAAGTGAATTTGGCTGTACTGTTGAAGTGAAAATTCTCTGGCTCAAATTATTCTGAAGTCTTCTTAATTTGGTAATCGAATTGTCAAAAACTTTTACATTCGCACCTAAACCAATTGCTGTTCTTGCAGCGAATTCTGCCACAGTTCCAGCTCCAATAATTACAACTTCAGTAGGAGGAACGCCAGTAATATTTCCGAATAGCAAGCCTTTTCCAAATTGATTGTTGATCATTAATTCGGCAGCAATCAAGATGGAACCTGTTCCCGCAATTTCGCTTAATGATTTTACGGCTGGATACGAACCGTCATCGTCTTTTATAAACTCAAAAGCTAAGGCTGTGATTTTCTTTTTTGTAAGCGCTTCAAAATATTCTTTCTTTCGAGTTTTAATTTGAAGTGCTGAAATGACAAGCGAATTGCTGTTCATCATTTCAATTTCGGGCAAAGTAAGCGGTTCGACTTTTAAGATCATCGGGCAACCGAAAACTTTTTTGGTGTCTTGCGTAATTTCAGCACCGGCTTTGCTGTATTCTTGATCTGTATAACTAGAACTTTCGCCAGCGCCAGCTTCAATTAAAATTCGATGTCCGTGAGAAACCATTGACTTTACAGCGTCAGGAGTCAAGCAAATTCGGCGTTCCTGATGGGAAGATTCTTTTGGGATTCCGATAAACAGGTCGCTTTTTTTGCGTGCGACTTCCAGTTTTTCCTCTTGAGGCATCAACTGCTGTTTTGTAAATGGTGTAAATGACATAGTTCCGCTGTAAATTAATGTACTAAAATAAGAAAAAGTTATGAATTGGACTAATGCAAATGTTAGAAAAAGTTTTGGATTTTTTAAATAAATTACCCTGTCAGGATTTTAAATTCTGACAGGGTTAATTGATAATTTATTTTAAAGTAAGCGTTCTTTTTCCGTCTTTTCCCACTTTTAAGGTAACTGTAGAATGCTCTGAAGGAATCAAACTCGGAATCTTTTCTGCCCATTCAATAAAGCACCATTCTCCAGAATACAAATATTCGTCGATGCCCATGTCATATGCTTCTGCTTCGCTATTCAAGCGGTAAACGTCAAAATGATATACTAAATCTCCGTTGTCGGCTTCATATTCATTCACCAACGAAAAAGTCGGGCTTGATGTGGCATTCGCAACGCCTAGAGTTTTTGACAAAGCTTTTATCAGCGTGGTTTTTCCGGCGCCCATTTCTCCGTGAAACAAAATCACTTTGTGTGGTTTTTGGGCAATTATTTCTTGAGCAACTTGATTAATTTCGTCAAGTTTAAACTGTATTTCCATTGATTTAAAGACTTATTTTGGGTTGAACACCAAGAACGGAATAATCATTTCTTCCAATGAAATTCCGCCGTGCTGATAGGTGTTTCGGTAATAGCTGACATAATGATTGTAATTATTGACATACGCCAAGAAGTAATCATTTTTTGCAAAAATATAAGAACTGCTCATATTTATGGCAGGCAATTGCACACTTTTTGGATCTTTTATCGCATAAACGTCTTTGTCTTCATACGTCAAGCTTCGTCCCGTTTTGTATCGAAGGTTCAAGCTTGTGTTTCTATCGCCAATAACTTTCGACGGATTTTTTACATTAATTGTTCCGTGGTCTGTGGTCAAAACCAATCTAAAGCCCATTTGTTGTGCCTGTTGAATGATTTCTAAAAGCGGAGAATTCTTGAACCAACTCAGTGTCAGCGAGCGATATGCCTTATCATTCGAAGCCAATTCTTTCACAACATCCATTTCTGTTTTGGCGTGAGAAAGCATATCGACAAAATTATAGACAATAGTAACTAAGTCGTTGTTTTTTAGTGTCTTGAAATTTTCAACCAATTTTTTTCCACCGGCAAAATTCGTGATCTTGAAATAATCTTGCTTGATATTCATTCCCAAACGACGCAATTGTTCTGTCAAAAATTCAGCTTCGAATAGATTTTTTCCGCCTTCTTCCACATCATTTTTCCAATACTGCGGATATTTTTTCTCCATTTCCAAAGGTGTCAAACCAGAGAAAATGGCATTCCTCGCATATTGCGTAGCCGTTGGAAGAATCGCATAATAAGGCGTTTCTTTTTCCAATTTATAGTGGTTGTTCACCACGCTTTCAAAGGCTTTCCATTGGTCATAACGCAAATTATCAATCACCACAAATAAAATAGGACGGTCTTTTTTCTTTAATTCCGGAACGACTAATTCCTTAAAAAGCGTGTGCGATAAAACCGGCTTGTCTGCTTTTGGCTGGTACCAATCTTCATAGTTTCTTTCAATAAATTTCCCAAATTGAGAATTGGCTTCCACTTTTTGGGATTCCAAGATTTCGAACATACTTTGGTCGTCGATATTTTCCAATTCCAGTTCCCAATACAGCAGTTTTTTGTACAATTCGATCCAATCTTCATACGAATTTACCATTGACAATTCCAGCGAAATCTTGCGGAATTCCTTTTGATAATCTAAAGTCGTTTTGTCAGAAACCAACCTTGTGTGATCCAAGTTCTTTTTCAAGCTCAACAAAATCTGATTCGGGTTCACCGGCTTGATCAAATAATCTGCAATCTTTGAACCAATTGCTTCCTCCATAATATATTCTTCCTCACTTTTCGTGATCATAATTACGGGAGTCGCTGATTTTTTTTCTTTCATCTCAGAAAGCGTTTCCAAACCGCTCATTCCAGGCATATTTTCGTCTAAAAAAACAATATCAAAATTGCCTTCCTCAAAAATATCAATCGCGTCACGTCCGTTGTTGCACGTGGTCACGTCATAGTTTTTTTTCTCTAAGAATAGTATGTGTGGCTTGAGCAAATCAATTTCGTCATCAACCCAAAGTATCTTTATTTTGTCCATATTGTGGCAATTTGTGTCAGTAATAATGCCTTGCAATTTAACACTTTTGCGATTTGAATCTCTTAAAATTTATGTAAAATAAAAAGGTGACTTTTACCGCAGATTCGCAGATTATTTTTTATTTTTTTGCCAATGATTTCATAGATTTTCACAGATTTCTTTGGGTCGTCTTTTATAAAATCATTTGAATCCTTTTAATCTGTGGCAAAAAGAAATCTGCGAATCTGCGGTAATTTTTAAAAAGCGAATCCTCAGGCATTTTCAGTAATCGCAATTCCCGCTGGTGCCACTCGCTTTGCTTTTTCTAACGCCAAAGCAAGAGCTCAAACAAAGGCACCATCGGGGCTACTTGGCAAACCATTTGCATTTTTGGAAAGGTCAGTCCCAATCTTGTCGATAAACGCTATCAAAAAAATCTTGTAACAATTCCGCAAAATGCTGTAATGCAAAATTCTATCAAAAAGCGGAACTTTATAAATATAGAAATAACAATTAAACAGACATATTATGGCAACGAATCACGACCACCGCGACGACAAAAAAAAGTCAAATGAAGAACCAGATTTTTCGAAAGACAGTACGCTTGAATTTCACAACAAGCAGAATTTAAAAGATTTGAATTCAGAGGCATTTTCTTCAAAAGAAGCTGACGTTACAAATAACGCTGATGAAGACGACGAAGATGTGGAATACAAAAACAGAAGCGTTTCAAAAACATCTGTAAGAGACCGACTTCCAAGAACAGATACTGGAATTTCCCCAGAACAATAAACCCCGAAAAGCGTATCAAATCGATACGCTTTTTTTATGTTTTAAAATATATAAACTTTTGTTTTTCAGGGATTTGAAAAATTTGTACCTTTGAGTAATAAATTTAATTTATAACTTAAATCCTTGACATTATGGAAGCAAACAAACAACCATTTGAAGGGAATGAGGCTTGGTATGGCGGAAGCAATATCGTTGCCTTTAACAATGCACAAAACTTAAAGTATTTGGAGTCAGAAGAATTCAATGCTAAAGCCCAAAAAATGTTCGAAGATTCATTAAATGAAGACCACGTTGATTATCGGGCGCATCCATTTAATAAATCAAATTTAAGAATTCAGGAACCAAGGGTAATCATCGACATAAACCCGCAAGTTTAATCATTCAACAAAAAACTAAAATATAAAGCTCGCCAGAAATGACGAGCTTTTTTGTTGCTAAAAAAAGCTTGGTTAAAAGGGACCTAACTTTTTTTAAAGAAATAATTACTATCTAATCAACGCTAGATGAGTCGATATGTGTTTGGTTTAATTCAACCGAATTTGAATCAGCTGGATCGCCATCGTCACACGGCGTGCAGGCTCCGATTAATATACCAAGCAATAAAGCCAAGTATAAAAGTGTGGTACTTTTTTTCATTTTGAAATTGATTTTGTGATTGTTCAATTTCAAATTTCCAAAAAACAAAAAAATCCTACTTACATTTAAATAAGATTTTTTTACAAAATTTTTAGAATTGTTTAACTATTTGTGTCTTCCGCTTCGGTTGTTTTGCGCATTCCAATCTTCAGTAGAATCGCCTTTGTCACGATTGTCTTCCTCTGGAATTTCCTTTGAATTTAAATCATATTTCTCTTCACTAGCTCGTTTTTCATCGTGCAGATTTTTGGTTCCCTTATCAATTTGAGAAATTCCCTCCACGTGTTCATCTGCGGGAGTTTGGCCTTGATCTCTGCCAAGTCCGCTTTCCTTAATTTCAATTTTCTCTTGCGACTTGATGTCTTTTGCATCGTCTTTCCGGTTGACTTCCTTCGGATTTATATCACGAGGTTGGTCTTCTCTTTTGTAGCGATCTTGTTCCATAGCGTTTGGTTTTTGTTTCTAAATCTTAAAAAAGGTCTCCTGAACTACTAGGAGACCTTTTCTTCAATACTCTTAATAATGAATTATTAATTTCTCGGTTTCTTAACGGGCTGAACGCCTCGCGTGCTGTCAATTTTTTGAGGTGAAATCTTATCTGGATTTACCTTTGTATAATTTTTTGATTGTCCTTTGTCTTTCGCCGCTTTTTCTGCATCAATTTCAGCCTCGCTTTGCTGTTTTGTAGCTTCTACTTTTGCCGCTCTTTCTGTTGAACGTTGCGTATCTCTGGGAGGTTGTTGCTGAATTCGATCTTGATTGTTTTCAATTTCATCTCCTATATCGGTTTGGGCGCTTGCAATTCCGGTAAAGGCAAAAAATGCAATTCCCATAAATAAATTTTTCATAGCTTGAATTTTTGGTTTACTTAAATTTACGACTTAAAAATTGTCTTTTTGCAAGAAATCAATCCAATTAACGGCAATTTAACTGCAAATCATAATGATTGTTAATTGAAGGTTTTTGATTTAAAACAGCCCAACTTCCTTATATTTGTACTCCAATTTCAGAAAAAGTGAGCCATACCAATAAATTAAAGTTATTTAACGACCCGATTTACGGATTCATAACCATTCCAGATACGCTGCTGTATGATTTAATCCAGCATCCTTATTTCCAGCGATTACGCAGAATTTCTCAAATGGGACTTTCATATTTAGTTTATCCTGGAGCGCATCACACGAGATTTCATCATGCTTTAGGCTGTATGCACATTATGCAAAAAGCCGTTGAAGTGTTGCGTTTTAAAGGAACTGAAATTTCCGACGAAGAAGAAAAAGCACTGTTGATTGCGATTCTTTTGCACGACATCGGCCACGGACCTTTTTCGCACGCGATGGAACACAGCATCGTTGAGAATGTAAATCACGAAGCGATTTCGCTGTTGTTTATGGATAAATTAAATGCAGAATTTGGCGGACAATTGACCTTGGCCATAAAAGTTTTTAAAGGTGAATACCACCGAAAATTTATGTTGCAATTGATTTCAAGCCAATTAGATATGGATCGAATGGATTACTTGAAACGCGACAGTTTTTATTCTGGCGTTGCCGAAGGAAATATCAATTCAGACCGATTGATTCAGATGATGAATGTGGTTGACGATTTATTGGTTATTGAAGAAAAAGGAATTTATTCGGTTGAGAAATTTTTGATGGCCAGACGTTTAATGTACTGGCAGGCCTATTTGCACAAAACGAGTTTGGTTGCCGAATTGATTTTGACGAAGACTTTAAAACGTGCCAAAGAATTGACTCAAAAAGGAATCAATCTTACTTGTTCAGAACCGTTGTCGTTTTTTCTTCATAATAAGGTGGAATTGGAGAATTTTGATGACAAGACGTTGGATTTGTTTTCTCAGTTGGATGATTCTGATATTATTTCGGCCTTAAAATCTTGGCAGAATAACGACGATTTTATCTTGAAAACATTGAGCAAGATGATCATCAACAGAGATTTATTGAAGATAAAATTGAACAGTGAAAAATATACGACAGAAGATGTTGAAGAATTAAAATCAAAGCTGACCAATTTCTTCGGAATCTCAAAAGATGAAGCTTCATATTTTATTTTTAAAGGAAAAATAAAAAATCAAGCGTATAATAAAGATGCAGAACCAATCAAGATTTTAAAGAAAGATAAAACGATTGAAGACGTTGTGGAAGCTTCGGATCAATTAAATTTAAAGGCGCTTTCAAAGCCCGTAACCAAATATTTTATTTGTTTTCCAAAAGTACTTGCGGAAAATTCATAAATAAATTCAAATTTTTATATTTTTGTCAGGATGAAATTCACAGCAGAACAAATAGCAGGTATTTTAGAAGGTGAAGTAGTTGGAGATCCAAATGCTACCGTTTTTAAGCTATCGAAGATTGAAGAAGGTTCCGAAGGATCGCTGACATTTTTGGCAAATCCAAAGTATCTTAACTATATATACACGACTCAAGCGACAATCACCATCGTAAATAACACATTTACGCCTGAATCGCCTATCACGACTACACTTATTAAGGTGGAAGACGCCTATAAATCATTCTCAAAATTATTGGAATATTACAATCAGGTAAAGCTGATGAAGTCTGGAATTGAACAACCGTCGGTGATTTCTGAAGGTGTAACTTATGGCGAAAACCTGTATTTGGGAAGCTTTTGTTATCTTGGAAAAAATGTAACGATTGGCGAAAATGTAAAGATTTATCCCAATAGTTTTGTGGGCGATAACGTTTCGATAGGAGACAATACGATCATTTTTGCAGGAGCAAGGATTTATTCTGAAACTGAAATCGGCAAAAATTGCGTCATTCACTCGGGTTCAATTATTGGTTCAGACGGTTTTGGATTTGTTCCAAATGAGGAAGGAGTTTACAGCAAAGTGCCACAAATTGGAAATGTGATTATTGAAGACAACGTGGATATCGGTTCTTGTACAACGATTGACAGAGCGACTTTGGGTTCTACAGTAATTCGAAAAGGAGTGAAGCTTGACAACCAAATTCAAATCGCACACAATGTTGAAATTGGCGAAAACACAGTAATTGCCGCACAAACTGGAGTTGCGGGTTCCACAAAAATTGGATCAGGTTGCCAGATTGGTGGTCAAGTGGGAATTGTTGGCCATTTGACGATTGGCAACAACGTTAGAATTCAAGCGCAGTCTGGCGTTTCAAAAAATCTTAAAGATGGCGAAGTAGTTCAAGGAACTCCAAGTCTTGGCTATGCCGAATTCAATAAATCTTACGTACACTTTAAGAATTTACCAAAAATAGTATCAGATTTAGACACTATCAAAAAACAAGTAACAAACGAAAATAGCATAAACAATGGTTAAGCAAAAAACTATTCAGAACGAAGTTTCTTTGACAGGTGTCGGACTTCATACTGGAAAGGAAGTAAAAATGACGTTCAAGCCTGCTCCGGTAAACAATGGTTTTACTTTTGTGAGAGTTGATTTAGAAGGTCATCCAATTATCGAAGCCGATGCAAATTATGTTGTAAATACACAACGAGGCACTAATTTAGAGAAAAAAGGAGTGAAAATCCAGACTTCTGAACACGTTTTGGCGGCGTTCATTGGTTGTGATGTTGACAATGTGATCATTGAACTAGACGCTTCTGAGCCACCAATTATGGACGGTTCTTCAAAGTTTTTTGTAGAAGCAATTGAAAAAGCAGGAATTGTTGATCAAGATGCAGAACGAAAAATTTATGTAGTAAAAGAAGTGATTTCTTATACCGATGAAGCCACAGGAAGCGAAATTCTTGTGATGCCGTCTGACGATTATCAAGTTACTGCAATGGTTGATTTTGGGACTAAAGTTTTAGGAACTCAAAATGCAACGATGAAAAATATTACAGATTTCAAGTCAGAAATTGCTGATTCCAGAACCTTTAGTTTTTTACACGAATTGGAAGCGCTGCTTGAAAACGGACTTATCAAAGGTGGCGATTTGAACAATGCTATTGTTTATGTTGACAAAGAGATTTCTGAAAGCACGATGGAAAACCTGAAAGTGGCTTTTGGAAAAGAAAAAATATCAGTGAAGCCAAACGGAATTTTGGACAACCTGACTTTGCATTATCCAAACGAAGCCGCACGTCACAAATTACTTGACGTTATCGGTGATTTGGCCTTGATCGGAACTCGAATTAAGGGAAAAGTAATTGCAAATAAACCAGGACATTTTGTGAATACGCAATTCGCAAAAAAATTGTCTAAGATTATCAAAACAGAACAAAGAAATCAAGTTCCGGTTTATGATTTAAACCAAGAACCTTTGATGGATATTCATAAAATCATGAGCATTTTGCCTCACAGACCACCGTTTTTGTTTATCGACAGAATTATCGAAATGTCTGATACGCACGTGGTTGGTATGAAAAATGTAACGATGAACGAAAGTTTTTTCGTAGGACATTTTCCTGGAGCGCCAGTAATGCCAGGCGTTATTATTGTGGAAGCCATGGCGCAATCTGGAGGAATCTTAATTTTAAGCTCGGTTCCAGATCCTGAAAATTACCTTACTTATTTTATGAAAATTGACAATGTGAAATTCAAGCACAAAGTTTTGCCTGGTGACACATTGACTTTTAAATGTGATTTGATTTCTCCAATTAGAAGAGGAATTTGTCACATGCAAGCGAACGCTTACGCCAACGGAAAATTGGTTGCAGAAGCAGAATTAATGGCGCAAATCGCTAAAATTAACTAAAAAAAAATTTATGAATCAACCGTTAGCATACGTTCATCCAGGCGCAAAAATCGCGAAAAACGTTGTAATCGAACCGTTCACAACTATCCATAATAATGTGGTTATTGGTGACGGAACTTGGATTGGATCCAACGTGACGATTATGGAAGGAGCAAGAATCGGTAAAAACTGCAATATATTTCCAGGTGCTGTAATTTCTGCAGTGCCACAGGATTTAAAATTTGGTGGCGAAGATTCTTTGGCAATTATTGGCGACAATACTACGATCAGAGAATGTGTAACTATCAACAGAGGAACCGTGGCTTCGGGGCAGACAACCATTGGAAAAAACTGTCTTGTTATGGCAACCGCACACATTGCGCACGATTGCCACATCGGCGATAACGCAATTATTGTAAACGGAGTAGCTTTGGCAGGTCACGTGACTGTTGGAAATTATGCAATTATTGGAGGTTTGGCAGCAATTCACCAATTCATCAGCATCGGAGATCACGCAATGATTTCTGGCGGTTCATTGGTTAGAAAAGATGTTCCACCATATACAAAAGCGGCTAAAGAACCTCTTTCTTACGTAGGGATTAATTCTGTCGGATTGAGAAGGAGAGGTTTTACACCAGAGAAAATCCGTGAGATTCAAGATATTTATAGAATTTTGTACCAAAAGAATTACAATACGACTCAAGCTTTGGGAATTATTGAAGCTGAAATGGAAGCAACTCCAGAACGTGATGAAATCATTCTTTTTATCAGAAATTCGTCAAGAGGAGTAATGAAAGGATATACCGGAATTTATTAGTCACAAATAAGTCAAAAGTCTTAACGTTATAAAGTCGAAAGTCAAAAACCGTTACGATTAAAAAATAACAAACAAACAGTTGAAGTAGTTCAACAAATAAACAAAAAACAAAAATGGCAAGTACATCAGATATTAGAAACGGATTGTGTATCAAATTTAACCACGATATTTATAAAATTATTGAGTTCTTACACGTTAAACCAGGAAAAGGCCCAGCTTTCGTGAGAACAAAATTGAAAAGCTTAACAAACGGAAAAGTTTTAGATAACACTTTTTCTGCTGGACATAAAATTGATGAAGTTCGTGTTGAAACGCATGAATTTCAATACTTATATGCAGAAGGTGATTTGTATAACTTCATGCATACAGAATCGTACGAACAAATTCAATTGAACAAAGCAATTCTTGATGCTCCAGATTTATTAAAAGAAGGAACAACGGTAAAAGTGATTATCAATGCAGAGACAGAAGCACCTTTATCTGTTGATATGCCGGCTTCTGTTGTATTAGAGGTAACTTATTCTGAGCCAGGTGTTAAAGGAAATACTTCGACAAATGCTACAAAACCAGCAACTGTGGAAACAGGAGCAACTGTAAACGTACCTTTGTTCATTAATGAAGGTGATAAAATCAAAATCGACACCGCTTCAGGTTCTTATATGGAGCGTGTTAAGGAATAATTAGACGATTAATAAATTAGATAATTAGATAATTAGAAAGTTCACTATATTGTGGATTATCTAATTATCTAATTTTCACATTCTCTAATTAAATATATGAAGTTCCCAAACATACATACGCTTAAAGAAATTGCCAACTTAATCGATTGCGAATTTGTTGGTGATGGCAATTTTCAAGTCCTCGGAATGAATGAAATTCACGTCGTAGAACCTGGAGATATTGTTTTTGTTGATCATCCAAAATATTATGACAAAGCTTTGAATTCAGCGGCGACAATTATTTTGATTAATAAAAATGTTGAATGTCCTGACGGAAAAGCGCTTTTGATTTCTGACGATCCTTTTAGGGATTTTAATAAATTGACACGACATTTCAGGCCATTTCAAGGAACAACTGTTTCCATTTCTTTAAGTGCTGAGATTGGTGAAAATACTTTCATTCAGCCAAATTGTTTTATAGGAAACAATGTGAAAATTGGTAAAAACTGTATTATTCACGCCAATGTTTCGATTTATGACAATACGATAATTGGCGATAACGTGATTATTCACGCCGGAACAATTCTTGGGGCAGACGCTTTTTATTATAAAAAACGAGAATCTGGTTTTGACCAATTGATTTCTGGCGGAAGAGTTGTTATTGAAAATAATGTCGGCATCGGGGCGCTTTGTACCATCGATAAAGGCGTTACTGGCGATACAACAATTGGCGAAGGAACAAAAATCGATAATCAAGTTCACGTTGGACACGATACAGTTATTGGTAAAAAATGCTTAATTGCAGCACAAACCGGAATTGCGGGTTGTGTAATTATCGAAGATGAAGTGACGCTTTGGGGACAAGTTGGAACAACAAGCGGTATCACAATAGGAACAAAGGCTGTTGTTTTAGGACAGACAGGAGTTTCAAAATCAATTCAGGGCGGAAAAACATATTTTGGAACCCCGGTTGAAGAATCTCGCGAGAAGCTGAAACAGTTGGCACACTTAAAACAAATTCCAGATATTCTTAATAAACTGAAATAAAGATGACTGCAAAAGAAATTGTTCAGAATTTTTACAAATCAGATGTACTTCTTGACATAAAAGCGATGGAATCTTTTTTACATCCTGAAGTAATTTTAGATTGGAACAGCTCAAAGGGTTTTCTTCAGATGAATCTTGCTGAAATCTTGGCGCTATCTTCTGAATTGAGCATTGCTTATGTGAGATCAAAAATCAGAATAAGTCATATTTTAGAAGAAGACAATCAAGTTTCTGTGCGTTATTCTCACTATGTAAAGACATTTGAAAACCCAAGAGAAGAAATGCTTTTAGCTCATTTTATGGTCATTTGGGAAATAAAAGAAGATAAATTATTCAGGGGATTTCAAATGAGCCAGCTGTCATAATTTGTTCGAATATAAAGCTTAAAAAACTTTTCAATTAGGCATCAAAACCTTACTTTTGCATCACTATTTCAAAAAATAAATTTAAAAAATATATTATGAGCGTTTTAGTCAATAAAGATTCTAAAATAATTGTTCAAGGTTTTACAGGAAGCGAAGGAACTTTTCACGCTTCTCAAATGATTGAATATGGTACAAACGTTGTTGGTGGGGTAACTCCTGGAAAAGGTGGAACTACGCATTTAGATCGTCCAGTTTTCAACACAGTTAAAGATGCTGTTGAACAAGCTGGCGCTGACACAACAATCATTTTTGTACCGCCAGCTTTTGCTGCTGATGCAATTATGGAAGCTGCTGATGCTGGAATTAAAGTAATTATCACGATTACAGAAGGAATTCCGGTTGCAGATATGATCAAAGCTTACGCTTATATCCAAAATAAAGAATGCCGTTTAATCGGGCCAAACTGTCCAGGTGTAATTACTCCAGGTGAAGCTAAAGTTGGTATCATGCCAGGTTTCGTTTTCAAAAAAGGTAATGTTGGTATCGTTTCAAAATCTGGAACTTTAACTTATGAAGCTGCTGACCAAGTTGTAAAACAAGGTTTGGGAATCACAACAGCGATCGGTATCGGTGGAGATCCAATTATTGGAACAACAACTAAGGAAGCGGTTGAATTGTTGATGAATGATCCAGAAACGGAATGTATCATTATGATCGGTGAAATTGGTGGACAATTAGAAGCTGATGCTGCAAAATGGGTTAAAGAAGACGGTAACAGAAAACCAGTTGTTGGATTCATCGCTGGAGAAACTGCTCCAAAAGGAAGAACAATGGGTCACGCTGGTGCAATTGTTGGTGGTGCTGATGATACAGCAGAAGCTAAAAAACGCATCATGAGAGAATGCGGCATCCACGTTGTTGATTCTCCTGCAGAAATCGGTAAAAAAGTAAAAGAAATCATGGGATAATTTTTCTATAAATTTATATAGAAAGCCTCGCAATTTTTGTGAGGCTTTTTTTGTACCTAAAAAATCAATTTCGCAAATCTTTGCAAAAAATCTTTGTGTTTCTCTGCGTTAATTTTTACTTTTAAGAAATGAAAAAAGCTTTTGCACCATTCGTAAACGAAGATTCCAAAATCATAATTCTTGGAACAATGCCAGGGGAAAAGTCGTTGGAATTACAAGAATATTATGGAAACAAAGGAAATAGTTTTTGGAAATTACTTTTTACATTATTTGACCAACCTTTGCCCGAAACTTTTGCCGAAAAAAAGCAATTATTGATAGAAAATGACATCGCTCTTTGGGATGTTTTAGAATTCTGCGAAAGAACAGGAAGCCTTGACAGTAATATCAAAAACGAAGTGCCAAATGATTTTGAGAGCTTCCATAAAACGTACCCAAACATAAAACACGTCTTTTTCTCAAGTAAAAATGCGTCAAATTATTATGATAAATATATCGGAAGAAAATCAGATTTAAAATACACAATTCTTCCTTCGCCAAGCGGAGCGAACGCTTCCAAAAGTTTTTTACAGAAATTATCAGAATGGGAAGCAATTATAGAAGCATTAAAATAATTTTGTAATTTAGATTGCTCACAAAACACTTGAACCCATTACCCAAAACCCTAAACCCAAAAAAACATGTCCAACATAGACCTAATAATAGAAGAAAGACCACGTGATATCGGAGATTTTTTAGTCGGAAGACTTTTGCCGTTTCGCAAGAAAAGAATGGTCGGTCCGTTTATTTTCATTGATCACATGGGTCCGGCAAAAATGGGACCTGAACATTACATGGACGTTGGTCAGCATCCACACATTGGTTTGGCGACTTTGACTTTTTTATTGGAAGGCGAAATTATGCACAAAGACAGCCTTGGAACTGAACAAAAAATAGCTCCAGGTTCTGTAAATTGGATGATTGCTGGAAACGGCGTCACGCATACCGAAAGAACTCCTGCGACACTCAGAGATGGCTCGGAGCACGATGTTCACGGTTATCAAATTTGGGTTGCTTTGCCCAAAGAAAAAGAAGATATGCAGCCAGAATTCCATCATTTTGACAGAAATGATTTGCCAAGATGGAAAGATGGAACAACTGATTTTACATTAGTCGCAGGAAAAGGTTACGGAAAAGAATCGCCAGTTCCGGTTCATTCTGATTTGTTTATGGTTGAAATTAAAACTGAAGATGAATATCTTTTACATACTGAAGGTCAATTGTTTGGAGAAATCGGAATTTGTGTTGTAGAAGGAGCCATCCAAGCTTGTGAGCACCACGTTGAAAAAGGAAATATGCTGGTTTCGAAATTAGACGATGCTTGTTCAATGACCTTGATGCCAAATACGCACGTTATTCTTTTTGGCGGACAGCCGTTACCCGAAGAACGTTTTATTTATTGGAATTTTGTTTCTTCAAGCAATGAAAAACTAGAAGTTGCCAAAGAACGTTGGAGAAAAAAAGAGTTTCCAAAAGTTCCAGAAGATGACAGTTATGTAGTTATGCCAGAAATACATCGGTAGATTTTAACGAAAATTTAAAAAATGCTTTGTTGATAATTCAGCAAAGCATTTTTATTTTTATGAGAGTTACACTTTTATTTCGATTGTTATTGATTATTCATAAAAATCGCATTCTGATTAAATTAAATTCAATATAAAATCTATCTTTGCATCCGTTATCACGAATCTCATAAAGAGATAGCAACCTGCAGCAACAAGCAAGGTGCTAAAACGATAAGCCAAATCCTTTGGAAAAAATGTTGTTTTCACAATTTCTTTTCGGTTAGCTTTTCGTCGTGAGCTTTATTAATTTTTAAGCAAATCGATGATGAAACATCTTAAAATTCAAGGCAATGCATTCGCCTTAATTCCTTTTTTCGTTTTTATTTTTACCTTTTTGGGAGCCGGAATCCTTCTGAATGATTTTTATGCGTTGCCTTCGCCAATTGCTGTTGTTCTTGGGATTATCGTCGCCTTTGTCATTTTCAAACAATCCATAGAATCCAAAATCGATACTTTAATTGAAGGTTGTGGCAACAGCCAAATCATCACAATGTGTCTGATTTATTTATTTTCAGGTGCTTTTGCAACGGTAACGCAAGCAATGGGAGCCGTTGATTCCGTAGTGAATTTGGGAATAAATAATATTGACCCCGAATATTTTCCATTGGGAATTTTCTTAATCGCTTCGTTTTTATCAACAGCCACGGGAACTTCCGTAGGTTCAATCGTTGCTTTGGGACCAATCGCCATAAGTTTGGCCGATAAAAGTGGCGCGTCAATGCCGTTAATTGCCGGTTCATTATTGGGCGGTTCCATGCTTGGCGATAATCTTTCTATCATTTCTGACACAACAATCGCCGCAACGCAATCGCTTGGTTGTGAAATGCGTGACAAGTTTAAAGTCAATTTGTTTATCGCGCTTCCGGCGGCAATAATTACGATTTTATTGTTGGCTTATTTAGGATTTAATTCCGAAGTAAGTTCCGTCGTTATCGAAAAAGGCGACTATCAATTGCTGTCGATTCTTCCTTATATTTTGGTCATAATTCTCGCCGTAATTGGAGTGAACGTTTTTATGACTTTATTAATCGGAATTTTAATCGCTGGAATTATCGGCTTCTTCGGAAACGATTTTACACTTTTACAATTTACGCAGAAAATCTACGAAGGTTTTTTAAGCATGACCGATATTTTCTTGCTATCAATGTTAACAGGCGGTTTGGCAACTTTGGTTCAAACAGCAGGCGGAATTGATTATGTACTTTATAAAATAAAATCGAAAATAAAGAACAAAAAATCCGCTCAAATGGGAATCGGAACTTTGGTCGGAATTACAAATATGGCCATTGCGAACAACACCGTTTCCATCGTAATCACCGGAAAAATCGCTAAAGAAATCAGCGATGAATTTGAATTGAGTCCAAAGAAAGTCGCTACAATTTTAGACGTTTTCAGTTGTGTAATTCAAGGGCTTTTGCCTTATGGCGCACAAGTTTTGCTTATTTTAAGTTTTGCCAAAGGAAAATTACAGCTATTCGACTTAATTTCAAATGCTTGGTACAACTATATTTTGTTGGTTTTTATGATAATCGCAATTTACAGTTCGGCTTGGGACAAAAGGATAAATAAATTCGTGAAAGATTAAACGATACTCAATTTCATTGCAATTGAATTCTTATATTTGTCAACCTAACAAGAGCAAACTAAATTAAAATAGAATGAAATTATTAGAAGGAAAAACAGCGATTATCACAGGCGCAAGTCGCGGAATTGGGCGAGGAATCGCTGAAGTTTTTGCAAAACACGGAGCAAACGTGGCATTCACATACAGTTCATCAGCAGAAGCGGCTAAAGTTTTAGAAGACGAATTGACTGCCCTTGGCGTTCAAGCAAAAGGCTACCAGTCAAACGCGGCAGACTTCAACGAAGCGCAAAAATTAGTTGACGACGTAATCGCGACTTTCGGAAACATCGATATCTTGATCAATAATGCTGGTATCACAAAAGACAACCTTTTGATGCGTATTTCTGAAGAAGATTTCGACACGGTAATCAACGTAAACCTGAAATCGGTTTTCAATATGACCAAAGCCGTTCAAAAAACAATGCTGAAAAACCGAAAAGGTTCGATCATCAATATGAGTTCAGTTGTAGGAGTGAAAGGAAACGCCGGACAAACAAATTATGCAGCGTCAAAAGCTGGTGTTATTGGTTTTACAAAATCGGTAGCATTAGAATTAGGTTCAAGAAACATCCGTTGTAACGCCATCGCGCCAGGATTTATCGAGACAGAAATGACCGCAAAATTAAACGACGACGTAGTTCAAGGCTGGAGAGACGGAATTCCGTTGAAACGTGGCGGAACAACTGAAGACGTTGCGAACGCCTGTCTTTTCTTGGCTTCAGACATGAGCGCGTACATCACAGGACAAGTTATGAACGTGGACGGAGGAATGCTTACTTAATATTATATAGCAGAAAGCAGTTTTCAGTACGCAGTTTGACTGTAATCTGCAAACTAAAATCTGCCATTCTTTTTTGAAGCTTTTCCCGCTTTTCACTTCAATCTTTCATCAAAAAATTTTTTTTTCTAAGGCGTGAAAGGAGCTTCCGTTGGTCGCTCTTTCACGCTAAGAAAAAATAGATTTTTTTAATGAAAGGATTTCCGCTTCAATCGGGGCTATGACTTTGATTGTCAATATTGAGTACTCAAAATGATATTATGAAAAATAGTAAAGGAATTGGAATATGCGCTATAATTATTATCCTTGTTGGGATATTTTTTATTTATGGGAAATTTGAAATTGGTTTTGTAACTGGTCAGGTAATGGTAACCTACGGACTAATTCTTCTAGCTTTATCAATAATAATTTTTATACTAGGAAAAATTAAGGAGAAAAAGGAAAACTTAAAATGACAAATTTAAAAACAAAAAGCGAAAGATTAATATTAAGGCCTGTAACAGAACAAGACACTGCGAAAATTCATCTTTTAAATTCAAATGAAGAAATTGCTAAATTTAATACTTCAGAAATTCCTCACAGTATTGAAGAAACAAAGGCAATTCTTAAAAATTGGATTTTAGAAAATAGCAAAGAAAACACACAGCGATTTACATTTGCGATTGAATTGAAAAGTGACGCTCAGCTTATTGGTTTAATTGGAATTAATATTGGAAAAATAAAATATAAAAACGCTGAAGTTTGGTTTAAATTTGACACAGAATTTTGGGGTAAAGGCTTTGCAACTGAGGCTTTGAGCGAAATTTTAAATTTTGGTTTCAATGATTTAAAATTACATAGAATAGAAGCAGGTTGCGCGGTTGAAAATATTGGTTCTATCAAAGTTTTAGAAAAAGTTGGAATGCTCAGAGAAGCACATACTAGAAAACTATTACCTTTAAAATCTGGATGGTCTGATAATTATGGATATGCAAAACTTTCTACAGATTAACTATTAGCCGTGAGCTTAGTATTTTTAAATCTTTCAATCATTAAATTTTTTAACTCTAAAAAATGACAACAAACACAATCCTATTAATCTTACTTTCAGTACTAATAGCGGGAGGTTTGTCGTTTTTTCAATATTTTTTTCGGACTAAGAATAAGTCGAAAACAAATCTTCTTTTAGTCTTTCTTCGCTTTTTTTCCATCTTTGGGATTTTGCTTTTGCTGATTAATCCAAAGATTACAAGCAATACTTTTGAGATTGTAAAAACGCCTTTGCCGATTGTTGTTGATAATTCAAGTTCTATTTCTGAGTTAAAGGCAAATGAAACGTCGTTAGAAATTTATAAAAAGTTAGTTTCTAATAAAGATTTACAAGAAAAATTTGAGATTCAGTCGTACCAATTTTCAAATGAATTTGAGCTTTCTGACAACTTTAATTTTAAGGGAAACCAAACCAATATTGATGAAGTTGCCAAAAACTTAAAAAGCATTAATAAAAATGCAACGTTCCCAACGATAATTTTAACCGACGGAAACCAAACTTCGGGAAACGATTACGTTTACAGTTTCAATCCAAATAACAAAGTTTTTCCAGTAATTCTGGGTGACACGACCACTTTTTTGGACTTAAAAATCAATCAACTGAACGTAAATAAATACGCTTTCCACAAAAATAAATTTCCGGTAGAAGTTTTTCTTCAATATTCAGGAAACAAAAGTGTTACAGCGGATTTCAGTATTTCACAAGGAAATTCGGTTGTAAGCAAACAAAGTATTTCCTTTTCTCCTTCCAAAAAATCACAGGTTTTAAATGTTTTATTGCCTGCAAATAACATCGGAGTTCAAGTTTTTAAAGCTTCGATTACTTCAAAAGAACAAGAGAAAAATACGTACAACAATATCAAGAATTTTGCAGTTGAAGTTATCGATCAAAAATCGGAAGTGGCGATAATTTCTGCAATAAATCATCCAGATATTGGTGCTTTAAAACGTTCCATTGAAACTAATCTACAACGTAAAGTAACCGTTGTTAATCCGAATAAAATCAGTTCGTTGCAAGATTATAATATTCTTGTTTTGTACCAACCAACTTCTGAATTCAAATCTGTTTTTGAAGCGAATAAAAATGCCAGTCTAAACACTTGGATTATCACCGGAACAAATACTGATTTTAACTTTTTGAACCAAATGCAAAACAGTTTGAAGTTTAAAATGAGCAGTCAGAAAGAAGATTATTTGGCTGATTTGAGCACGCAATTTAATTTGTTTGCGATTGATAATATTGGTTTTGAAAATCTTCCGCCACTGCAAAATTCTTTTGGAACGGTGACCGCGAAAGAAAATGTTGATGTCTTGCTTTCGTCAAGAATCAGAAACGTAAATACAGGCTCGCCATTGTTGGCTTATGCCGAAAATCAAGGAAAAAGAAGCGCATTTCTTTTGGGAGAAAATATCTGGAAATGGAGGCTGCAAAGCCACATCGACAATCAATCTTTCGATAAATTTGATGTTTTTGTAGATAAAACCATCCAGTTTTTGGCATCTAATAATGCGAAGAAATCTTTGGTTGTCAATCATGAAAGTTTCTACAATTCTGGTGAAGCAATTGAAATCAATGCGCAATATTTTAACAAGAATTATGAGTTTGATGAAAATGCAAAACTGACCATTTCATTGACAAATAAAGCTACGAAGCAAACCAAAAACTATGATTTATTAAAATCAACAAACTCCTATAAAGTAAATCTCGACGGACTTTCCGCTGGAATTTATAGTTTTAAAGTTGTAGAAGCAAAATCAAAAGCGACTTACACGAGCTCGTTTGAAGTTTTGGATTTTGACATTGAAAAACAATTCGTGAATCCAGATTTGAATAAATTGACACAATTGGCTTCGCAAACTAACGGAAAACTTTTCCATCCAAATCAAGTGGATGATTTGGTGAAATCTTTATTGGAAAACGAAGACTACAAAGCCGTTCAAAAAGCAATTACCAAAAAAACGCCGCTGGTAGACTGGATTTGGCTTTTAGTTTTAATCGCGATTTCTTTAGCTTCAGAATGGTTTATTAGAAAATACCACGGCTTGCTTTAAAATTAAGCGTTTCTTAAGCTGTTCTTAATCAAAGATTAAGTGAGTCTTTAGATTATCTTAAGGGAATCTGAATCTTTAAATCTCAAATTTGAAAAAAAATTAGGGATGACTTTTTCAGATTTAAAATTACAGGAACGTTACAGTCTTTTGGTGGGTTTTACAAAATGGTTTTTGCTATTTTCGTTCGGAATCAGATTATTGTTTTTTGTTTTACAATTTTCGGAAGTGACAGCTTCCTTGTTTTCCATTATTAAAACTTTTTCATACGGACTATTTTTTGATGTAGGTGTGTTGGCTTTCGTTTGGCTTTTCTCAAGTTTCTACATTCTTTTGATGCCTAAAAAATGGATAGGTAAATCTTTTGACAAAATAGTTATCTATTGTTTTTTCAATATTACTTTGCTGATTTTAGTTTTCACGTTTTTTGCAGAAATCACTTTTTGGGACGAATTCAAGTGTCGTTTCAATTTTATTGCTGTCGATTATTTAATTTACACCTTTGAAGTTGTAGAAAATATCAATGAATCTTATCCATTGATTGTATTAATTCCAGCAATTTTATTTATTTGTTTTGGAATTTCTTTTTACTTTTTTAAAAAGCGTTATTTTAATAGAACTTTCGTTAATCAACTTGCTTTTAAACAACGAATTGTGCCTTTTTTGGTTTCCATATTTATGGTTTTGTTCTACGTTTTTTATGTGAAAAACTCAGATGCTGAATGGTCTTCAAATCGATATAACAACGAAATTTCTAAAGCTGGAATTTACTCTTTTTTTGCCGAGTTACGAAATAATAAGCTTGATTACCTTTCATTTTATTCGACTATACCAAATGAAGAAGCTTTTAAAATAGTCAGAAATAAGTTAAAAACTAATAATTCGAGATTTACTTCTGACAAATTTTCAATTCAAAGACAAATTTCAGATAGTTTGAATAGTTCACAAACTCCAAATATTGTATTTGTTTTGATGGAAAGCATGAGTGCCGATTTTATGCAAGAGTTTGGTAACAAAATGTCAATAACGCCCTTTATGGACGATTTGGCACAGAAAGGTTTGCTTTTTAAAAATTTATATGCAACAGGAACAAGAACCGTTCGAGGAATGGAAGCTGTAACACTTTCAATACCGCCAACTCCAGGAAGTAGTATTGTGAAACGTCCTGAAAACGCTGGACTTTATACAATTTCTAATGTTTTTAAAAGCAAAAATTATCAGTGCAATTTCTTTTATGGAGGCGATGGTTATTTTGATAATATGAACGCTTTCTTCGGAGGAAACGGGTTTGATATTTACGATAGAGGCAGAGGCAGCATTCTGCAGGAAGATATAAAAGCGAAACGTTATAATATCAACGATGGCGAAGTTACATTTGAAAATGCTTGGGGAGTTTGCGATGAAGATATTTACAACAAGATGATTGAAATTGCAGATCATTATGATGCAAAACACAAACCTTTTTTTAATTTTATAATGACCACTTCCAATCATAAACCTTACACTTACCCAAATAAAAAGGTGGCAATTCCTTCAGGGACGGGCAGAAATGGAGCTGTTCAATATGCTGATTTTGCCTTAAAAAAGTTATTTGAAAAATCAAGAACTAAGCCTTGGTTCAAGAATACAATTTTTGTTATTGTGGCCGACCATTGTGCAAGTTCTGCGGGAAAAGACGAGATTGATGTTGCCAATTACCATATTCCGGCAATTATTTATGGTGACGGAATCGTACCTCAAAAAACTAATAAATTATGTTCCCAAATAGATGTTCTTCCAACTCTCTTTGAAATATTACATTGGAATTATACTTCTGATTTTTATGGAAAAAATGTGCTGGCAAATGATTTTGAAGAAAGAGCTTTCGTAGGAACTTATTTAAAATTGGGCTTAATGAAAAACGATAAAATTATGATTTTGTCTAATCAGCAGAAGCAAAATTTTTATAGATGGAATAAAACAACCAACAATTTAATTCCGATATCGAAAAGTAATGAATTTTTGAAAGAAACTATTTCATTCTATCAATCTGCGGATTACCTATTTGTAAATCGCAAAAAGAATTAAATTAAGATTGGCTTAAGATTGAATAGCAAGTGCAAGAATCAAATCTATTCCTCGTTAAATTTGGTATACAATTAATCGACATGAAAAAAATAATCTTATTTCTTTTTTTAGCTATATCTTCAATGGCATTTTCTCAAAACTGGGAATCAAATTTTAAGAGTGCAAAATCCAAAGCGGTTAAAGAAAATAAAAATATCCTTTTGGTATTTTCAGGTTCAGATTGGTGCGCTCCGTGTATCAAGTTGGATAAAAATGTTTGGCAATCTAAAGCATTTGGAAAAGCTTCAAAAGAGCGCTGGGTAACTTACAAAGCTGATTTTCCTAAAAAGAAAGGCAACCAGCTTTCAGAAGAATTGACGAACGAAAACAAGGCGTTGGCTGAAAAATACAACAAATCAGGAAATTTTCCTTTAGTAGTTCTTTTGGATAAAAACGGAAAAGTTTTGGGAATGGAAAGTTTCAAAAACATTCCTGCCGAAGAATATCTAGAACTCATTCATTCTTTTGAAAAATGATAAAAAAAGCAATCCTACTAATTTTCGTTCTCACTTTCGCAAACTCTTTTGGGCAAATTGTCCATAAAAGAAAATTGTCGATGTTGGGAAGTCCGTTTGAGGTTACAGTTGTAGCTCAAGACACTATAAAAGCTAATGAATTTATTGATTTGGCTGTAGCCGAAGTAAAACGAATCGAGAACCAAATTTCCGATTGGATTCCGACCACACCAATATCTCAAGTCAATAAAAATGCAGGAATCCAATCTGTAAAAGTAGATGATGAAGTATTTCAATTGGTGCAAAGAGCCATCAAAGTATCGGAATTAACCAGTGGTGCTTTTGATATTTCATATGCTTCGATGGACAAAATTTGGAAGTTTGACGGAAGTATGAAGGCAATGCCAACTGCTGAAGCCATTGCAAAATCAGTTGAAAGAATTGGCTACAAAAAGATAATTCTGAACGAAAAGGATAAAACTATTTTTCTAAAAGATGTCGGGATGAAATTAGGCCTTGGCGGAATTGGGCAAGGCTATATTGCTGATAAAGTCAAAACATTGTTGATTTCAAAAGGCTGTACTTCGGGAATTGTGAATGTTTCGGGCGACATCAATGCTTGGGGAAAACAACCCGACGGAAAGCCTTGGAGTGTTGGAATCGTCAACCCGATGAATAAAAATAAAGCCTTCGCCACCTTTCCATTGGAAGACAGCTCTGTGGAAACTTCTGGGAATTATGAAAAATTCGTGATGTTCAATGGAATCAGGTATTCACACATTATCGATCCAAGAACAGGCTATCCAGCAACAGGAATCGTGAGTGTTTCGGTATTTGCAAAGCAGACCGAAATTGCCGATGCTTTAGCCACCGGAATTTTTGTTTTGGGTGTTGATGTTGGTCTGGATTTGGTCAATCAATTAAAAGGGATAGGTTGTATTATCGTCGATGATAAGGGTGTGGTGCACTCTTCAAAAAATATAGACATTAAAAAATTTCAATAATGAAAAAAGTAGCATTTGCCCTTTTGAGCTTGGTTGTTTTGCAATCCTGCAGTTCCGTAAAAGAATACGAAAAAGAAAAAATAAATGATCCTGATATGAAATTAACGGCACGTTCAACAGAGCGTTTCGAAACCAATTATCAAGTCTACCGAGAAGCTTCGGCTGGCGCAAATGGCGGAAAAACAGGTGGCGGTTGCGGTTGCAATTAAAATAATCTGATTCAGATAAAAACAAAAATGAAAAGATACCTCGTATTGTTATTTTTACTTTTCGGCTTGACCGTTTTCGCACAAGAAAAAGATTCTACTTTAGTTTTCAAAAAGCGTGTTTTAGAAACTACCGAAGTCGATTTCTTGATGAGTTATTACAAGCAGGACGGAGTTCACTCGGCTGTTTCAGGAGGAAATGGAATGGAGGAATTGACCGATATTACACCGACAATCGTGGTGGCGATGCCGTTAAACGATGACGATGTGTTGACGGTTGATGCAGGACTTTCGGCCTATTCATCAGCTTCGTCTGGAAACATCAATCCGTTTGACAGTAGCGCGCCAAGTCCGTGGCAGGCTAGTTCAGGAGCATCAGCCCAAGATATGTTGACGACTTTGGTGGTGAATTACAGCCATAGTTCAGACGATCGAAACACAATTTGGAACGCTCACGCTTCGGGTTCGGTAGAATATGATTATTCTTCGATTGGTTTTGGTGGCGGTTTTACCAAATTATTCAATAATAAAAACACCGAAATCAATGTTTCTGCCAATGTATATTTGGACACTTGGAGTCCAATTTATCCGAAGGAACTTCAAGATTTTTCAGATAATGGAAATAATTTAAACGGTGGAATTTTCAATCGTTTTGATATTATTGGAAACACCAATTACAATCCTGAAAAGTTTAAATTTCATGATAACAAGAACCGAAATTCGTTTGCCTTAACGTTCAGTTTTTCCCAAGTAATCAATAAAAAAATGCAATTGTCGCTTTTTGCAGATGTCTTACAACAGCAAGGTTTGTTGTCAACACCTTATCAAAGAATTTATTTTAGCGATGTTGCCGATTCCTTTATCAATGAGTTTCAATTGGCAGATGATATTGAGCGATTGCCCGATTCCCGTTTCAAATTGCCACTTGGTGCTCGATTGAATTACTACATTAATGAGACTTTTGTTTTGAGAACTTATTACCGTTTTTATACCGATAATTGGGGTGTTCAAGCCCATACAGCGAGTTTTGAATTGCCTATAAAATTGACCGAAAGGTTTACGGTTTTCCCGATGTATCGTTATTATTCGCAAACAGGTTCTAAATATTTTGCACCGTATGAAGAACATTTGTCAACTGAAAAATATTATACGTCCGATTATGATTTATCGACCTTTAATGCGAATCAATATGGATTTGGAATCAATTATACCGATATTTTCACGGGAAGTAAAATTTGGAAATTTGGCATCAAAAACATCGATTTCAGGTTTAATCATTATACCAGAAGCGACGGATTGGACGCAAATATCGTATCTTTCGGAATCAAATTTGTCAAGCAATAAAAAATGAAAATTCTTGTAGTAGAAGATGAAATAGGGATTGCCAATTTTCTGAAACAAGGTTTGGAAGAAGAAAATTATGAAGTTCTCGTGGCTTACGAAGGCGAAAAAGGACTTGAATTGGCTTTAAAAAATAAACCCGATTTGATTTTATTAGATTGGATGCTTCCAAAAATCACAGGGCTTGAAGTTTGTAAAGCAATTAGGAAAAATGACACTAAAATTCCAATCATTTTTCTTACTGCAAAAGATACCATTCAAGAAACAATAGAAGGTTTAAAGGCGGGCGCTAATGATTATATCAAAAAACCTTTCAGTTTTGAAGAATTGCTAGAACGGATTAAGATTCATTTCAGGAATCAGTTCGAAAACAGCCAATTAAATTTAGGAAAAATAAAAATAAACCTTTCTACACATCAAGTTTTTGTGGTAAATGAAGAAGTTTCACTTACACAAAGAGAGTTTGATTTATTGGCTTACTTGATAAAAAATAAAGGGAATGTTCGCACTAGAACTCAAATTATTGAAGATGTATGGAACATACATTTTGAATATGATACGGGTGTTATTGATGTTTTTATAAACGCTATTCGAAAAAAATTAAATCTAAAAAAAGAAGAAGACTACATAAAAACAATTCGTGGAATAGGTTATATTGCAAATGATTAAGTACAATTTATGCTTCCATTTTCGTTTAAAAATAGAATCGCTTTTAATTATATAATCAGTACAGCATTGTTGATATTGGTTGTTTTTTTAGTGATTTTTTTTACGATAAAAACGAGTGTATACAGTCATTTGGAAGGCGATATAAGAATTGAAACTAAAAAATTATTAGAAGAAATAAAAGTTGAAAACAATACCTTTCATTTGATTGATGAAAATGAATGGAAAGAAAAAGAGCACAACACGCTCGATGTGAATCCGATTTTCATACAATTTGTAGATGTAAAAGGCAAAATAATTGATAAATCGCCCAATTTAAAAAAATCAGAGCTTCAATTTAAAAAAGACATTTCAGACAATCATTTTCGCGATGCCCAATTAGCTCAATCCTTTAATATCCGTCAATCGCAAATACCTATTTACCAGGAAAATAAAATTGTTGGTTATATTTTGGTAGCAGTTTCGCTGGAAGACGCAATAATGGTGATGAACAATTTGAGCCAAATATTGTTTGTTTTATATCCTTTAATTCTATTAATTTTATTTGGTATTGCCAGAATTATTGCAGGAAGAAGCATAAAGCCGGTAGCTTCAATTATTGAAACTTCTAACATTATTTCTCGAGATAATTTAAAATCTCGAATACCATTGCCATCGAATAAAGATGAGCTTTTTGTGTTATCACAGACTATAAATAATCTTTTAGATCGAATCGAAAATGCAGTAAATAGAGAAAAACAGTTTACTTCAGATGCTTCTCATGAACTTCGCACTCCACTGGCAGTCATTAAAGGAACTCTTGAAGTATTAATTAGAAAACCTCGAGATCAGAAAGAATACGAAGAAAAAATAAATTTTTGTATCAAGGAAGTTGACAGGTTAAATTTTCTTGTTGACGAATTGCTTATGTTGGCCAGATTAGAAAATCAAAAGCAATCTCTGAAAATTGAAAGTGTTTACTTAAACGCCGTTGTTTTAGATACTTTGTCTAGATATTCTGAAAAAATAACGACTAAAAATATCCAGGTTTTAAATAAATTTAACGAAGAGATTTTTATTGAAACTGACTTGAATTTGTTTTCAATAATCATCGGGAACATAATTTCAAACGCAACAAAATATTCTAATCAAAACGGAAAAATTGAAATTGAATTGAAATCTGAAAAAAATAATGTGTATTGCATGATAAGTGACAATGGCATTGGAATCTTGGAATACGATTTAGAAAAAGTATTTAATTCTTTTTATAGGTCAAATTCAACTGAATATCCTGAAATTAAAGGAACAGGACTTGGACTTTCGATTGTAAAACGACTGTGTGATTTGCTTCATATTGATCTCAAAATTGAAAATAATACAGAAAAAGGAGTTTGTGTTTTCATGACAATTAAACGAAATAACAGTAGTTTTCTGGAGGTTTGAATTCTCAAATTATTCTTAACAGGTTTTCTTTTACCATACTATTTCGGTAAATTTATAAAAAACCTAAAAAAATAAAATTATGAAAACAAGATTTTTAACTATTATCTGCGCTATCGTTTTAGTCGGATTACAGTCTTGCATTTGCAAAAAAGGCGCAGAAGCTGTTACCGAACTTTCAAAATCTTCTTGGGAATTAGCTGAAATCAACGGAAAAGCGATTGACAAACAAGATTTTGCCAAAATTCCAACGCTAAATTTTGATCCAGCAGAAAGCAGAGTTTCGGGAAATTCTGGATGTAACTCAATGTCGGGAACTTTTAAAGTTGAAGAAGACAAAATTACTTTCGGACCAATTATGGGAACAAAAATGGCCTGCGAAGGTTCTGGAGAAAATCAATTTATGACAGCATTTAATACAGTCCAAAAATTCAAACTAGGCAAAAAACTTTATTTTTATGACGGAAGTGAAAACAAAGTACTTTGCTTTACAAAAAAATAAAAATGAGTAAGCCAAAATCAATTATCGCAATTTTTGCACTGTCTATTTTATTTGTAAACTGTAAGCCAAAACCAGCTGAAAAGGAGGTTTCAAGCGTGGATTCTGTCGCTGTAAAAAAGCCTGAAGTGGCCACAATTTCTGAAGCTCCAAGCAATGTTTTCTTTAAAGCCGTTGGAACAGAACCGTTCTGGGGAATTGAAATTTCTGATGATTCTATAAAATTTACAACGCTGGAAGAGAAGGATAATTTTTCGTTGTCATACGAAAAGCCACAAAAGGCTATGGACGCTAATGTGGTGATGTACCGCGCTAAATCAGACAATATCAATTTAGAAATTACGATTCAGCAAGAAAAATGTTCTGACGGAATGTCTGACAAAGTTTTTGATTATTCTGTAAAAGTTTCTTTAAAACGCGGTGAACAAAAAGAATTGCTTTTAAGCGGTTGCGGAAATTACATCATTGATTATCGACTTCACGATATTTGGGCTTTAGAAGAATTAGAAGGAAAGAAAATCAATCCCGAAGATTTTAAAAAAGGAGTTCCAAATTTAGAAATATTTGCTGAAGAAGCGCGTTTCTCTGGAATGGCCGGATGTAATAGAATAGGAGGAAAGCTGTTTTCGGAAAAAGATTTGCTTCGATTTACAGATGTTTTTACCACAGAAATGATGTGTGATAATTATGAAACTGAGAAGACTTTGGTCAAAGCTTTGCAAAGCACAACTAGATATGAATTAAAAGAAAACAAGTTGTATCTTTTGAATCCAGACGGAACAAAAGCGATATTTAAAAAAGTAGATTAAAACAATTTTTTACAAAAGAAAAAAGAGGCGTAAAAGCCTCTTTTTTTATTCTTGCAATTCAAATAATTGCACTTGGTTTTTTAATCTTTCAATCAGCATATTCATCATTCGTTTGTTTAAGGAAGATGAATTTTGAATGTAAGTATTGTATTCGGAAATGGTAAATAATCCAATGACAATGCCTTTTAAGGAGTTTCTGAACTTGATATCTTTGTGTATGGAATTTTCGATATAAGCCAATTTCTTTTCGACAGAATATGAGTAAAAATCATTCTTGTATTTTGAGACATAATTTTTAAAAACGTCGATAAAAAGGTCGTTTTGTAGTTTTAATATCGGTCTTAATACTTGATTTTGAAAAACTTCGTCTGGTGAAGATTGGCTAGTGACTGTTCCTAAAGTTTCTCCCCTGAATTCAGAAATGAAAGCATCTCTATTTTCCATAGTTTTTCTTTTAAAGATAAAAAAAAACCGCTGTATTGCTACAGCGGTTTTGAAATATTTATGAGGAAATTATTTTACTTGGAAAGTAACTCTTCTTACGATTTGACGCGCTTCTTTAGAATCTTTGTTCACAGAAGTGTCTTCTCCATTACCCACTACAGTTAATCTTGAAGCATCAATTCCAGCGTTTGTTACAACAGCTTTCACAGCATCAGCTCTTCTTTGAGAAAGATCTTTGTTATAGTTTGAATCTCCAATTTCGTCAGCATAACCAATGATGCTTGCAGATTTAGATGGATTAGCTTTCAAATATTTAACTAAGAAGTCAACACCAGAAAGAGAAGCATTTGTTGGTTTTGTAGAATTAAAATCGAAGTAAACATTTACATATCCACCGTTGATCAATTCTTCAATAGTACCGTTTGTAGCACCTTTACCGTTTTGTCCGTAAGTTTTTTCTAAGTATCCTTCTAATTCGTCTGGAACACCATTTTGGTTTCTATCGATAGATTGACCTTTAGTATTTACAGCAACTCCAGCGATAGAGTTTGGCTCTAAATCATACATATCTGGCACACCATCTTTGTCAGAATCTACAAGTCCAGTTTCGATTAAACCAACTCTTTCTTCCAATTCTTTAAGCTCTTTGCTTTTATCTTCAGAATACCAGTCAGCATGTTTTTCAGCACCACCAAGGTAGAAAGTCAAACCAACAGAAGCATTTAATAAAACTCCGTCAAAAGCGCCAGTTGATACTGTACTTCTTCCGTCAAAATTATTATTTTGTTTTCCGTTAACAATACCAGTTAAATCTCCTGTTAATGCAACGCTATTTCCTAATCTAATTTGTCCTGTTAAACCAAGGATTCCATTACCCATGTAATCTTCTCCATCAAAACCACCATCTTGTGCAGTTAATTGAGAAACACCAAATCCACCATGTGCTAATAAACCGAACGTGTTTGTCCAAGTTTCAAAGTTCAAAACTCTACCTATGTTAACAACCCCTTGAAGGCTTGTTCTTAAATAAGTACTTTCGAATGGAGCGCTATCATCATGCTCTTGAAATTTGTCGTATCCGAAATCAAGTTTCAAACCAATTTTTGGGTTGAACATATATCTAACACCCAAATCGGCATGAAAGAAATTTAATGTTTCAGTGTAATAACCAGAAGTCATTGCTCTTGTTGGCTTGTTTACACCACCATTTAATTCGATAGACCATCTGTCATAAGGTACAGTTTCTTCAGAGGTTTCCACTGTTGTAGTGCTTGTAGTCGTCATAGTTTCTTGTGCATTCGCTGCGAAAGAAGCCACTAAAAACGAAAGTAATGTTAAGTTCTTTTTCATAATTTTTAAATGGATTTTAAATTAAAGCTTTAAGTTTTAATTCGATTTGTAAGTTTTTTAATTTTAAAATTCCTGACAAAGATAAGGCAATACATTTTAACATTTCCCTTTTAATGTTACATAATTCCCACCTTTATTATATATTTAGTAATTCTATAACATTATATTATCATAATTTTTAACTAAAATTTTGAGATATTTGCAACAATATAGAAGCATCATGTTAAAGATGAATGCTTTAAAAGGAATAAGCCACTTGATTTGGGAATTCTTTTAATTCTCTATATTTTTTATTTCTATACAAAAATTGTAAACTCGCAAACGGTTTAGTAAATTAATTTTGGTGTAGTCTAATACTTATGTACAGCAATTAGTAACTTTGCAGAATAATTAAAGCCATAATTAATGAGATTCCACAGCAGAAAATGGGTCAAGCCCGAAGATTTAAATCCTAACCAAACTTTATTTGGAGGTAAATTATTAGCTTGGATTGATGAAGAAGCCGCACTTTATTCGATAATTCAATTAGAAAACGAGCGCGTTGTAACCAAACATATGTCTGAAATTAATTTTGTAAGTTCAGCAAAACAAGGAGATATTATCGAAATTGGAATTGACGTAGTAAAATTTGGAAAATCCTCGATAACATTAAAATGTGAAGTTAGAAATATTATGACAAAGGAAACCATTATTACTGTAAACTCAATCACGATGGTAAATCTAGATAGCTTTGGAAGACCTTCAATTCATGGAAAAACGGCTATCGAATTTATAAAAGACCGAGTTAAAAAGTAAATTACTCTTCTGTATAAATTCCTTTTCCTGAAGGCAATTCATAAATTTCTAAATCAAAGTAAGGAACAGATGCAATGATATGGTCAAAAATATCGGCCATAATATATTCATAATTGATCCATCTTTTGTCATTTGAAAATGCATAAACCTCAATCGGAATTCCTTTTTCTGTAGGTTGCAAATGACGGCACATCACAGTCATATCCTTATTAATTCCCGGATGCGTGGCCAAATATTGATTGATGTATTTTCTGAAAATCCCCAGATTTGTCATGTTTCTTCCATTGATTGTCAAGCTTTTATCAACATTGTTATTAATATTGAACTTTTCGATATCTTGCTGGCGCTGTTCTAAATAAGACGTAATCAATTGTATTTTTTTCAATCCTTCCAATTCATCTGTGTGGAGAAATCGCACGCTGTTGACTTTGATCAAAACCGACCTCTTGATTCTTCTTCCACCAGAATTTTGCATGCCACGCCAGTTTTTGAACGAATCAGAAATTAAGCTGTAAGTTGGGATTGTGGTTGTTGTCATATCAAAATTCTGAACTTTTACGGTTGCCAAATTAATTTCAATGACATCTCCGTCAGCTCCAAATTTCTCAAAAGTCACCCAGTCGCCAATTCGAACCAAATCATTTACAGAAACCTGAATACTCGCCACAAAACCTAAAATTGTGTCCTTGAAAATCAAGATAACAATGGCAGAAATTGCTCCAAAAGTGGCAAATAAAGTAGTAATCGATGTATTAAAAATTATCAAAATCATCGATGTGATTCCAAAGATCCAAAGGATGATCATTACAACCTGAATGTAACTGTCAATCGGCTTGTCGCTGAAATCCGGAAGCTTTTTCAGATAATCTTTCACAGCATTTAAAATACTTCTGATAATCCATAAAACTAGAATTACGATGTAAATCTGAAGGCCTTTGGTAAAAATTCCTTCCCAATAAACAAATTGCTTCATGATTATGGGAACGGTTACATTTACAAACAACAACGGAATGAGATAAGCAATGTATTTTGTGGTTTTGTTTGCCACAAGAAGATCATCAAATTCCGTTTTTGTTCGTTGTGCTAGAGCGCTAAAAATTTCGATTAATATTTTCTTGAATATATAATGTATAATAAAAACGAAGATCGCCAGCTGAATCATATTGACAAATAAGTTGATATATGTCGAAATAACTTCGCTGTAGCCCCAGTTTTTAAATAGTTTATACGCCCAATTGAATATTTCTTCAGTCATAATTAATTATTGCTTAAATATTTTTTTTCAACATAAAAAGTTCCAAAAGGAATCACAGAAGCAATTGCAATGATTAAGAATTTCTTCCAATCCCAGTTTTCTTCAACTTTAAGCATGATCGAAAGAATGATGTAACCAATAAACAAAATTCCGTGCGCCATGCCAATTGGGAAAAGCAACGATTTATACAGGTCAAGATTCATGTTTTTGATAATCAGCATGTTTCCGAACAAAGCCAAATAAGAAATTCCCTCGAGAATTGCGACAATTTTAAAAAGTTTAAGCATTTGTATTTAAATTAGTAAGTGATTTTTTAGAGTTTTTCAAGATAACGAATCCCAAAAGCCCTCCGATTAATGATGCCGCAAAGATACCCAACTTTGCCTGCAACTCATATTGTGGATTGTTAAAAGCAAGGCCTGTCACAAACAATGACATCGTAAATCCGATGGAAGCCAAAAGGCCAACGCCAAACAAACTTTTGTTAGTCATTCCGTCTGGCATTGCTGAAATTTTTAGTTTTATCAAAATCGAAGAAACACCAAAAACGCCAATAACTTTACCTATTAATAATCCTAAAGCAACGCCTAAAGTCACATTGCTGGCGGTATTTGCGATAATATCTGAAGAAAAAGTTACCCCGGCATTGGCCAAAGCAAAAATGGGCATTACAATAAAACTTACGAAAGAATGAAGCGAATGTTCCAATCGATGTAAAGGCGAAATCGCGTCTGTTGTAGTGACTTTGATTTCCTCTAAAACGTGCAATTGGTCTTCGGTTAAAAGTGGATTTTCAGTAGAATCAAGCTTTTTGAAATGTTCCAAATATTTTTGAATTTTTGCTATAAAAACATTTTCATCGATTCGAGAACGAGCCGGAATTGCAAATGCAACCAAAACCGCAGCAATTGTTGCGTGAACTCCAGAAAGCAAAAACGGAAGCCAGACTCCAAAAATTCCTATCAAAACAAAAAATAAAATACTTCTGATTCCTAATTTACTACAAAGAAAAAGGAAAGCTAAAAAAACCAAACCAATTCCGAGTGCGAGAAAATTTATTTGCTCCGTATAAAAAAAGGCAATAACCAAAACAGCTCCCAAGTCATCGACAATCGCCAATGCGGTCAAAAAAACCTTTAAAGTCAGCGGAATTTTATCTCCTAATAAATATAAAACGCCCAAAGCAAAGGCAATATCTGTCGCCATCGGAATTCCCCAACCGTGAGAAGATTCTGTTCCAAAATTAAAAATCGTGAAGATCAAAGCTGGAAATATCATACCACCAATAGCGGCAACAATCGGTAAAAGCGCTTTTTTGGGTTGCGATAATTCGCCTCCGATGATTTCTCGCTTTAATTCTAAACCAACTACAAAAAAGAAAATAGCCATCAAACCGTCATTAATCCAATGATGAAGACTTAAATTAAGGTAGCTTTCTCCGTCAATATAAAATCCAAATTTATGTTCCCATATGTGATGGTACCAATCTTGCCATTGCGAATTGGCCAAAAAAATCGCCAAAACAGCAGTTACAAAAAGAACAATTCCTCCTGTTGTTGATTTGCTAATAAAATTTGTAATGGGATTAATAATCCATTTTTCGGCCGGAGTGGGAGTGATTTCGTAGTTCATTGAAGTATTTTGTGGTTTACAAATTTACACATTCTCAATGAGGATAAAAAACCGTCAAGCCTTTGATTTTATTAAATTTAAACAAAACCTTGTGTTATCTTTGTGCAAAAGTGATTTAAAGAAATGAGCAAAAGAGATTTAAAAAAATATCTAAAAGAACTAAACAAAGAACAACTTGAAGAGCAATTAATTGATCTTTATGAAAAGTTTTCTGATGTAAAAGTTTATTATGATTTTGTGTTTAATCCAAAGGAGGAAAAACTTTCGCAAGAAGCAAAGTTGAAAATCACGAACGAATATTTTCCAATCAAAGGAAAACGTCCAAAACTGCGCCGTTCAACAGCACAAAAAATTATCAAACACTTCTTAAGCCTTGGTGTTGACGCTTTTGTGGTGGCAGATTTGATGTTGCATAATATTGAAGTTGCCCAAAAATACAGCGCAAAACGTGAAATGCGTTATTCATCATTTTACAAAAGTATCTTGAATTCTTTCGAACAAGTCGTAAAATATTCGATTGAAAACGGATTAATTTCTGAATATAAAAAGAGGATTTTTGATATCAAAGACAAAGCTTTTGAGCAGAAATGGGAAAACAAAAATGAGTTTGAAAACGTCTTAGATATCTTTGATTAAAACAACGGAAGTTGGCAATTTAATTCAAAATATCCTTCTTTTCGTTGGCCAGTTCTAAATAGATTTACCATTTGGTGTGCGTGTCGTGTTGGTTCTGGAATTCTGTATTTTTGAATTGTATTTAGCATAATTTCGATGCTGTCATCCACAGAAATATGATGTCCGGGAGAAATAAACACCGGTTTCACGCCGTTTTTAGTTCTCAACGCGTGGCCTAATTTTTCTTCTCCTTTATATATAGGACAAATACTAAATTTTTCGTCCGCTAAAGCGCTGTATTCTCCATGAAGCATATTTTTTGCACAACCAATCGTGGGATGATTTGTCAGCAAGCCAAAATGCGATGCGATTCCCATATTCCGCGGATGCGTAATTCCTTGTCCGTCTAAAATTAATAAATCGGGTTTATTCGGAATTTGTTCCCAAGCTTTTATCAACGTAGGAACTTCTCGAAAAGCTAAAAACTCTGATTTATATTCAAATTTTGATTCTCCCTGAACCAAAGAATAGGATAACGGAACCAATTCTGGATAACTCAAAATTACGATTCCCGCAAATAAAACCGAACTGCCAACGTCGTGAGAAATATCCGCGCCGGCGATCGTGGTAATATTTTTATTCAACGTCTTCAACGAGATGTTTTTCCGCATTTCGTGTTGAAGATTTGTCGCCCTTTCTATCGTAAAATCATCATAGTTCAGCATAAAAGTAGCGGATTTTTAAAACTAGAATTAAATCTAATTCTTACAAGAATTCAAAATTAGCATTTAAAAAACACCTTTAGTTATATCATTAGCTAATGTTTTTATAAAGTTTTTTCCCAACTGTCATAAATTATAAATTGAAAAGTATCATTTAAGGTTTTTTAGACGTACTTTTGCAAATTATCAAAAACCACAATGTCCCAAACAACAACAGAGATCCAAAAAGAAGAAAGAAAAGAGCTTTATGCCTATCAACAAGGGGATATAAACGCCATTTTTGACCGCCTAGAAAACGCTCCAAAAAATCATCATTTGCTGTATCAACTTCCAACAGGAGGCGGAAAAACGGTAATTTTTTCAGAAATCGTCAGAAGATATTTGGCGGAATATGATAAAAAAGTGGTGGTTTTGACACACCGAATTGAGCTTTGCAAGCAGACTTCAAAAATGCTAAAAAGCTTCAATGTAAAGAACAAAATCATTAACAGCGTTATCAAAGAATTGCCTGATCAAGAAGAATATTCTTGCTTTGTGGCAATGGTTGAAACCCTGAAAAACAGGTTAAATGACGAGAAATTAGAGATTGACAATGTGGGTCTTGTGATTATCGATGAGGCGCATTACAACTCGTTCCGAAAGTTATTGACTTCGTTTAAAAATTCATTTATTTTAGGAGTTACTGCAACGCCTTTGAGCTCGAATATCAAGCTTCCGATGAATGAAAATTATGATGAACTTATTGTTGGTGATCCGATCAACCGATTGATTGAAAACGGATTCCTTGCAAAAGCGGTAACTTACAGCTATGATGTTGGTCTTACGTCACTTAAAGTTGGAATTAACGGAGATTATACTGTAAAATCTTCTGATGATTTGTATACAAATATGGCGATGCAAGAGAAATTATTGCATGCCTACACAGAGAAATCATTAGGAAAAAAGACGCTGATTTTCAACAACGGAATCAATACTTCTTTATATGTTTATGAAACTTTTAGAGAAGCGGGTTATGATATTCGCCATTTAGATAACACCACAACGACCGAAGATCGTAAAGAAATTTTGAGTTGGTTCAAGCATACTCCAGACGCGATTTTGACTTCTGTCGGAATTTTGACAACTGGTTTTGACGAACCAACTGTGGAAACAATTATCTTAAATCGTGCCACAAAATCATTGACTTTATATTTTCAAATGATTGGTCGTGGTTCAAGAAAATTACCTGGAAAAGATAATTTTACGGTAATTGATTTAGGAAATAACGCCGCACGTTTCGGACTTTGGAGCGAGCCGATTGATTGGCAACATATCTTCAAATCACCAGAATTTTATTTAGAAAATCTTCGTGATGATGCAGAAATTGAGTTGCATTTTAAATATACAATGCCACCAGAATTGCGTGCCAAGTTCAGCAAAACTGCCGATGTGAGTTTTGATGTAGATGAAGAGCACAAATTGGCTATCGCAAAAAACGAGCGTTCAAAAGTGGTTTTAGACAAATCAATTGATCAGCACGCGGCAATGTGTGTGGACAATACCGAAACTTTGCCAGAGGCTAAAAATCTTTCTAGAGAATTAGAAGATGATATTGAATCTCGCGTAAAATATTTTACAAATTGCTTAAGCAAAAGCAGTAAAAATTACCGCGAATGGCTAATGGAAGATTATAAATTGAAGCTTGCCTTATTAATAGGAAAAAAATATAGAGAAAAAATCATGAACGAACCAGATTGATTTTCTCAATAATTACACGCCTTTCACTCAAATAAAAACAAATTTATGGCTAACGCATTTTCAGAATTTGGCTTTTCAGCCGAAATAATTAAAGGAATAAACGAATTGAATTTTTCTGTTCCAACAGAAATTCAGCAGAAAGCGATTCCAGTTTTATTGAGCAAAACAGATGATTTTGTCGGTCTTGCCAAAACAGGAACAGGAAAAACTGCTGCATTTGGTTTGCCTTTATTGCAATTAATTGAGGCTGAAAATGCTAAAATTCAAGCTGTAATTTTAGTTCCAACGAGAGAATTAGGCCATCAGATTTATGATAATTTAGTGGCTTTCGCCAAATTTATGCCGTCGATTTCAATCGCGTCAACATGCGGTGGAATTCCAATCAAACCACAAATCGAAAGACTTTCACAAGGTGCGCACATTGTTGTCGCAACGCCAGGAAGATTGATCGATTTGATTAAAAGACAAGCAATCAACATCAAAGATTGTAAGTATTTAATTCTGGACGAAGCTGATGAAATGATGTCGGCTTTAAAAGACGGTTTGGATGAAATCGTGACTGAATTGCCGAAAAACAGAAGAACCTGGTTATTTTCTGCAACAATGCCTGGAGCGATGAAACAGTTGGTTCAGAATTACATGCAGAAAAATGTCACGCAAGTCAGCGCTGATATGGCCACTTCTGGAAATCAAGGAATTGACCACAACTATATTGTTGTTGAACCGGAAGAAAAGTTAGATGTTTTGACACATTTTTTAAATTCTAAAGAAGGACAACGAGGAATTATTTTCTGTAAAACAAAAGCGGCGGTAAATAAATTAGCCAAAAACTTAGCCATAAATAAATTTTCATCAGGTGCTTTGCACGGAAGCTTGACCCAACCGATTCGTGATAGAATTATGGACCAGTTTCGCGAAGGTCATATTTCAATTTTAGTCGCAACTGATTTGGCGGCGCGTGGAATTGACGTCAAAGAAATTGCTTATGTAGTAAATTATCATCTTCCAGACACATATGAAACGTATGTTCACCGAAGCGGACGGACGGCAAGAGCAGGAGCAAAGGGACTTTCTCTGACTGTTTTGCAACCCGAAGAAGTAATAGAAATTGCTGATTTTGAAAAAGAATTAGGAATTAAATTTAGCGAATTTAAAAAACCTTCTGCCGAAAGCATTGAAGAAAACAATACGTTTTTATGGGCAAAACAGATTTTTAAAACCAAACCCAATCACGAAGTTTCAAAAGATTTCAAAGATAAAATCAAAACCGTTTTTCATCATTTGACAAAAGACGAATTAATTGAAAAACTCTTGGCGCATCAGCTTTTACAAACAAAAAATCCTGTCGCTGTAAAATCTGACGAACCAAAAAAGAAGTTCAAGAATAAGTAATTTACTAGATTCATTCTAAAATTTAGACGGTCTTAATTCCCACAATCTTGTCATTCCGACGAAGGAGGGATCGCTGCAAAAAGAATCAAATATCACATTGAATAGGAACGGGCTTTAGACCGTTCACAAAAAAAAATCCAATTCTTGGCTTTAGCCAAATATTTTAAATCAAGACAACAAAAAAGCTTTCAAATCCTCATAATTGCTGATTTTTGAGCTTTTTTTCTCTTTATCCAAAACACTTTCAATCTGTTCAGGAATAGAAAGTTTTACCGAAAGAATTTCTTGAACCGAATCAGAAAATTTTATCGGATGCGCTGTTTCTAAAAAGATTCCGATTGAATTTGGATACTTTTCCAATTCTCTTTTCAAACCTAAAAATCCAACAGCTCCGTGTGGTTCGGCAATGTAATTCGACTTTTTATAAATTTCTAAAATGGCTTGTTTTGTTTCTTCATCCGAAAAAGAATAGGAGGAAAAATCATTTCTAAAATTCTCCAAATCATTTCCATAAAGCTCTTGAATTCGAATAAAATTACTCGGATTTCCAACGTCCATCGCGTTTGAAATTGTCGCTTTTGAAGGTTTTGGGTCGTATTTTCCAGTTTTTAAAAACTTTGGCACTGTATCATTTATATTGGTTGAAGCTACAAAATGTTCAATGGGCAAGCCTAACTTTTTAGCTAATATTCCGGCACAAATATTTCCAAAATTTCCGCTTGGGCAAGAAATTACCAACGGCTTATTTTCTTTTTTCAATTCTTTGTAAGCAAAGAAAAAATAAAACATTTGTGGCAACCAACGCGCAATATTAATCGAATTGGCCGAAGTCAGGTTTTTAAATTTTAAATCTTCATCTAAGAAAGCTTTTTTGACCATTTCTTGGCAATCATCAAAAACGCCGTCAACTTCCAAAGCTGTAATATTCTGACCGAGAGTCGTCAATTGCTTTTCTTGAATGTCGCTCACTTTTCCACTTGGATATAAAATCACAACTTCAACACCTTTTACGTCAAGAAAACCGGCTGCGACAGCACCGCCAGTGTCGCCCGAAGTTGCGACTAAAACCGTATTTTTTAGATCTTTTCCTTTGTTAAAATAAGCCAAACACCTCGACATAAATCGGGCTCCTACATCTTTAAAAGCCATTGTCGGACCGTGAAATAATTCTAACGAATAAATATTTTCTTCCACTTTTATCAATGGAAAATCGAACGACAACGTTTCGGAAATTATTTGGCGTAATTCTTTTTCGGGAATTTCATTTCCAACGAATTGGTTGATGACTTCAAAAGCAATTTCTTCATTAGAAAGATTTTCAATAGAATCAAAAAAGCTTTGTGGTAATTTTGAAATACTTTCCGGAAAATACAAACCTTTATCTGGTGCCAATCCTTGAACAACGGCTTCTTGAAAACTTACTTTTGGAGCTTGCTTATTTAAACTATAATAATTCATATTTTTATGTTTTACCGCAGATTCACAGATTTTTCATTTTTTATAAATCTGTGAATCTGCGGTTATTTTACAATATTTTTATTCCGTCAGAATTTACTTTTGAAACGTGGATTTCGTATTTTAAATTCATTTCTTCGTAAACTTGACTCATTGCTTTTGCGACTTTTTCAGCGGTTTCTTTTCCTTTGCTTAAAGCAAAAATAGATGGTCCGGAACCCGAAATCCCGCCACCCAAAGCGCCGTTTTCTATCGCTTTTTGTTTAACCAAATCGAACTTCGGAATTAAAACGCTTCGCAAAGGTTCTACAATTTCGTCATTTAACGATCTTCCGATTAAATCATAATCATTCGTGTACAAACCGCTGATCAAACCTCCGAGATTGCCACATTGAATAACTGCTTGTTTCAGCGTCACATTTTGCTTCAAAACTGACCTTGCGTCCGAAGTTTTTAATTCAATTTGTGGATGAATTACGGTTGCATACAATTCTTCTGGACTTTTAATTTTAATAATATCCAAAGGACTGTAGCTTCTCACCAAGACAAAACCGCCGAGTAGCGCAGGAGCGACGTTGTCTGCGTGCGCGCTTCCGCTGGCTAATTTTTCGCCTTCCATTGCAAAAGGAATTAAATCTTTGGTTGAAAAAGGTCTTCCCAATAATTCATTTATTCCGAAAACGGCTCCGGCAGAACTCGCAGCCGAACTTCCAATGCCACTTCCGGCTTTTATTTTTTTATAGATTTCAATTTCAAATCCGAAGTCTAAATTTAAATTGGAAATCATTGCTAAAGCGACAACTCCAGCTACATTTTTTTCAGTTTCCAAAGGCAAATCGGCTCCAACAATCTTTGTGATTTTGATTCCTTTTTCAGAAGTTTTTCGGATAATCATTTCGTCACCGACATTGTCAAGGCACAAACCTAAAACGTCAAAACCGCACGAAAGATTGGCAATTGTTGCAGGGCAAAAGAGTTTTATTTCTTCCATAAAATTAATTATTTCCGATTCTGATTACGTCAGCAAAAATTCCAGAAGCCGTAACTTCAGCACCAGCACCGGCACCTTTTATAAGCAATGGCTGGTCAACATAACGGTTCGTGTAAAACAAAACGATGTTGTCTTTTCCTTCCAAATTATAAAAAGGATGATCTTTCGGAATAAATTGTAAGCTGACATTTGCTTTCCCGTCGATGAATTCTGCCACATATTTTAAACGGCAATCTTTTGATTTTGCTTCTGCCAAAATATTTTCGAAATGTACTGCGTGTGTTTTTAGTGATTCAAAGAAATCTTCGACAGAATTCGTTTCTAAGCATTCTTTCGGCAAAAATGATTTGTTTTCAATCGCATCAATTTCCATTTCATAATTGCTTTCTCTTATTAAAATCAAAATCTTTCGCATCACATCGACGCCGCTCAAATCGATTTTTGGGTCGGGTTCGGTGTAGCCTTCTTTTTGGGCTTGTTTTACGACATCATAAAAGGAACTTTCTTCATTGAAATTATTAAAAATAAAGTTCAAACTTCCTGATAAAACGGCTTGAATTTTATTGACTTTATCTCCCGAAGCAACTAAGTTTTTCAGGGTATCAATTATCGGCAAACCTGCGCCAACATTGGTTTCAAACAAAAACGGAGCGTTATATTTTCGAGATAAATTCTTTAAGTTTTTATAATTTTCAAAAGCAGAAGAACAGGCTATTTTGTTGCAAGTCACGACTGAAATGTTTTGTTTCAAATAATGTTCGTAAGTTTGAGAAACTTCTTGATTTGCAGTCACATCCACAAAAACGCTGTTGCGTAAATTCAATGATTTGACTTTAGAAATAAATTCGTCTTTGTTTGCAATTTCACCAGAATCTAAAGTCAATTTCCAGTCATTTAAAGCAATTCCTTCTTCGTCAAAATGCATTTTTCTGGAATTAGAAAGTGCAATAACTCTGGGATTTATCTGAAGATTTTCGCGTAAGTATTTTTGCTGTTGGTGGATTTGGTCAACGAATTTTTCGCCTACATTTCCAACGCCCATTACAAAAAGATTTAGTTGTTTTACATCGTCTTCAAAGAATTTTTCGTGCAAAGAGTTCAGTGCTTTTTTGACATCTTTTTGCATAATTACGGCAGAAATATTGCGTTCAGAAGCACCTTGAGCAATCGCCCTGATGTTGACATTATTTTTTCCTAAAGTGCTGAACATCTTTCCGCTTAAACCTTGGTGATTCTTCATATTTTCGCCAACAACTGCAATTATTGAAAGGTTACTTTCCACCAAACAAGGTTCAATTTTCTTTTGAGAAATTTCGAATTCAAAAGCTGAATCAATCGAAATCTCAGCATTTTCAGCATCAGAATCTAAAATTCCGAAGCAAATCGAATGTTCTGAAGAAGCTTGCGTGATGAAAATTACGTTGATATTTTCTTTGGATAAAACTTCAAAAAGGCGTTTTGAATAACCAGCAACGCCCACGATTCCGGAACCTTCGACAGTTAAAAGCGAAATATTTTCAATATGCGTAATTCCTTTTATTGGATTTCCATTTGGAAAAACTTCCGAAGAAATTAAAGTTCCATCCAATTCTGGTTCAAAAGTATTTTTGATTAAAATCGGAATATTTTTGTTCAAAACAGGCTGAATTGTTGGCGGATAAAGCACTTTTGCGCCAAAATGCGACAATTCCATTGCTTCTTGATACGTGATTTTTTCGATGGATTGCGCTTGGTTTACAATTCTTGGATTTGCCGTAAACATTCCGTTGACATCGGTCCAAATTTCTAAAATCGAAGCGTCAATTGCTCCAGCGATAATTGCGGCTGTGTAATCAGAACCGCCTCGACCTAAAGTAGTGGTGTGTCCGTCATTGGAATTTGCAATAAATCCGGGAAGAATCACGATTTGGGATTTATCATTATGAAAAAAAGCAGCAACCGATTTATTTGTAATTGTAAAATCTACGACCGCTTTTCCGAAGTGTTTGTTTGTAATAATTAATTCGCGACTGTCTTTAAAACTTGAATTGGAAATTTTCTGTTTTACAGCTTCCGAAATAATATAGGAGGAGAGCAATTCGCCAAAACTCAGAATGGCATCCGAAGAACGATTTGACAATTCTCCAAGTAGAAAACAGCCGTCGAGCAAGGTTTCCAGATGATTCAGCATTCTTTTGACTTGGCTTAAAATTGCGCTTTGATCAGCAATCGGAATCAATTCTTTAGTGGCTTCGATATGTCTTTCTTCAATAATTTGAAGGATTTCTTTGTATTTTATATCTTTTGAAGAAGCCAGATTTGAAGCTTCTAAAAGCAAGTCGGTTACTTTTTCAAAAGCCGAAACTACAACGGCTAACGGTTCTTTTTCTCGCTCTAAAATTGATATGACTTGCCTTATATTATTGGCGTTGCTCACGGATGAACCTCCAAATTTTAATACTTTCATTTTGATGTTTTTGGTGATGGATAAATGCGTTTGCTTCTGTTTTATGCAAACAAAAAATAGGATAGGATGATATTTGAAATGAAACCCCTAAGGGGTTGTAGTTGTAGCAACAGAAGTTACAGCCGTAGTTGCTGTAAATGTAGAAGTCGTATTTCTATTGCCTCGAATCATAAGTATGAAAATCTTGATTTCAAATGTAATACATTGCATTATTAAATAAAAATTAAGAAATATTTTTGCGAATAATTTTATTTTAACAATATTATTATGAATTATTATCTTTTTAAATTCAATAAATCGATGATTAATTAAAATTTGCTAAAAAAGAAGTCATAATGTTATCCACAAAAGTTGCTTTTTTGATAGTATTTGCTGAATTTTGGAGTCCAATAATTACAAGCAAATATGGATAATACACATTATATAAGTGCAGAATTACTTTCTATTGAAAATTTAGAAGAAATTATAAATCATCATAAAACTTTGGCTTTATCAGAAGAAGCGAAGGTGAATATCCAGAAATGTCGTGATTATCTCGATAAAAAAATGGAGTCGCACGAAGAACCGATTTATGGAATTAACACTGGTTTTGGTTCTTTATACAACATAAAAATTTCAAACGAAAATCTTACAAAATTACAAGAAAACCTAATGAAATCGCATGCTTGCGGAACAGGCGCTGAAGTTTCTACGGAGATTGTAAAAATGATGCTTCTGCTGAAAATTCAGTCGCTAAGTTATGGTTATTCTGGAGTTCAATTGGAAACTGTGGAACGTTTGATTGACTTTTATAATAATGAAGTTTATCCGGTGGTTTATGAATTGGGTTCGCTTGGAGCTTCGGGAGATTTGGCTCCGTTGGCACATTTGTCTTTGCCATTGATCGGCGAAGGTGAAGTGTATTTTGATGGAAAAAAACAGCAAGCAATTGATGTGTTGCATCATTTTGGCTGGAGTCCGATAACTTTGAAATCAAAGGAAGGTTTGGCGTTGTTGAACGGAACACAATTTATGAATGCTTTTGGCGCTCATATTTTGATTAAAGCGACAAAGTATTCGTATTTGGCTGACTTAATCGGGATAATTTCTTTAGAAGGTTTCGACGGAAGAATCGAGCCATTCAACGAATTGATTCATTATATTCGTCCGCATAAAGGGCAAATTGTAACGGCAAAAAGAGTTTCAGAATTTTTGGAAGGAAGCGAAATTATCGAACAGAAAAAGAAACATGTTCAAGATCCGTATTCGTTCCGCTGCATTCCGCAAGTTCATGGAGCTTCGAAAGATACGATTGATTATGTAAAGAAAGTATTTAAGACGGAAATCAATTCGGTAACTGATAATCCAAATGTGTTTATTGAAACCGATCAGATTATTTCTGGTGGAAATTTCCACGGTCAGCCATTGGCTTTGGCTTTGGATTTCTTATCGATTGCTTTGGCAGAATTGGGAAGTATTTCTGAAAGAAGAACGTATCAATTGATTTCTGGATTAAGAGGTTTGCCAGCATTTTTGGTTGATAATCCAGGCTTGAATTCTGGTTTTATGATTCCGCAATATACTGCGGCGAGCATTGTCAGTCAAAACAAACAATTGGCAACTCCGGCAAGTATTGACAGCATTGTTTCGTCAAACGGACAAGAAGATCACGTAAGTATGGGCGCAAATGGCGCGACAAAAGCGTTGCGAATTATGGATAATTTGGAGCGAATTTTAGCAATAGAATTGATGAATGCTTCGCAAGCAATACACTTTAGAGAACCTTTGAAATCGAGTGATTTTATTGAAATGTTCTTGAAATCATATAGAGAAGAGGTACCTTTAGTAAGCGAAGACAGAATTTTGCATTATGATATAGAGAAGACGATTGCGTTTTTGAGGAGTTTTCAGATTGATGAAAGTGCTCAGAATTAAAAAAAAAATAAATATTCGATATGGAAATTGATGATCAAACAGTAGAATATATCGGAGAAAATGATGGTTTTTTTATACGGTATTTGCTAATTAAAAATGATCCGAATTTTGCATTTTGTCATTTATTTTTGAACGGACAAATTATCGGTGATCAAAATGAAGCCTGCTATCTGGTTACTTGGTTAAGTTCAATGAGAAATGTCAAAGAAAGAATTGCTGACAATTCTAAGCTTTTATATCATAGAGAATTTTTCAATAGAAATGATCAAGAACTATTTGAATTGATATTAAAATCTAATGAACTAAAGAACGATTTTAACATTGAATCCGATTATTTGCCTGTTTTAGAGAATGAGGTTTGGAATAATTGTCATATTTCAATAGATGAAACTACTGATGCTTATCTGATTATGATGTTAGAAATTGATGATAAAATAAAATTTCTTTGGAAAGGTTGGAGGCAACCTTGCGCAATTGATAAAATTAGCAGGTTATATTCTGTTGTAATTGACAAAAAAGTAATTATTGAAACAATAGAAAAGGTTTTAAGCAAGTTGCAACCTAGTAATAATTAGCATAAAGTTGGCTTTTTCGGCCAACTTTTTTATTTAATCAATTCCACCTAAAGATTTGTGGTTTCGTTTCCTCTTGTAATGCGATTGTTTTAAATTTTCGCTTCCTGAAATAATGCTGATGTTTCCATCGATTTCAAGCATTGCGAGTTTCACGTCTTTGAAAAATTCAACGCCGTGTTCGTGCATGGCTTCAGTTAATTCTTCGGAAGTTATTCCTAATTTTCCCAACGTTTCAAATTCTAATTTTCCGTTGTGAATTAAAATTTCTGGCTTTTGCTGGAGCAAATTATTCAATCCTTTAAATCGAAACATCAATTTCTTTAGAATAAAATTCATCAGAAATAATGCTCCTGCAGCAACCAAACCGCCCCAAAGTGACGTGTCGCTTCCAACCATTGCATTTTGGACAGAATTGCTTATCAGTAAAATTAAAATGACGTCAGCTGTATTTAATTGCGATAATTCCTTTTTTCCGAAAACTCTCAAGGCGATGACCATAAAAAAATATATGGCAACGCTTCTGAGAATTATGTCGAGATACGGATTCATTATTTCCACTTGAAATTTTTCTCAATTGCCTTGATCATTTCTCCGGCAATGTCCTTGTTTGTGGCTCCTTCAATTCCTTCTAAACCTGGAGAAGAATTTACTTCTAACAAAAGTGGGCCTTTTGACGAACGAATAATATCAACTCCGGCCACTTTTAAATTCATTGCTTTTGCTGCTTTAATTGCAATTCTTTTTTCTTCGGAAGTCACTTTTATGATAGAAGCCGTTCCGCCTAAATGTATGTTTGCTCTAAATTCGCCCGGCAAAGCTTCTCTTTGAATTGCTGCAACAACTTTTCCGTCGATTACAAAACAGCGAATGTCTTTTCCGTTGGCTTCTTTGATGAATTCTTGAACTAAAATATTGGCATTTAAGCTTTTGAAAGCGTTAATTACGGACTCAGCTGCTTTTTTGGTCTCTGCCAAAACGACACCTTTTCCTTGAGTTCCTTCTAATAATTTAACGATTAACGGAGAACCGCCAACCATTTTAATCAAATCATCGGTATCCAAAGGCGAATTTGCGAAACCAGTTGTTGGAATATCCACGCCATGATTCAATAATAATTGCAAGGAATACAGCTTGTCGCGAGATTGTGTAATTGCCGAAGCAGAATTTAAGCAAAAAACTTTCATCGCTTCAAATTGTCTTGTCAAAGCACAACCATAAAAGGTAATACTCGGACGAATTCTTGGGATTACAGCGTCAAAATCGCTCAGGATCTTTCCTCCACGGTAATGAATTTCAGGTTTTGTTGCGTCTAATTTCATGTAACATTCCTTGATATTCAAAAAATGCATTTCGTGACCACGAATTTCTCCGGCTTCCATAATTCTCCGATTGGAATAGAGCTCGGGATTGCTTGCCAAAACGGCTATTTTTAATCCATCTTTTGATTTTTCGGAATTTGGATATAATGATTTTAATTCGTCTAAAGTAGGTTGTCCTAATAGATATTTTTGTTCTGGATCTACCAAAACGCGTCCGCTCATCGCTTCACGACCCAAAAGCATCCTGAAACCCATCGAATCTCGATTGGTCAACGTCATTTCAATTGCCCAATTTTCCTCTCCAAAAACTAAGGAAGTTGAGATTACATAACGCTGTTCGCGGAAACCGCTCGAACTTTTTACGATTCGTTTGTCAACCAATCTCGCTTCGCAGTGGATAATTGTTTTCGAATTATTTTGAATGGGATTGATGTCAAACTTGACCCAATTTTCGCCTTCTTTTACAAAAGGAGAAATGTTAACTGCGTGAAGGGCAGAAGTTTTTGCGCCAGAATCAACACGGGCTTTGATGGTTGGAATTCCTAGTTCTGGAAACGAGCACCATTCTTCACTTCCAAGGATAACTTTGTTTGCGGACATATAATTATTGATTGTAACAATAAACTAATGTACTACTTATTTTAGAATCAAAAATTAATTTTATGTAATTATTAAGGTAAGTTTTGAACTAAAAAAAACCGCAGATTTAAAGATTTATTCGGATAATTTCTATCTTCAAAATCAGTAAATCTGCGGTTGTTATTTAAGGGAAATCTGCTTAGCTAGCTGGATTCTCCGCTTTTTTTACATCAACTGTAAGTTCTTGAGCAGTTTCATCTAAATCCATATAAATCAAGTCACCTGACAAGATTTTTGAAGTTATGATTTCTTCTGCAAGAGCGTCCTCCACATATTTTTGGATGGCTCTTTTCAAAGGTCTCGCTCCGAATTGCTTGTCAAAACCTTTATCAGCAATAAATGCTTTGGCTTTATCAGACAGATCTAAGTTGTAACCTAATTCAGAAACTCTAGCATATAATTTTTTCAACTCGATTTCAATAATCAAATCAATATCAGATTTTTCCAGCGCATTGAAAACAATTACGTCATCAATTCTATTCAAAAATTCAGGAGCGAAAGCTTTTTTCAAAGCGTTTTCGATAACACTTTTTGAGTGTTCGTCAGATTGTGCTGTTTTTGCAGCTGTTCCGAAACCAACACCTTGTCCGAAATCCTTTAATTGGCGCGCTCCAACGTTAGAAGTCATAATGATAATCGTGTTTTTAAAATCGATTTTACGTCCTAAACTGTCTGTCAAAAATCCATCATCTAAAACTTGCAACATCATATTGAAAACATCTGGATGCGCTTTTTCAATCTCATCAAGAAGCACAACACAATATGGTTTTCTACGAACTTTTTCAGTCAATTGACCACCTTCTTCGTATCCAACATATCCCGGAGGCGCTCCAACTAATCTTGAAATCGCGAATTTCTCCATGTATTCACTCATATCGATACGAACCAAAGCATCTTCAGAATCAAATAATTCTTTCGCCAAAACTTTTGCCAGTTGCGTTTTACCGACACCAGTTTGACCTAAGAAAATAAACGAACCAATTGGGCGATTTGGATCTTTCAATCCGGCACGATTTCTTTGGATAGAACGAGCAATTTTTAACACAGCTTCTTTTTGTCCAATAACCTTATTTTCAATAAGTTCTGGTAGTTTAGCTAATTTATTGCTTTCAGTCTGAGCGATTCTATTTACAGGAATTCCAGACATCATAGAAACCACGTCAGCAACGTTGTCTTCGGTTACCTGAATTCTGTTGTTTTTAGAATCTTCTTCCCATTGTTCTTGTGCTATTGCCAAGTCTTTTTCAATGCGTTTTTCATCATCACGAAGTTTGGCTGCTTCCTCATATTTCTGTTTTTTGACAACAGTATTTTTAAGCTCGCGAACTTCTTCTAATTGGCGTTCTAAATCCAAAATTTGCTTTGGAACATCAATGTTAGTGATGTGAACACGAGAACCAGCTTCGTCTAAAGCGTCAATAGCTTTGTCTGGAAGAAAACGCTCTGACATATATCTGTCAGTCAATTTAACGCACGCTTCGATTGCTTCTTGCGTGTAAATTACGTTGTGGTGGTCTTCGTACTTATTTTTAATATTATTCAAAATCGTAATCGTTTCTTCAACAGAAGTTGGTTCCACGATCACTTTTTGGAAACGTCTTTCTAAAGCGCCGTCTTTCTCAATATATTGTCTGTATTCGTCAAGAGTTGTGGCGCCAATACATTGGATTTCGCCTCTTGCCAAAGCAGGCTTGAACATATTTGAAGCGTCAAGCGAACCAGTTGCTCCGCCAGCGCCAACAATTGTGTGAATTTCGTCAATAAAAAGAATGATATCGTCATTCTTTTCTAGTTCATTCATCACGGCTTTCATACGTTCTTCAAACTGTCCGCGGTATTTTGTTCCAGCAACTAAGCTTGCCAAATCAAGTGTTACCACACGTTTGTTGAATAATATACGAGAAACTTTCTTTTGGATAATTCTTAGAGCAAGGCCTTCTGCGATAGCAGATTTACCAACTCCAGGTTCTCCAATTAAAAGCGGATTGTTCTTTTTTCTACGGCTTAAAATCTGTGAAACACGCTCGATTTCTTTCTCACGTCCAACAACAGGATCTAGTTTTCCTTCTTCGGCCATTTCAGTCAAATCTCTACCGAAATTATCAAGAACCGGAGTTTTTGATTTCTTGTTAGATTTGTTTGCCGGCGTATTGAAAGCACCTTCTTTTAAACTGTCATCTTGTCCTGAATCGTCATTATACGACTCATTTTTTGGCAAGTCATTCAAAAATTCTTCTTCGCTGTTTGGTGTCATATTTAAATATTGTTCTTTAGCCACGTCATAATCGATTTTCATCTTATTCAGCAACTTGGTTGTGGGATCGTTTTCGTTTCTCAAAATGCACAATAACAAATGCGCTGTGCTGATTGAAGGGCTTTGAAAAACTTTCGCTTCCAGATAAGTCGTCTTCAGCGCTCTTTCCGCTTGACGGGTTAAATGAAGGTTTTTCTTTTCATTGCTGACTTCAACATTAGGATTTGCTGGGCTTAATATTTCGACTTTTCGGCGCAAATGCTCTAAATCTATTGATAAATTGTTCAGTATATTTATTGCCTTACCGTTTCCATCTCTTAAAATCCCCAACATTAGATGCTCTGTTCCAATAAAGTCGTGGCCTAAACGCAAGGCCTCTTCTTTACTGTAAGTGATTACATCTTTTACTCTTGGTGAAAAATTATCATCCATAATATATAATATTGGTAATGTAAATTTAATGATTATGTTCAGTATTTGCAAAAATCATACCTTGACAGAAGTACTGACAGCTAAGTGACAAAAAAATAATCAGAAATAAAAATTAAATGGAAATATATTTATTAACTGAAAGGTAGTAGAAATCTGTTGATAAATCCCTGAAAATTGTGTTAAAAAATTCGCTCTAAAACTTCGGAAATGCGTATATTGGCACGTTTTGAAACGAATATAATTTTTTAATATAAATACTTATGTCTGAAGGAGAAAAGTTAATTCCTATTAACATTGAAGACGAGATGAAATCATCTTACATCGATTATTCGATGTCGGTTATTGTATCAAGAGCGCTTCCTGATGTTAGAGATGGTTTGAAACCCGTACATAGAAGAGTACTTTATGGTATGTATGAATTAGGAGTTTTTTCTAATAGAGCACACAAAAAATCTGCGAGAATTGTTGGAGAGGTTCTAGGTAAATATCACCCACACGGCGATACGTCAGTTTATGACGCGATGGTTCGTATGGCACAAGAATGGAGTTTGCGTTATCTTTTAGTGGATGGTCAAGGTAACTTTGGGTCTGTCGATGGCGATAGTCCGGCTGCGATGCGTTACACGGAAGCTAGAATGCGCAAGATTTCTGAAGAAATTATGGCAGATCTTGACAAAGAAACAGTTGATTTTCAGCTGAACTTTGATGATACTTTAGAAGAGCCTAAAGTAATGCCTACAAAAGTTCCTGTTTTGTTAGTAAACGGTGCTTCTGGAATTGCAGTTGGTATGGCAACAAATATGGCGCCTCACAACTTGACAGAAGTTATCGACGGAACGCTTGCTTATATCGACAATGAAGATATTGAAATTGACGAATTGATGAACCATATTAAGGCTCCGGATTTTCCAACTGGAGGTATTATTTATGGATATGACGGCGTTCGTGAAGCGTTTAAAACCGGAAGAGGAAGAATCGTAATGCGCGCAAAAGTTGGCTTTGAAGAAGTTGACGGAAGAGAATGCATTATCGTGACTGAAATTCCGTACCAAGTCAATAAAGCTGATATGATTAAGAAAACAGCTGATTTGGTTAATGAAAAGAAAATCGACGGTATTTCGAACATTCGTGACGAATCAGATAGAAACGGTATGCGTATCGTGTATATCTTGAGACGTGACGCGGTTCCAAATGTAGTTTTGAATACCTTATATAAGTTTACGCAGTTGCAATCTTCTTTCAGCGTGAACAATATTGCGTTGGTGAAAGGAAGACCACAAATGCTGAATCTAAAAGAATTGATTCATTATTTTGTAGAACACCGTCACGAAGTTGTGGTTCGTAGAGCACAATATGAATTGCGCAAAGCAGAAGAAAGAGCACACATTTTAGAAGGTTTGATCATTGCTTCAGATAATATTGACGAAGTAATCCAATTGATTCGTTCTTCAAGCAATGCGGATCAAGCGAGAGAGAAATTGATCGAAAGATTCAAACTTTCTGAGATTCAAGCTAAAGCAATTGTTGAAATGCGTTTGAGACAACTAACAGGTCTTGAGCAAGATAAATTGCGTGCTGAATACGAAGAAATTATGAAATTAATCAACCATTTGAGAGAATTGCTTGCAAGCAAGGAAATGAGAATGGACTTGATTAAAGAAGAATTGACTGAAATCAAAGATAAATATGGCGATGCGCGTCGTTCTCAAATTGAATATGCTGGCGGTGACGTGAGTATTGAAGATTTGATTGCCGATGAAAACGTAGTAATTACAATTTCGCATGCAGGTTATATCAAAAGAACAAATCTTTCTGAATACAAAACTCAGAATAGAGGAGGAGTTGGTCAAAAAAGTGCTGGAACAAGAGATCAAGATTTCTTAGAGCATTTATTTGTGGCGACAAACCACCAATATATGATGTTCTTTACCCAAAAAGGAAAATGTTTCTGGATGCGCGTTTACGAAATTCCGGAAGGTTCAAAAACTTCAAAAGGTAGAGCAATCCAGAACTTGATCAATATTGAAAACGATGACAAAGTAAAGGCCTTTATTTGTACCCAAGATTTGAAAAACCAAGATTACATCAATTCTCATTATGTAATTATGGCTACCAAACAAGGTCAAGTGAAGAAGACTTTATTGGAACAATATTCTCGTCCAAGAGTAAACGGAATCGCCGCTATTACTATTAAGGAAGATGATGAATTATTAGAAGCAAAATTGACCAACGGTGAAAGCCAAATTTTGATTGCTGTTAAATCTGGAAAATTAGTTCGTTTCGAAGAAGGAAAAACGCGTCCGATGGGAAGAAGCGCTTCTGGAGTTCGCGGAATTACGTTGAGAGATGACAAAGATGAAGTTGTTGGTATGGTTTCTGTAAATGATATGGAAAGCGAAATTCTTGTTGTTTCTGAAAAAGGATACGGAAAACGTTCTTCTCTTGATGATTACAGAATTACAAACAGAGGTGGAAAAGGTGTGAAAACATTAAGCATCACTGAAAAAACTGGAGATTTGATTTCTATCAATAGCGTAACTGATGCTGATGATTTGATGATTATCAACAAGTCTGGATTGACAATTAGAATGGAAGTTTCTGACTTGAGAGTTATGGGAAGAGCAACGCAAGGAGTTCGACTTATCAACATCAAAGGAAGCGATTCAATTGCTGCGGTTACAAAAGTAATCCGTGAGGAAGCGGTTATCGAAGAAACTGTTGACGGAGAAGAAGTTTTAAACGTAGAAGCAATCTCAAATCCTGAAATTTCTGATGATATTGTTGAAGGGACAACGGAAGAAGCTGAAGATTCAGAAGAACAAGAAGATACAGAAGAATAATTTTAAACAATAATATATGAAAAGTAAATATGTATTGCTAGCGTCAGCTTTTCTAATTTCAAGTGCAACATTTGCTCAGAAAGACGAATTAAAAACGCTTAAAAAGATTTATGACAAAGATGTTCCGTCTGCAAAAGATGTAGCAGAATACAAATCAACTGTCGCAAAAGCAGAACCATTGGTTGCTAATTCGACAGAAGCGGATCAAGTTTATTTTGGTTTTTACAAATCTCTTGTTCCGTTTGTGGAAATGAGTGAAGCTATGGCAAAACCAGAAAACGCTAAAAATCCTCAAGCGGCAATGAAATTTTTCACGCCAGCTTCAATTGCTGATTTGGCTAAAAATTCTGAAAGAGTTACTGAATTTGAAAAAAAATCAGGCAAACAAGTTTATACCAAAGAAATTGAAGAAATGGTAGGGCAATTTAAACCGACAATTGTTAGTTATGCGGTTAGTCTAGGTGAGCAAAAGCGTTATGCAGATGCTACTTCGGTTTTGCACAGTGTTTATCTTTTAGATAAAAAAGATCCTGAAAAACTATATTACGCGGCCAATTATGCCATAAATGGTAAAGATTATGATACCGCGTTATTGTATTTTGGAGAACTTAAAAAAGTAAATTTTTCTGGAGAAAAAACAAATTATTTTGCTAAAAGCAAGGTGAATGACAACGAAGACTTTTTTGATTCAAAAGCTTCAAGAGACAATGCTGTAAAAATCGGAACGCATACAACTCCAAGAGATGAAAAAGAGCCGTCAAAAAGGGGAGAAATTTATAAAAATATGGCTCTGATTTTGGTGCAACAAGGAAAAGTCGAGGAAGCTAAAAAGCAAATTGCGGAAGCTAGAGTTGCAAATCCAGAGGATGAATCTTTATCAACTACTGAAGCAAATTTATATCTTCAAACGAAAGATTATGCAACTTACAAAACTTTGGTTTTAAAGGATTTGGAAAAAAATCCAAATTCTGCTGTAAGCTATTATAATTTAGGTGTAATTTCTTCTACTTCAAATCCGAAAGAGGCTGCTGATTACTATAAAAAGGCAATTCAAATTGATCCAAAAAATGTTGATTCTTATGTAAATTTAGCAGGTTTAGAATTGGCTGAAGACACAGCAATCGTTGAGGAAATGAAAAAATTGGGAACATCAGCGAATGATAATAAAAAGTATGCAACGTTACAGGCAAAAAGAGAAGCTATGTTTAAAAAAGCAATGCCTTTTTTACAAAAAGCCGTTGAAATTGATCCTAAAAATGACGCAGCGACTTCAACATTGTTAAATGTTTACAATTACCTTGAAATGACTGCTGAAGCAAAAGCTTTGAAAGCAAAAATGTAATAATAGATATAAATAACATAAAAACAAAAAATCCCGAATTTTTAATTCGGGATTTTTTTTATATAATTTTTTTGATAACTCTAAGTTTGTGCGTGTGTCTGTTGGTTTCTGCATTGTAAATCCCAAGGTGATCAAGTCTGTCAATTCTGACTTTTCCACTGGCGTGAATGATGTAATTGTCATCCATTATAATTCCCACGTGAATTATTTTTCCTTCTTCGTTATCAAAAAAGGCCAAATCTCCTGGTTCACTTTCTTCGATAAAACTTAACGCTTCACCTTGCGTAGCTTGTTCAGAAGCATCTCTTAATAATTTATATCCGTTTAATTTGTAAACCATTTGGGTTAAACCCGAACAATCAATCCCAAACGGAGTTTTTCCGCCCCATAAATAAGGTGCGTTCAAATACATAAAAGCGGTATTTACCAAATTAGATTTTGGTTTCAAGCCACTAATTTTCATTCCTTCGAAATCATAATTTCCTTTGTTGATTCCAGGATTGCTTAAAAAGGAAAGGGAAGAAGCTAGCGGAATTGGCAACAGCAAATTACTGGGCGAAGTAATGTATTCGATCAAGTCAGCGTTTAAAATAATCGCTTCATTTGACAGCTGATTGAACTCATTTTCAGTAATATTTTGGAATTGTTTTTCGTCAACCCAGCCTTCATATTCGTCAAATTGCAACTTGATTCTGGACCACTGTTTATTTTGTTCCAAAACTGTAAAGTGTTCACCAAAAAGTACTTGCGATACAATTTCGCTTCTGTCACTAGGCTCTGATCTTAAAGGTATAATGGCTAAATTACAAATTCCAAACATTGAGAATTGCTTTAAATTAAATGATGAATTCCGGATTTAAAGATACAAAATCATTTAAATCCAAAATCCATCATTAAGTAATATATTTCTGCTTATTTTTTAAGCTCTTTCAATCACAATTGCAGAAGCGCCACCGCCACCGTTACAGATTGCAGCCGCTCCAATTTTTGCATTGTTTTGCTCTAAAACATTCATTAAAGTAATGATAATTCTAACACCTGAACAACCAAGTGGATGACCAAGAGAAACTGCGCCACCATTCACGTTAACTTTATCATTATCCAAACCTAAGATTTGAGCATTTGCTAAACCAACAACAGAGAAAGCTTCGTTAAATTCGAAGAAATCTACATCTGAAATTGACATTCCTGCTTTATCCAAAGCTTTTGGAAGTGCTTTTGCAGGCGAAGTCGTAAACCATTTTGGTTCTTGAGCAGCGTCAGCATAACTTTTAATGTAAGCTAAAGGTTTTAAACCTAAAGATTGTGCTTTTTCTTCACTCATCAAAATAACAGCTCCGGCGCCGTCATTAATTGTTGAAGCATTTGCAGCGGTAACAGTTCCGTCTTTTGTGAAAACGGCGTTTAGCGAAGGAATTTTATCTAATTTTACATTAGTATATTCTTCGTCTTTTGTCACCATAATCGGATCACCTTTTCTTTGAGGAACCGCAACAGGAACGACTTCGTTATCAAATTTTCCCGCGTCCCAAGCTTTTGCAGAACGCTCATAAGATTGAATAGCAAACTTATCTTGATCTTCTCTTGAAATTTTATATTCTGTTGCGCATAAATCAGCACAAACTCCCATTGCGTTATTGTCGTATGCGTCGGTCAAGCCGTCTTTTTGCATTCCGTCAACCATTGAAGCCGGACCAAATTTGTAACCGTTTCTCAAGTGAACATAATGCGGAATCAAGCTCATGTTTTCCATACCGCCAGCCACGATGATTTCTGCGTCGCCACTGATGATTGCTTGCGCTCCCATCACAACAGCTTTCATTCCAGAAGCACAAACTTTGTTTACAGTCGTAGCAATTACGGTATTCGGCAAACCTGCCAAAAGCGCTGCTTGACGTGCTGGAGCTTGCCCAACGCCAGCTTGAACTACGTTACCCATATAAACTTCATCAACCAATTTTGGGTCTAAATTTATTTTTTCTAAAGCACCTTTAATTGCAACGGCTCCTAATTGTGGAGCAGTAACTGTTGAAAGTGCTCCCATAAAACTTCCGATTGGAGTTCTTGCTGCGGCTACGATTACTACTTTTTTATTCATAATTGTTTAGTTCTTTGTTTATTTTGCGAATTTAATTAATCTGGAGCGATTTGAAAATGAATTTTTAAATTTTATCCAAATGTAAGCGGTTGCAAAATTAATAATTTAATTCAACTAAAACGATATAGTTTGAATGCAAATTTAATCATTTAAGTGTCGAAATTATTATCAGTATTTTCAGATGACATTTTAATGGTGCAAAACTGACTGAATTTTTAGATTAATTAAAAAAAGATTTTTCGTATATTGTTGAACCTTAATGTTTTTTAATTTTAAGTAAAAAAAAAGTAAAAAAAAACCGAAAAAAGCTTGTTATTTATGGAATGTTGCCTTAAGTTTGCAACCGCAAAAAGAGATAAGTTCTTTGTGATTTAAGGAGAGTTGCCTGAGAGGCCGAAAGGACATGTTTGCTAAACATGCGTATGGGAAACTGTACCAAGGGTTCGAATCCCTTACTCTCCGCTTTTTTTGTCTATTCGGGGTGTAGCGTAGCCCGGTTATCGCGCCTGCTTTGGGAGCAGGAGGCCGCAGGTTCGAATCCTGCCACCCCGACTACAAAACTTTTACCATTTAAGTTTTAAAAGATAAATGGAGGCATAGCTCAGCTGGATAGAGCACCTGCCTTCTAAGCAGGCGGTCGAAGGTTCGAATCCTTCTGCCTTCACGAAAAACCTCACTAGAAATAGTGAGGTTTTTTTGTTTTTGTTCAGTTTCATTTTTAGTGATAAAATCTAAATTCACGGAAAAATTGCGGATTTACCACAATTAACATCGGCAACGTAGTTCAGGGTTTAAAGAATGCCTAAACGTTTGAAAATAGCCCTGATGGTTGTGACTATCCTTTTTTCGCTGGGGTTCAGCGAAAAAGATAGTGCATCCAGCAGGAATTACATTTAAAAAATTCGGTGGTTTGGCTGCAAAAAAAAATCCCAATTACAACGAAGCAATTGGGAATTTTTATTTTAGTTAAAAGTATTATTTCTGATCAATATAGGTTTTATTTCCGTTTTTGTTAATGTAATATTTCCCGCCTTTTGGTCCTGTGTACACTTTTTTACCGTTGTACATTTCACCAGAAGCTTTGTCAGCACCGGAAACTTTAGCTTCAGATTTTGAAGTTACCGCTTTATCTTTGGCTTTTGCTACGTCTTTTTTAGCTGAAGTTGCTGCCACGTCTGCTTTGGTTTCTGCTTTTTTCGCCGCTTGTTTTGTTTCTGTTTTGGCTTTTGCCGTTTTTTGTTCTACAGTAGTTTTTGTTTTCTTAACGGTAGTTTCTTGCGCATTTGCAAATCCGAAGGATAATAATGCTATTCCTAAAGCGATAAATTTTTTCATGGTTCTTGTTTTTAAATTGAATTAAAATTAGTAAATTAATTAATACAAATACATAGATTTGCATTTATAAATTAAACATTTGATAATTATGAAATACTCATTGCTAATATTGTGCCTAACTTTTTTAACGGCTTGCAAAAACCCAAAAGAAGCTGTTTATAGTGATGCTTTATTGTCAAATACAAATTATATTGAGGAGAATGCAACGTTGCTTGACGCTGCAAAAATGAACTTGAGCGACACTACTTTTGTGAACTTAAAAGAATATGGAAAAGACTTCTTTTATGATATGAAATATGCGACCGCTGACAATTTTCTGAAAACTCAAGTGTATGATTGCCCAGAATGTTATTTGAGATTGAAGACTGTGAAGGCGCTCATGAAAGCAAATCAGGAGTTTGTAAAACTTGGCTATAAAATTAAAGTATATGATTGTTACCGACCTTTAGATGTTCAAAAAAAGATGTGGGCGATTGTGAATAATCCTACGTATGTGGCCGATCCGGCAAAGGGTTCAATCCATAACAGAGGCGGCGCTGTTGATATTACGCTAACTGATTATAGCGGAAACGAGCTGGATATGGGTACTTCTTTTGATCATTTTGGACCAGAAGCGGCACACGATTATAAAAATCTATCTGCAGAAGTTATCGCCAACCGAAAGTTGCTGAAAACAATTATGCAAAAAAGTGGTTTTAAAACTTTTGCTTCTGAATGGTGGCACTACAATTTAGCAAATGCTTCAACAATGCCGGTTTCAAATTTTACTTGGGATTGTAAAAAATAATTATTCTTCGATACATTTTAAGTAATCGATGAAGAAATTTTGCGGAAACGAAGTTTCTCCGTTCAATTCAGAAATCATTTCTTTTTTCATGATATAATCAACCATTTCAGATGCATATTTTATTCTGATGTAAGAAACGGGAGATTTTTTCAATTCTTCAATTGAATTTTTCATGAATAGAAAAGTTGCTGATGTAACTCGAACGGAAGCGCCCGTTTTTTCATCGCGAACTGTGGCGCCACAATTTCCTTCTTCAGAAATAAGCATGGTCAAAATCTTTCCGTTTTCTAGTTGCAAGTACACTTTTGAAGCGCTGTCAAAACACGTTGCCTTCATAAAATCTTTACTTCTTTGGATGTTTTGAAAATTTAAAGCGGGAGTTCCGCCAGCATTGACAAGTGAAAAGAAAATATTATTAGAACTTCCGGCGAAGACTTTTTCGTAAATAATTTTTTGCTTTGTTTCTTTATAACTTCCGATAGAATCGGTAAAACTGGTTCCGAATTCACAATCTTTTTGGGCAAATAATCCGGCTTGAATCATTAAAAAGGCAACTAAAAGCAATCGTTTCATTATTCTGTTTTTATTTTGGTGCAAAGTAATACAATTTTGTCATTATTCAAATCTGTGGTAAAAAAACAGTATTGATTTCCTCCATCTGAAATTTTCCACTTTTTTCTAATGTTTTCAACCGTTTCCGGAAAATTTCTCACTGTGATATTTGCTTTTTTATTTTGGAGAAAAGCTTTCATTTCGGTTTTTGCGTAAGGAATTAGTTGCTGAATTTGAAATGTTCTTCCAGGAAAATCAATAATTTCTTCTGAAGTATAAAGGTGCGAATTTCCGTGTAATTTGTCGATTTCAAACAAGGAGCTGACTGCATCAAAGGCGCCAGATTTCATTACAGCGCTGTTTGGTTCGTAAATGTATTTCTTTGGAAGCCCCAAATTTGCGTAATATTCTTGGCTTAAATCAAAATCTAGTTTTTCAGTTTTCTCCTTTAAAAGATTGGCCGTTTTTATCTCAATTGAACCAGAATGTCCTTTTTTGATTTCCCAAAGCAATTCTTTTACTTCGTTTTCTAAAGCAACAATATGAATCGTCTTTACGTCTGAAAGTTCAATTAAACCTGCAGAAATATCTAAAATGGGAGCGGTTTTGATTAATATATTTTCAGAATATTTGAAATAAGTTTCTAATAATTCTGGAACATTTGGCAAGCAATCTTTCAGCATAAAAACTTTGCCTTTTGCATCGCTTCTACGTGAAGGGTCGATGTAAATCCAATCGAATTTTCGGTTTAAATTTTTTAATATCTCAAAACTGTCGCCCGCAAAACATTTTATATTTTCTGCTTTTAGTTGTTGAAAATTATGGTTGACGATATCTGATAATTCATAATTCATTTCGCAGTGAACCACCGATTTGAATTGCTTTGAAAAATAATAATCGTCCACGCCAAAACCTCCGGTTAAATCGATTAAGCTTTCGCCAGAAATAATTTCAGATTTGTGTAAAGCCGTTTTTTCAGAAGAAGTTTGCTCAACAGAAATCTTTGAAGGATAAATGATATTTTCGGTTTGGAACCAAGTAGGAAGTTTGTTTTCCGATTTTGATTTTGCAGTAATTTGGTTTAAAATCACTGCAAAATCAATTTCTGGAAAAGGATTTTTTTTGAACGCCAATTTTGCCACATCGCTGTGAATATTGGCGTTTATAAATTCTTGTATTTCTGGTCTTAAAATTTCTGAAGTCAACTTAAATTCCTCTGGTTAGTACTTTTACGACTGGGTTTTCTGGAAAAAATTCCTTGGCAACAACTTTGGCAATCGTGTAAAGCGGAACGGCAACGATCATTCCTAAGACGCCAAAAAGAAAACCACTCGCCAAAATTACGATAAAAATTTCCAACGGATGTGAATTGACGCTATTTGAAAAAATCAAAGGTGTAGTTACGTTATTATCAATGATTTGCGCGACAGAATATCCAATCAAAACATATAAAGTTGTTGAAAGCATTTCGCCTTGAGACTGCGGATCCATGTGACCAAGCATCGTTAAAATAGCAACTAAAGCCGTGGCAATCAGCGGTCCAATGTATGGAATAATGTTTAATAATGCTGTAATAAAGGCGATAATAAAAGCGTTTTCTACGCCAAAAACCAGTAAAACAATTAAGTACATAATAAACAAAATTGTTACTTGACCAATCAATCCGATGAAATAACGGCTCAATAAATGGTTGATTTTTCTAAAAGAATTGATGATTTTACTTTCGTGACCTTCTGGCAATATTTTTTTTGCGTTAACCGTAAAAAGTTTCTTGTCTTTCAAGAAAAAGAAGGTGATAAAAATGATAGAACCAATCGCCATCCCAATGTTTCCTAGAGTTCCTAATATTGCATTTAAGAAATTTGGGATAAAATTCAAGTTTAATTTTGACGCCAAATTTGACTCTTTCAGCATGTTTTCGGCGTCAATATTATGATCTGAAAAGTAAGTTTTTAGTTTGTCAACCAGTTCAGTTAAATCGTTTTGAAGTTTTCCCGTGTCTAAAAGAGAAAGATTTTCACTTTGGGAAATGATCAGCGGCACAAACATCATTATAAATCCGGCTAAAAGCAAAATGAAGAAAACCATCGTGACCAAAACGGCAACGATATGATTAAATTTTAATTTTTTTTCTAAAAAATTTACAATCGGACTTCCAATCATACTTACAATTAAAGCTATGAAAAGAAAGTAAATAACGGGCTGAATAAGAAATAAAATGTAGAGGAGAAGCAAAGCTCCGGCCGTAATAATTAAGGCACGAAGAATTCCGTTGCCGATTGTTTTTGAGGTTACCATAAGTTTAGTTTTGTTACTCTAATTTAGTCAAAAAATTCTGTATAGCTAAAATTTTAAGAAATTAGATTTTTCCTTGGAGGCTAAACTGCTAGAATTCAAAAAATATCAGATTAATTATTGAAAATATAATTAACAATATTGGCGCCCATTTTCAGTGCTTTTTCGCGAACTTCCTTTGGGTCATTATGAACTTCTGGGTCTTCCCAGCCGTCGCCTAAATCGGTTTCATACGTGTAAAGCAAAGCCAATCGATTTTCGATAAAAATCCCAAATGCTTGCGGACGCTTGTTATCGTGTTCGTGAATTTTTGGAATTCCAGCCGGAAAAGAATAAGGTTTCTGAAAAATCGCGTGATTTGCAGGAATTTCCACCAAAGCATTATTTGGAAACACTTTTTTCAATTCTTTTCTAATATATTCGTCCATTCCATAATTATCATCAATGTGAAGAAAACCTCCAGAAGTCAAGTAATTTCTGAGATTAATCATTTCTGAATCGCTGAAAACCACATTTCCGTGGCCTGTCATGTGAATAAAAGGATACGAAAGTAAATCTGGACTTCCGGGTTCAACGGTCGCTGGTTTCGAAGTAATTTTTGTACTGATATTTTGATTGCAGAATTTGATCAAATTAGGCAAAGCTGTTGGATTTCCATACCAATCGCCACCGCCATTGTATTTCAAAAGAGCGATTTCTTGGGCATTTATTCCTAAAGAAAATAATAAAATCAGAGCAAAATAGATTTTTTTCATCAATTTATTCATTTATAAAAGCAACGCTATGGCAAGCAACAACTGCAGCAGTTTCTGTGCGAAGTCTTGTATTTCCGAGCATTACTGCAAGATAATTATTTTCTAGAGCCAATTTGATTTCTTTTTCAGAAAAATCACCTTCGGGACCAATTAAAATTGTTGCATCTTGATTTGGCTGAACCACTGCTTTCAGCGATTTTTTATTAGTTTCTTCGCAATGGGCAATTAAATTTAAGCCTTTGTTTTCTTGTTTTATAAAATCCTTAAAAGCAATCGGTTCGTTTAATTTCGGAAGATAATAATGCAACGATTGTTTCATCGCAGATTGAATTATCTTGTCAAAACGATCGGTTTTAATTATTTTTCTTTCAGAATGATCGCAGATAATTGGAGTGATTTCAGAAACGCCAATTTCAGTAGCTTTTTCTAAAAACCACTCAAAACGGTCGTTCATTTTTGTTGGCGCAACTGCCAGATGCAAATGATATTTTAAAGCTTCTCCTTTTTCTGAAGTAACAATTTTTACTTGACATTTTGAATCAGAAGCAAGCGTGATTTCTGTTTTAAATAAAAATCCTAAACCGTTAGTTACAAATAAATTATCGCCTTCTTTTTTACGTAATACTTTAATAATATGTTTACTTTCTTCTCTGTCAAAAAAAAAGGTTTCGGCGTCTTCAGAAATTTCTGGATTGTAAAATAATTGCATAATTAAAATTCGATTCTAGCTTTTGAAACGACTGAATTGTCTTCAAAATTGGAGTGTAAATATTTTTGGTAACCCACGATTCCGATCATCGCAGCATTATCCGTTGTGTATTCAAATTTTGGAATAAAAGTTTTCCAGCCATATTTTGCTTCGCCTTCTTTCAGCGTTTTTCTGATTCCAGAATTTGCCGAAACGCCACCGCCAATCGCAATCCGTTTGATTCCGGTTTCTTTTACGGCCAATTTCAGTTTGTCCATCAAAATCTGGATAATTGTGTATTGAATTGAAGCGCAAATATCGTTCAGGTTTTCCTCTATAAAATTCGGATTTTCTTTGACTTGTTTTTGGATAAAATACAAAATTGCCGTTTTCAATCCGCTGAAACTGAAGTCTAATCCCGGAACTTTTGGTTTTGTAAAAACAAAGGTTTTCGGGTTTCCCAATTGCGCATATTTATCGACCAAAGGTCCGCCAGGATAGGGAAGTCCCAAGATTTTTGCACTCTTGTCAAAAGCTTCACCAACAGCATCATCAGTAGTTTCTCCGATAATTTCCATATCAAAAAAATCGTTGACTTTCACAATTTGCGTGTGTCCGCCACTGATGGTCAACGCTAAAAAAGGAAACTCAGGTTTTTCAAATCCTTCTTCATCGATAAAATGAGCCAAAATATGCGCATGCATGTGATTTACAGCAATTAACGGAATTTTCAACGCCAAAGCTAGTGATTTAGCAAAAGAACTTCCTACTAAAAGTGAGCCCATAAGTCCAGGTCCTTGTGTAAAAGCTATTGCATTTAACTGATTTTTGTCGATATTTGCTTTACGGATGGCCATTTCGATAACTGGAACGATATTTTGCTGGTGCGCGCGCGAAGCCAATTCAGGAACAACGCCACCATATTCGCCGTGAATGCTTTGATTTGCAACAACATTTGACAAGACTTTATCGCCTTGCATCACAGCTGCCGCAGTATCATCGCAAGAACTTTCAATGGCCAATATTAAAAGAGAATTATTTCCCATAGAAGGGCACGGATTTTGAATTATATTTGACAAAAATAAAACAATTAAGAGTATCAAAAAATTTAAAAAAATAGTATTTCGAACCTTTTTAGGTTTAATCCTACTTTTGCTGGTACTCGGCATTACACTTTCCCTACCTTTTGTTCAGACAAAAATTGCGCATTATGTCACTGAATCTCTCAATGAAAAATATGGAACAGACATTTATGTTGACAAAGTTGCCATCTCTGTTTTTTTAACTGTAAAACTCCGTGATGTACTGATAAAGGACCATCACAAAGATACGCTGATTTCTGCAATGTCCATAAAAACCAATATTTTGAGCTTTAAAAAGCTTAAAACGGGCGATTTGGCTTTTGGAGATTTGTATGCGGATAAATTGTTTTTCAACTTAAAAACCTACAAAGACGAAACGAATTCGAACATTAATGTTTTTGTAAAATTATTTGATACTGGTAAAAAATCGACCAAGCCTTTTCAACTGAATGCTGATAATATTTACTTGAATGCCAGTCATTTCAAAGTAACCAATGAAAATTTGGTCAACAAAGTCAGCATCGATTTTACAAAGATGAATTCTCGCGTTAGAAAGTTTAAAATCTATGGAAGCGACATCACGACCGAGATAAAAGAACTTTCGATGATGGATCACAGAGGTTTGTTTATCAAGGATTTAAACGGAAAGTTTAGCTATTCAAAAGAAAGTCTTTTGCTTAAAGAATTAAATCTTCTGACCAAAGAATCGTCATTGAAAGGAAGCGTAGTTTTGACTTACAAAGAAGGCGGTTTGGCTGATTTTGTAAACAAAGTTCGCCTTGATGTGGATGTGGATTCTGCCTCGATTTCCACAAATGACCTCAATATTTTCTACAATGAATTTGGAAAAAACAAGAAATTTAATTTTTCTACAATTTTAAGTGGAACAATGAATGATTTTTTTACCAGAAATTTAAAATTGGTTGTGGATAAGAAATCGCAGATTGTTGGCGATATTAATTTCAAAAATCTTTTCAATCCAGATAAAAATGCCTTTATGATTAAGGGCGATTTCAAGAAATTATCTTCAGATTATGCCAATTTAAAAACGATTTTGCCTAGAATTTTGGGCGAGAAATTGCCTTCGTCTTTAGAATATTTAGGAAATTTTGATTTGGTCGGAAATGCGCAAGTCACGAAAACCACGGTCAAAGCCGATTTATATTTGACCACCGATATTGGTGAGCTGGCGACAGTTTTAGAATTGTACGACATCGATAATATTGACAACGCTTCCTATTCTGGAAATATTAATTTCAATAAATTCAACATCGGGAAATTCTTGAAACAAAAGGATTTGGGCGTTGCTACGTTAGATTTGGAAGTGAAAGGAAAAGGTTTTACCAGAAAATATTTGAATACAAAAGTTTCGGGAACGGTTTTCAGCCTGAACTTTATGAATTACAATTACAAAAATATTGATATTGACGGAACTTTTAAAAATCCAATATTTCAAGGAAAAGTTTTGGTTAATGACGAAAATTTGAAACTAGATTTTCAAGGTTTGGTTGATTTGAGCAAACGTGAAAATCGTTATGATTTCCACGCGTTGATTGATTATGCCGATTTAAATAAGCTGAAATTGATTAAAAGAGATTCGATTTCGTTGTTTAAAGGTGACATTACGATGCAAGTTACCGGAAATAGCTTGGATAATATGTACGGAGATATTGCGATTACGCAGACTTCATACCAAAATGAAAAAGACACTTATTTCTTTGATGATTTTACCGTTCAATCAAGATTTGATGCCGATAGAATCAGAACAATTTCAATCGCTTCGCCAGATATTATTCAAGGAAAAATTGTTGGGAAATACCAATTTAAAGAAGTTCCGAAGATTGTTGAAAATGCTATCGGAAGTTTGTACACCAATTACCGCCCGAACAAAGTCAAGCCCGGACAGTTTTTAGATTTTAATCTTTCTATTTATAATAAGTTGATTGAAATCTTCTTGCCAGAAGTTTCTGTGGGTTCAAATACCATCGTTTCCGGAAGGATAACATCTGATTCTAAGGAGTTTAAGATGAATTTTAATTCGCCAGAAATTAAGGCTTACGAAAATTATTTCGATAATGTTTCTTTGGAAGTTGATAACCAAAATCCGTTGTATAACGCTTATGTTGAGATGGATAGCATTCGAACAAAGAAATATAAAATTACTGATTTTAGTACGATTTCGGTAAAATTAGAAGATACGTTGTTTTTTAGAACCGAGATGAAAGGTGGCGTTGACAATAAGGATTTTTATAATTTGAATATTTACCATACGATTGACGAAAAAAACAATAACGTTGTTGGGATCAAAAAGTCGCAGGTAAATATCAAAGATTATATGTGGTTTTTAAACGAGCAAGACGCGAATGATAATCGCGTTGTGTTTGATAAGAAACTGAAGAATTTTTCAATCGAAAATATCTTGATGACGCATGATAATCAGCGTGTGGAACTTCAGGGAATTATTCGGGACAGTACTTATAAAGATGTCAATTTGAGTTTTGAAGACGTGAGTTTGGGCAAATTGCTTCCGTCGATGGATAGCCTTCGAATTGCAGGAAACCTGAATGGGCGAATTGATTTCAAGCAAAATAAGAATGTTTACCAACCTTCCGCGGGCATCACAATTGACAGTCTTCACGTCAATGAAATTTCGCTTGGAAATCTATCTTTGGATATTGAAGGAAATGAAAATCTGAACCGTTTCAGCGTAAATTCTATTTTGGAGAATGAAAACGTGGAGAATTTCATCGCGTCTGGAAATATCGGAATTTTGAATAAAGAAACTATTTTTGACTTAGATTTTAGATTTAATAAATTCAATCTTGGCGCGCTGAGTCCGCTTGGAGGCAACGTGATTTCAAAGATTCGTGGATTTGCTTCGGGAACTGCAGGATTTGCCGGAACCTTAAAAAATCCGAGAATTGACGGTCGATTATTTTTAGATAATGTTGGTTTAAAAGTACCTTATTTGAATGTTGATTATGAATTTGATCAGCGCTCGATTGTCGATTTGACTGAAAATCAATTCCGTTTTAACGACGCCCGAATGACCGATACAAAAAACGGCACCAAAGGCTTTTTGACAGGAAGTATCAAACATCAAAATTTCAAAAACTGGGTTTTAGATTTGAATATAAAGTCAGATAATTTGTTGGTTTTAGACACCAAAGATTCAGACGACGCCATTTATTATGGAACCGCATTTATCGCAGGTTCTGCCTCGTTAAAAGGTCCGACAAATGCTTTGCTGATTACGGTGGACGCCGAATCTAAAAAAGGTACAAATATTAAAATTCCGATTAGCAGTGCTTCCGGAGTTGGAAATAATTCGTTTATCACTTTTTTAAGTCCGAAGGAAAAATACAATCAAGACAAAGGAATCATCGCACCAGTCGTAAATAATGCCGGACTTGAATTGCAGTTTAATTTAAAAGTTACGCCAGAAGCGGAAGTGGAGATTATCATCGACAAAAACACAGGCCACGCTTTAAAAGGAAAAGGAAACGGAGATATTCGTTTGGAAATTAGTACGCTCGGAAAATTCAATATGTTTGGAACGTATGACGTAACCGAAGGAGAATACAATTTTAAATACGGAGGAATTATTGATAAAAAATTCTCGGTTAAAAAAGGAAGTAATATTTCTTGGGATGGAGACCCAATTCGTGCCCGATTGAACATCGATGCTGTTTATAAAACACAGGCAAATCCAGCGGTTTTGCAAGATAATGCTTCGTTTAACAGAAAAGTTCCAGTGGAAGTAGTCATCAATTTGACAGGAAACTTGACGAATCCAGAGCCTGATTTCACGATTAATTTCCCAACGGTGAGTTCGGTTTTAAAGTCAGAACTTCAAGTACGTTTGGATGATCGAGATACGCGTGTGAACCAAGCTTTGTCATTATTAGGAACAGGAAATTTCTTGAGCGCGGATAACGCAGGAACAGCAGTTTATGGAAGTTTGTTTGAAAGAGCAAGCGGTTTATTTAATGATTTGTTCCAAGACGAGGATGGTAAGTTCACCGTGGCTTTAGATTATCAAATGGCCGACAGAACGCCGACGGCAGAAACCAACAGCCAATTCGGAATTGCAATTACCACACAACTTTCTGATAGAATTTCCATTGATGGAAAAGTTGGAGTTCCTGTTGGTGGCGTAAACCAGTCGGTAATTGTGGGTAACGTGGAAGTGAAATATCGAGTGAATGACGATGGAACTTTAAACCTTCGTGTGTTTAATCGTGAAAACGACATCAATTATATAGGAGAAGGAATTGGCTATACCCAAGGTCTTGGAGTTTCGTATGAGGTCGATTTTGATACTCTCCGCGAACTTTGGTTTAAAATCTTTAATATAAAAACGCAAGAAGAGAAAAATAACGCTTCTGATGAAGTTCCAGATTCTGATCTTTCTCCAGATTTCATTCAATGGACGCAAGAACGAAGAAAACGCCCAGAAAATCCTAAAACCGAACAACAACGCGTTCCAGAATCAGAATAACATATTTTTAAGTCTGTTTTTTTCTGAAATCCCTTTAATTTAATGAACATTTCGATACGATTCAAGAAAACTTATTAACGAAATCGTTTGAAACCCTCCGCAATTCTTAAAATAATAAAAACCAGTGCTGTTAAGTGATATATGTTTGCTAATTTTACAATATTAATAGCAAATAAATGTCAAAAACAATAAAAAAAATAGGCGTACTAACTTCCGGAGGAGATTCTCCTGGGATGAACGCGGCTATCCGTTCTGTTGTAAGAACCTGTGCTTTCCACGGAATTGAATGCGTCGGGATTTACCGTGGTTATCAAGGTATGATTGAAGGCGATTTTAAAGAAATGGGACCTCGTTCAGTAAATAATATCATTAATAAAGGAGGAACGATCTTAAAATCGGCACGTTCGAAAGAGTTTATGACTCCAGAAGGACGCAAAAAAGCCTTCGACAACTTAAATAAAGTTGGAGTAGAAGCTTTAGTCGTAATCGGTGGAGACGGAAGTTTCACCGGTGCAGAAATCTTCAATAGTGAATATGGTTTTCCAGTGATGGGAATTCCGGGAACTATCGACAATGATATCTTTGGAACAAGCCACACTTTAGGGTATGATACTGCATTAAATACTGTAATCGAATGTATCGATAAAATTCGTGATACGGCAAGTTCGCACAACCGTCTTTTCTTCGTGGAAGTGATGGGACGTGACGCTGGTCATATTGCGCTAAACGCAGGAATCGGTGCTGGAGCTGAAGAAATTTTGATTCCAGAAGAAGATTTAGGTTTAGACAGACTTTTAGAATCACTTCAAAAAAGTAAAGCTTCGGGTAAATCTTCAAGCATCGTTGTGGTGGCTGAAGGTGATAAAATGGGCAAGAATGTTTTCGAACTTAAAGATTACATCGAGTCACATTTACCAGAGTATGATATTCGTGTTTCTGTTTTAGGACACATGCAAAGAGGTGGCGCGCCATCTTGCTTCGACAGGGTTTTGGCAAGCCGTTTGGGAGTTAAAGCTGTGGAATCTATCTTAGAAGGAAAATCAAACTTTATGGTCGGAATCTATCAAGATGTGGTGACTTTAACGCCTTTAGAACAAGCAATTAAAGGTCATTATCCAATCGACAGAGAATTATTGAGAGTATCTGATATAATGTCAACATAGAAAGTTTTATTGTTAATTCGGTCAATCGTCAATTCGATTCGCTGGATAAACGATTCAACGAAAAAACAAATAAACGATTAAACAAAGTAAAAAAATGTCAAAAGTAAAATTAGGAATTAACGGTTTTGGAAGAATTGGAAGAATTGTTTTCAGAGAAACTTTCAACAGAGATAACGTAGAAGTAGTAGCGATCAATGATTTATTAGACGTAGATCACTTGGCTTACTTATTAAAATATGATTCAGTTCACGGTCGTTTCAATGGAACTGTAGAAGTAAAAGAAGGAAAATTATATGTAAACGGAAGAAATATCCGTATCACGGCAGAAAGAAATCCGGCTGACTTAAAATGGAACGAAGTTGATGTTGACGTAGTTGCAGAATGTACAGGTATTTTCACAACTATCGAAACGGCAAACGAACACATCAAAGGTGGTGCTAAAAAAGTGATCATTTCTGCTCCATCTGCAGACGCTCCAATGTTTGTAATGGGAGTAAACCATACAGAAGCTAAAGCTACAGATTTAGTAGTTTCAAACGCATCTTGTACCACAAACTGCTTGGCGCCATTGGCAAAAGTAATTCACGATAACTTTGAAATCGTTGAAGGTTTGATGACAACAGTTCACGCAACAACTTCAACTCAAATGACTGCTGACGGACCTTCAAGAAAAGACTGGAGAGGCGGACGTGCAGCAGCAATCAACATTATTCCATCTTCAACAGGTGCTGCAAAAGCAGTTGGAAAAGTAATTCCTGCCTTGAATGGAAAATTAACAGGAATGTCTTTCCGTGTTCCAACGGCTGACGTTTCTGTAGTAGATTTAACAGTAAAAGTTGCCAAAGAAACTTCTTACGAAGAAATTATGGCAGTACTTAAAAAGTCTTCAGAAAACGAATTAAAAGGAATCTTAGGATACACTGAAGACGCTGTTGTTTCTCAAGACTTTATCTCAGACAAAAGAACTTCAATCGTTGATGCAACCGCAGGAATTGGTTTAAATTCAAACTTCTTCAAAATTGTATCTTGGTATGATAACGAATACGGATATTCAAGCAAATTGATTGATTTATCTGTACATATTGCACAATTGTAATTTATAATAATTTGTCCCGTCATTAACCTGTGGCGGGACTTTTTTATTTGAAGCCAAACACAAAGATTTTTTTAAGCCATATTCCCGCTTTCCGTTACAATCTTTTATTTTTTTAAAGAAAAAAAATAAAAGGATTTTCACTGCAATCGGGGCTAGAATACAATCTTTCGGCGTTTTTTAAACCATTTTCGCCAATAGAAATCAAACAAACTAACAAAAAAACTAATATAGTTTTTTAGATTTGAGATAAAAATCTCAAGTCTAAATCCTAAATCAAAAATCCAAATGAAACTATTAGTAGACAGTGGTTCCACAAAAGCAGATTGGATTGCATTAGACGATAATGGCAATAAACTGTTTACCACACAATCTTTAGGATTAAATCCTGAAGTTTTAGATAAAAAAGAAGTACTTGACCGCCTGGAAGACCGCTTTGATATTTATCAAAATAGAAAAGCAGTAACACATCTTTTTTTCTACGGAGCGGGTTGTGGCACAGACAGAATGAAAAACTTTTTGGCAGACATCTTCAAAGAATTTTTTCCAAATGCGGAAATCGTTGTAAAAGAAGATACGTATGCGGCAGCTTATGCAACCAATCCAAATAATGAAAAATCAATCATTTCAATCCTTGGAACAGGTTCAAACTGCAGTTATTTTGACGGAGAAGAATTACACCAAAAAATCCAATCTCTTGGATACATGGCGATGGATGATTGTTCAGGAAACCGTTTCGGACGTTCATTAATTCGTGCGTACCACTTCGGAAAAATGCCAAAACACTTGGCCGAAGAATTTGAAAAAGAATACGATCTTGATCCAGATGTTATCAAGCATCATTTATACAAAGAACCAAATCCAAACGCATATTTGGCCACTTTCGCCAAGTTTTTGATCAAACATAAGGATGATGTTTTCATCAATGTATTTGTGAAGAAAGCAATGCAAAAATTCGTGGATAATTACATCACCCAGTTTGAAAATTGTCGCGAAATTCCGGTACATTTTGTGGGTTCAATTGCATTTTACTTAAAAGAAGAACTAAAAATTGTCCTTGAACAAAACGGACTAATCTTAGGAAACGTTTTACGTCGTCCAATTGATGGTTTGATTGAATATCACAGAGTAAATTAATACTTTGTAAAAAATAAAAAACCTGCTTTATCGCAGGTTTTTTTACGCTTCATTTTTAGAAAATCCGACATAAAAAAAAGGCTTTATCACCATTGACAAAGCCTTTTTTATTTTATTGAAATCTGTTTATTTCATTGCAATCATAGAAATCTCAACGTTTACATTTTTTGGCAAACCTGCAACTTGAACCGTTTCTCTCGCTGGTGCCGTTTTTTCGTCAAAATAGCTTCCATAAACGGTGTTTATTTTCGCAAAGTTGTTCATGTCCATGATGAAGATTGAAGTCTTGATTACGTTTTCAAACGTCATTCCGGCTTCTTCAAGAACTGCTTTCATATTTTCCATTACTTGTTTGGTTTCAGTTTCGATATCGTCTAAAACCAATTCTCCCGTTTCCGGATGTAAAGCAATTTGACCAGAAGTAAAAAGTGTGTTTCCAAAAGCAACCGCTTGATTATATGGGCCAATTGGAGCAGGAGCTTTTTCTGTAAAAATTATTTTTTTCATAACTAAATTTATTAACGTAAAGTTCTGTTTGGTTGGTTTCTCTTGTCCCATTTGATGTCGCTCAACACAGAAGACTTGATTCCAATAAAGAATCCCCAAGACGTATAATTTCCAATAGGAACCCAGTTGAAATCCATTCTCCAGCTCAACAAATCTCTTTCAAAACGAAGCTGCGTAAAAGTAACACCGTCTTGCACAAAATCATAACCTGTTGACACACCCACTTTCCATCTTGGCGTCAAATCAATATTACCCGAAACCATCAATGAATTACTCGTTATTGCGCTTTGTCGTTGCTCATTTCCATAAGTAAGCGAGTAGGCAAGGCGAACATCCCACGGAATCACAGCATTATAAAAACTTGAATTTTCTTCAGCTTTCTCAATATCGTCATCGTTAAATTGGCTCGTTCGGTTGTCTCCAAGATCTCTTGCTGTACCAAACAAATCATCATCACGACCACCGTTTCTTAAACTTTGATTTTTTAATGGATCAGATTGGTCTTTTTTGTTCGCGCCGTCAGTACTCGAAAACGAATAGTTGATGGTAACGTTTGCACTTGTCATTCTAAACAAGCTTCCGCCGTTATCGATATTCCATTTTTCAATTGTTCTGTTTGCATTATCTAAAGCATACGGATTCAGAGTAGCGGCAAAATTGATGTTCATCTTGTCTTTGAACAAAACGGTTCCGGCAGAAACTCGAATCGGCGCTAGTTTTAACGAATCGGCGTTTAAATTATACGACGTAGAAAAGTTCAAGCTGTTTAAAAGCATCACCTTTTTTGCTTCTGTTTTGGTACTATCTCGATCGGTAACTTTTGCCTCAAACGTATTGTTCAACGAGAATCCTACAGTGTTCGACATATTTTTTCCAGGAGCTCCATATATTCCGTTTTCAAAACGTGAATAATCTTTTAACATCGTCCCGCTTCCGTCAGGATCGTATGTGTCATAATATTTTTCGAAACTTGGACGATACGAATAAGATACAGCGGGTTTAATCAAATGTCTGATTGCTTGAATCCTTTTATCTTCTCCAAAATTAAAAGTTCCATAGATTGTCGTACCAACAGAACTCGAAAAGCTATAAGTTCTATAAGCGTCAAAACCATTATTAATAATTGTATCTAATTTGCTTTCAGCGTAGTTATATCGTTTTTCGAGTGTTTTTAAAGCCCAAACTTCCTCATAATTCATCCCGGTACTTACACTAAAATATTTGAAAACCTTAAAGTTTGTGCTTAATGGAATGCTGTGCTGAAAACCAATTTTCGCATCTCTAAACATCTGAGGTTTAAAGAATAACGAGTCGTTTGTAGTAATTTGGTTTTGGGCATTAATATTATATTGTAAGTTTAAATTTTTGATAAATCCTTTTTTCGGCTCATCTTCAGAAGCAAATAAATAAATTCTATCAACACTTGCCTGAAAAGTAGGAAGTGTCATGTTTATAGTTTCTGTTCCTGTATTTTGAGAATGTGTCGCAGTAATCGACATATTTACCTGCGGGACAGTATTAAAAGTTTTTGAATAAGAAACCGATGAACTTAAAGTGTTATTTAAAGCCGAACCAATATTTGATTGATTCATGGTTTGCTGATAATATTTACTGCTTCCTAAGTTGACAGAGGCAGAAAATCTTGAATTCGGACTCGATTTTGCATCTTGAGAATGCGACCATTGAATATTATATTGAGAAGATTTTGCATAATCTGGAAAACCTCTTTCGCTTTGAATTTGATTTTCAAAACGAACATTTACGTTACCTCTATATTTGTATCGTGCACCATAACTAGACTCAAAACGCATGGCATAACTTCCATTTGTGTAATAATCTCCAACGATTGCCAAATCATAATTATCAGACAAAGCCAAGTAAAGTCCACCGTTTTGCAATGAAAATCCTTGTCGGTTTGAATCATTTGGCGAAGGCAAAATTAATCCAGAAGTCGATTTATTTGACATCGGAAAAAACGCAAACGGCACACCAAGAGGTACTGGAACGTCTGCGATTACCAAATTTGTCAGACCAACAACCACTTTTTTTCCTGGAACAAATTTCAGCTTTCTTACGTAAAAATAATATTCAGGATTGTCAATATCTTTTGACGTTGTCAATTTGGCTTTCGCCATATAATAAACAGAATCGTTTATCTTTTTGGTTGTTTCGGCGATAATATTCATCTCGCCCTGTTTGGTTCTTGAATTCCAAACTAAAGCCTTTTTTGTCTTGGTGTTAAACCGAATAGAATCGGGTTCTATTACATTGCTACCTTGTTTAAATACAGGTCTTTGTGAGTAGTTACCTAAAGAATCTTTGAAACGTCCTGCATAGACTTCATTCTTAGAATAATCCATTACAATCACTCCCGCTTTTAGCTCAAAATCTTGGTAATAAAGCTCGGCTTGGTTGTAAAGTGTCAAAAGTTTTTTCTTCTGATCCATCTTTTCATAATCAACTGCTTTTCGCTTTACAATTCCTTCTAAAAGATTTTTTTTAGGCTTTAGCGAATCAATTTTTGTAGAATCTTTTGGAATTAAAATATCAGCAACATTTACAGTCTGAAAAGCCGTGTCTGAAGGCTTAGTTGGCTGTTTTTCAACAGGTACTGTGATAGTTCTGTTTCTTCCTTCTTGAGAATAAAGTGTCGCACTTCCCAATGTTAGGAAAATTGCTGATAAAACGATATGAAATAAGTTTGTACGCAAAGGTTTAAATACTATTTTTGTAAAAATATGGCTCACTTTTTGACGTGCCAAACTTACATATATTTTTCATCAAAAATAAGGAAATAACAAAATTATAACCATAGGAATTTTATTAAAATAAACTTTAACAAAATATGGACATTCACAAGAAATTTAAACAATCATTCGCTTTATTCGCCTGTTTCATCTCAGTTTCTGCTTTTAGCCAATCGGGCGATAATTTTAAAGTTGCTCTTGATGCGGGTCACGGCGCGAAAGATTATGGCGCTATTAAAAATAATTTTGTTGAGAAGAATATTTCTCTTGCAGTGGCTTTAAAAGTGGGGAAATTACTTGACAAACAGCCAAAAGTTGATGTGGTTTACACTAGAAATACTGACGTTTTCATAGAATTGGTAGAACGTGCCAATATTGCAAACCACGCAAAAGCAGATTTGTTTGTTTCAATTCACTGTAATTCAAACGACAATTCTGAAGCTTCTGGAACAGAAACTTATGTGATGGGTTTGACCAAATTAAAATCAAATCTTCAAGTTGCAAAAAGCGAGAATGAGGTAATCACATTAGAGTCTGATTATAAATTAAAATATGCGGGTTATGACCCAAAATCTCCTGAATCTTTAATTGGGATTACTTTGATTCAAGAGGAAAATTTGAACCAAAGTATGGCGGTTGCAAGTGTGGTTCAAGATAAATTTAAAACGCAATTAGAAAGAAAAAGCCGTGGTGTTAAACAAGCACCTTTCATGGTTTTGCACAAAACGGCGATGCCAGCGGTTTTGATTGAAATGGGTTTTATTTCTAATAAAAATGAAGGCGCTTATTTGAATTCAGACGAAGGTCAAAACGAAATTGCAAAAGCGATTGCCGATGCGATTATGAATTATAAGAAAGAATACTTTGGAGGAACTTCAATCGAAAATAGAATCGATAAAGAAGAATTAAAAGTAGAGAAACCAAGAGAAGTTGTGGTTCCTGTAAAACCAGATACTTCAAAAACGGTTGCGACAAAAACTCCAGAAACTAAAAAGCCAGAAGTTAAAAAGCCAGAAGTTAAAACCGAAACAAAACCAGAAGCCGACTCAAAAGGAGTAACTTTTAAAGTTCAGATTTCTGCAAGCGGTACAAAATTAGATTTAACGCCAAGCAACTTTAAAGGTTTGAACGGAGTTAGTGTAGTTTCTGAAGGAAATCTTTATAAATATATGTATGGATCATCTGATAATTACGACACCGCAAAACAGCAATTAGCGGAAGCAAAAGCAAAAGGTTTTACAACGGCCTACTTAATTGCATTTAAAAACGGTAAAAAAATCACTTTGCAGGAAGCATTAAAATAATTTTATGAAATCCTTTTGATTTTATTACTTAAATTTGTTTAAAAACACCAAGCTTTGAAAATATCTAGAGAAATTAAAACCGCGATTCTTGTCATCTCATCAATTTTGTTATTCATCTGGGGATACAGTTTCTTAAAAGGCAGAGACCTTTTTAACGATTACAAAACATTTTATGCTGTTTATGACGAAGTCGAAGGCCTTGCACCATCGGCTCCGGTAACTATCAACGGTCTCGCTGTTGGAAAAGTAACAAGCATCACGCTTCATAATGACGGAAAATTATTGGTAGAAATTCAAGTTAAAACTGATTTTCCAATTTCAAAATCTACTGTCGCTACCATTTATGAGCCAGGATTATTAGCAGGAAAAAGCATCGCGCTTATTCCAGATTTTAAAAACCCTGTTGAAGCAGAAGATGGACAGCAACTTTCTACGAATGTAAAACCGGGAATGCTTTCAAATATTGGTGACAGATTGTCTCCACTTCAAACAAAAGTGGAAAAAACTGTGGTTACAGCTGATAGTTTATTAATGGCTTTGAACAATGTTTTTGATAGAAATACACAAGATAATCTTAGAAAATCAATCGCAGAATTGTCTGTAACGATGAAAGAGTTTAGCGCTGCTGCAAAAGGAGTGAACGGATTGATTGCAGATAACAGAACTAAATTAGACGGAACTTTCACAAACTTAGACAACGCAACCGCCAATTTTTCTAAACTTTCTGATTCATTGAACAACGCTAATATTGGTGCCGCAATGAAAAAGTTAGACAAAGCTTTGACAAACGTTGACAAAATTGTAAACGACGTTCAATCTGGAAAAGGTTCTTTAGGGAAATTGCTTAAAGACGACGGAATGTATGATAATTTAGAAGGGGCTTCTTTAGAAATGAAACAACTTGTCCAAGATTTGAAAGAAAACCCAAAACGTTACGTGCATTTTTCTGTTTTCGGTAAAAAACCAAAACCTTACGTAGCTCCAAAAGAGGACGAAAAGGTAAAAGATACTATTAAATAAAACGGCCTGATGAGCTACATAGACAATATATTGTTTGCCATATTACTTGGTTTAGGTTTCGGATATTTTGCTTTAAACGTAAAAAAACTAATCCGCAATATTAAGTTAGGTCGAGATGTGAATCGTTCTGACAATCCAAAAGAGCGTTGGGCAAATATGGCGATGATCGCGCTTGGCCAATCAAAAATGGTCAAACGTCCCGTTGCCGGAATTTTGCATATTATTGTTTATGTTGGTTTTGTTATAATCAACATTGAACTTCTTGAAATCATCATCGACGGCCTTTTCGGAACGCATCGTGTTTTCGCTTTTATGGGCGGATTTTATGATGTTTTGATTGCTTCGTTTGAGATTTTAGCTTTCTTAGTTTTGGTAGCTGTTCTGGTTTTCTTAGGAAGAAGAAATATCATCAAGTTGAAGCGATTCATTCACAGTGATTTGAAAGGATGGCCAAAAAGCGATGCCAATTACATTCTTTATTTTGAAGTTACCTTGATGCTACTTTTCTTGTTCTTAAACGGATCAGATTTAGCATTACAATTAAAAGGAGCGGAGCATTACACAAAAGCTGGAGCGTTTCCAATCAGTCAGTTTATTGCTCCGATGTTCGAATCGATGTCGGTTGGAACTTTGATAGTTTTCGAAAGAGTTTTCTGGTGGTTGCACATCGCAGGAATTTTGGTTTTCATGAATTACATTTATTTCTCTAAACATTTGCATATTCTTTTGGCTTTCCCAAATACTTATTTTGCAGATTTAAATCCAAAAGGGAAATTTGACAATCTTCAATCGGTTACAAACGAAGTAAAATTGATGATGGATCCCAATGCTGATCCTTTTGCAGCGCCAGCGCCTGATGCAGATGCAACTCCAACGAAATTTGGCGCCAGCGACGTTCAAGATTTAAATTGGGTGCAGTTGATGAACGCTTACACGTGTACGGAATGCGGTCGTTGCACATCGGCTTGCCCGGCAAACATCACGGGCAAGAAATTGTCTCCTCGAAAAATCATGATGGATACGCGTGATAGAGCGGAAGAAGTCGGAAAAAATATTGATGCAAACAATGGCGTTTTTGTCCCAGACAATAAGATGCTTTTGAACGATTATATTACGCCAGAAGAACTTTGGGCGTGCACAAGTTGTAATGCGTGCGTTGAAGAATGTCCAGTAAATATTAGTCCGTTATCAATTATTATGGATATGCGTCGTTTCTTGGTTATGGAACAAAGCGCGGCACCAATGTCGTTAAATGCAATGATGACCAACGTTGAAAATAACGGAGCACCTTGGCAATATAGCCAGCAAGATCGTCTGAATTGGAAAAACGAAAATTAATTTCATTTCTTGCGATTAAAACTTACCCCTCAACACACTAAATTTTAGAATACAATGAAAACAGAAGACATCGACAAAAACTTACTGGCCGTTTCAGAAAACGGAGAAGCAATCAGTCCGATACTTCCAGAAGGAATCAAGAATTATCTTATCGACATTGACGGAACTATCTGTGATGATATTCCAAATGAAGAGCCTGAAAGAATGCTTACCGCAGAATTATATCCAGATGCATTAGCAACATTAAACCGTTGGTATGACGAAGGGCACATTATATTTTTCTTTACTTCGAGAACGGAAGCGCACCGCGATGTGACAGAACAATGGTTAAAATTACACGGTTTCAAATACCACGGAATGGTAATGGGAAAACCGCGTGGAGGAAACTACCATTGGATTGATAATCACTTGGTTAAAGCAACACGTTATAGAGGAAAATTCACTGATTTGGTTGACAAAGAAGTGACCATCCAAGTTTTTGACGACGGAAAACACGAGTAGTATTCAACGTTTAATCGGTTAAGTGTTTAACCGATTAAACATTTTTACGATTAACCGATTATACTAAAAAAGATGTCAGAAGTTTTATCTGTGCCAACAATGGCCGAAATGTTAGCCGAAGGAAAACAACCAGAAGTTTTGTTCTGGGTGGGTTGTGCCGGAAGCTTTGATGATAGAGCAAAAAAAATCACCAAAGCTTTTGTTAAAATTTTGAACAGAGCTGAAGTTTCTTTTGCGGTTCTTGGAACGGAAGAAAGCTGTACGGGCGACCCTGCAAAACGCGCTGGAAACGAATTTCTCTTTCAGATGCAGGCGATGATGAACATCGAGGTTTTGAACGCTTATGAAGCAAAAAAAATCGTTACGGCTTGTCCGCATTGTTTTAATACGCTTAAAAATGAGTATCCAGAATTAGGAGGAAATTATGAAGTGGTTCACCACACGCAATTTTTGAAATCACTTTTAGACGAAGGAAGATTAACCATTGAAGGCGGTCAGTTTAAAGGAAAACGCATCACTTTTCACGATCCTTGTTATTTGGGCAGAGCCAATAAAATCTACGAAGCTCCAAGAGATTTGATTGAAAAATTAGATGTGGAATTGGTAGAAATGAAACGTTCAAAAGCCAACGGATTGTGTTGTGGAGCTGGTGGCGCACAGATGTTTAAAGACGCAGAGCCAGGAAATAAAGAAGTCAATGTTGAAAGAACAGAAGACGCTTTAGAAACCGCTCCAGATATTATTGCCGCAGGTTGTCCTTTCTGCAACACGATGCTTACTGACGGTGTCAAAAATAAAGAAAAAGAAGCGCAAGTTAAAGTGATGGATATTGCAGAACTTATTGCAAACGCAAAAGATTTATAATAAATTAATCTATGAAAAAATCACTACTCGCTTTTTTATTTTCATTATATTTTGTAAACGCAAACAGCCAAGATATTTTAGATATTGTTGGCAATGAAGTATGCAGTTGCGCAGCTTCAAAGGTCGACGAATTAAAAGCACAAGAGTCTTCTAAAGTTCAATTAGAACTTGGTTTTTGTATTGTTGCCAGTTATTCGGCCCACAAAGAGGCAGTGATCCAAAAGTATGGCGATGTGCTTCAATCTGACACTTCGATGAAACAACTAGGTATGGATGTAGGCTTAAAAATGGCGTCAATTTGTCCAGACGTGTTATTAAAACTTGCTGAAAGTGGGTTTGGCTCAGAGGATGAACAAGAACAGGAAGCGCTCACACTTGAAGGCAAGATTGTTGAAATCAAGCCAGAACAATTTTTGACTGTTACAGTAAAAGATAATTCCGGAAGGTCGCATTCAATGATGGTGCTCACTTTTTTTAAAGATTCTAATCTGTTGACAGATATGATTTTAAAGAAAAATGATAAAGTTTCCGTTGATTACTGGGAACAAGAATTCTATGATACAAAAGCCAAGGATTTTAGATATTACAAAGTGATCCAAGGCATTAAAAAAATATAAAATTATGTACATTCCTTTTGAAAATTTACCAGACGAATCAAAAATCTGGATTTACCAATCAAATAGAAAATTTTCAGATGAAGAAATGGCTGAAATCGAAACTGATTTAAAAGCTTTTGTAGAAAATTGGGCCGCACACGGAACCAGTCTTGAAGCTTCTTACCAATTAAAATACAATCGTTTCATTATTTTGTCCGTAAACCAAGAAGTTCAAAATGCAACCGGTTGTTCAATAGATAGTTCTGTGCAATTTATCCAAGATTTGGAGAAAAAATACGCAGTAGATTTATTAGATAAAATGAATGTGACTTTCAAACTTGGGGAGCACATTGCCCACAAACCGTTGATTGAATTTAAGAAAATGGCAAAAGAAAAAGCCGTTTCCGGAAATACTATTGTCTTTAATAATCTCGTTAATACTGTTGGCGAATGGCACGAATATTGGGAAGTTCCTGCAAATGAAAGCTGGCATAGCCGTTTTTTCTAAAAAACAAATTTTACTTTTTAATGAGATATTTTATTATTAGCCTACTGTTTTTCAGTCAGATTGCTCTTGCACAATCTAGCGTTCCTGATTCAAATTTTATAAAAATAGATAGAACTAAGGAAATTGCTTGGGTGGACAGCATCTATAATAAAATGACGATGGAAGAAAAAATCGGACAGCTTTTTATGGTTGCCGCTTATTCTAACAAAGATTCTGCGCACGTAAATTCCATCGATAGACTTATTGAAAGAAATCATATCGGTGGTGTCATCTTTTTTCAAGGTGGCCCGATGCGTCAGGCAAAATTGACAAATCGTTACCAAAAAAAATCAAAAGTTCCGCTTTTTGTCGGAATTGATGCCGAATGGGGATTAGGAATGCGCCTTGATTCTGTCATAAAATATCCGTGGAACATGACTCTTGGCGCCATCCAAGATATGAAATTGATTGAAAAAGTGGGCGAGCAGTACGGAAAACAAAGCCGAAGAGTTGGCGTTCATTTCAACTTCGCTCCGGTTTTGGACATCAATACCAATCCAAAAAATCCAATTATCGGAAACCGTTCTTTCGGAGAAGACAAATTTAATGTGACCGAAAGAGCTTCCGCATTGATGAAAGGAATTCAAAAACAAGGCGTTTTCGCAACTGGAAAGCATTTTCCGGGTCACGGCGACACTTCAACAGATTCGCATCACACACTTCCGACGGTAAATTTCTCTAAAGAAAGAATCGAGCAGGTGGAATTTTATCCTTACCGAAGACTTTTCAAGGAAGGTTTGGCGAGCGTAATGGTGGCGCATTTGAACGTTCCAAGTTTAGAACCTCGTGAAAATTACCCTTCTTCGCTTTCTTATAACGTAGTTACAAATATTCTTCAAACAGACCTTCATTTCAACGGATTGATCTTCACGGATGCCTTGAATATGAAAGGTGCCAGCAATTTTAAATCACCCGGAGATATTGATTTGGAAGCTTTTTTAGCAGGAAACGACATTCTTCTTTTTGCAGAAAATGTGCCTTTAGCTTTAGAGAAAATTTGTGTGGCAATTCAAGATACGGTGATTCCAGAATCGCGTTTGGAAAAATCAGTTAAAAAGATTTTGAAATACAAATATTTGGCAGGTTTAAACCAATACAAACCAATCGATATTCCGTTTTTGTATGACGATATTAATAGTTTGGAGGCTGAAGATTTGCAATATGAATTGTATGAAAATGCACTTACGGTATTAAAAAATGACCAAGAAATCCTTCCTATAAAAGATATTGAGAACGAGAAGATTGCTTATTTAAAATTAGGCGATGACTCAAATAGTTCTTTCGTAGGAACTTTGAAACAATATACAGAAGTCACCGAAGTTTCAAATGATAGTTTGCCCAAATTGATTGAAGATTTAAAAGCATACACAACCGTAATTATCGGTTATCACAAAGCAGACGGCGCTTGGAAAAAACACGATTTTACGGTGGATGAAATTGTAAAAATCCAAGAAATTTCTAAGAACAATAAAGTAATTCTTGACGTTTTTACAAAACCATATTCGTTAATTCCGATCAATAGTTTTAGTGACATTGAAGGTTTGGTCGTTTCATATCAAAACAGTGATGTAGCGCAAAGTGTTTCGGCACAAATGATTTTTGGAGCTGTGGAAGCAAAGGGAAAACTTCCCGTTTCAATCGGAACCGCATTTAAAACAAACGACGGACTCAGAACCAAAAAACTCAACCGTCTTGGATTTACATCAGCAGGAAATGTGGGTATGAATGCAAAGGTTTTGGATAGAATTGACTTGATTGCAAAAAATGCAATTCAAAGAAATATGGCGCCTGGAATGCAAGTTTTGGTAGCAAGAAAAGGAAAAGTAATTTTCCAAAAATCATACGGTTCTCACGATTATACAAATACGGTAAAAGTTAAAAATACAGATATTTATGACGTTGCGTCGTTGACAAAAATGGTTTCGACTTTGCCAGACGTGATGCAATTGTATGACCAAAAGAAAGTGACTTTAGAAACAAAATTAGGAACAATGCTTCCGATTTTTGAAAATACAGACAAAAAGAACATCACTTTCAAAGAACTTTTATCGCATTATGCAAGGCTTCAAGCTTGGATTCCGTTTTACCAATCCACGCTTGACGAACAAAAAGTTCCGAGTGAAAAATATTATAGAAAAACAATGATGCCTGATTTTACATCGCAGGTTTCAGAAAATCTTTTCTTGAGAAATGATTACGAAGACACAATTATCAAGAAAATCGCTGGTAGCAAGTTGCTTCCAAAAAAAGAATACAAATACAGCGATTTCACGTTTATCATCTTAAAAGAATATGTGGAAAGAATGACTGCTAAAAAATTAGACGTCGTTTCTGAGCAAAATTTCTACAAAAAATTAGGCGCAAACAGCACCACTTACAATCCGTTGAGAAAATTTGACATGAGCATAATTCCGCCAACAGAAGAAGATAAATATTGGCGATATTCCACAATTCAAGGATACGTTCACGATATGGCTGCGGCAATGCAAGACGGAGTAGGCGGTCACGCCGGAATTTTTTCCAACTCAATTGACCTTGCCAAAATCATGCAAATGTACTTGAACAAAGGAAATTATGGTGGCGTAACTTACTTTTCGCCAGCCACTTTCGACGCGTTCAACACCGCATATTTTGCCAAAGAAGGCAATAGAAGAGCGCTCGGTTTTGACAAGCCACAAGCTCCGGGAACCGCCGGTCCGGTTTATTCTGGCGTTTCAAAATCCAGTTTTGGGCATACCGGTTTCACGGGCACGATCGCTTGGGCCGACCCAGAAAAAGACTTGATTTATATCTTCTTGTCAAACAGAACTTACCCAGATTCAAACGCGCCAAACACGCTTTCTAAAGAAAATGTTCGCGAGAATATTCAGAAAGTAATTTATGATGCCATCGAAAAATAATTTTTTTTTGAAACAAAAGTTCAGGCATTTTTGTTATCCATTTTCCCGCTTTCTGCAGTAGTTTTTTTAACCGTAAACGGATTAAAAAAAGCTACTGCAGCCAATCAGGGTTAGTTTAGGATTTTACTTTTTAATCGGTGAACATCGTCACAACATCGACTAAACAAAAAGAATTACGAATAGCTTAAAAAACGATAGCGTATAATTACTGAAAATTACATTTCAATTCAAAAAAACTTCAGAAACAAAAAAAGCCAATGCAATTGCATTGGCTTTAAAATTAGCTGTTTTTTAAAATTACATTGAAGTAAAAACACCTTCATAAGAGCCGGTGAAAGTTTTATTTGGCAATGTTTCTGCTTCATCAACAGCGATAACATTGTTAAACTGCAACTTATATTTGTTATTCCCCAAGTCAGTAACTGTTACTGTTCCTTCTTCAAAAAAGTATCCGTCTTCACCTTTCATGTAACCGCCGTCAGCATTCGCATCATCAAAAGAATCGACAGGATAGGTTCCGTTGATGCTCGCTTGTGAAGCAGGATAAGTAATATACAAAGCGATTTGTTCAGCAGCAGAAGTGCCATTACCGAAACTTGCAAGTTGAAATGATCTCATTTTAGATTCATCATCAGAATCAAACATTGTACTTGCACTAAAAAAAGGAGCAACAGCACCAGATTGGTTAAATGGCACATTGTCAATCATAATGTTTGTTGCTTCCGCATTCGAGCTGTCGTCATCACTCGAACAACCAGTAAACATAAAAGCCATCACGGCAACTGCGTAAAATAATTTTTTCATAATAATTGGTTTTGGTTAGATTGCAAATATGAATAAAAAATCAATAAGTTTAATTAAATTCATAATTTTTTTCTTAATAATATTTTATTAAATTTGAATTTTTGATTTTATAACTCATGATTCCAAGAATGATTTAACGACGTTAAATTTATTTAAATTAATATTTTTCCTCTCTTTTTTAAGTACTTTCGTACTATATTTTATACCTCATTATGAAAATCGCAATTGTTTGTTATCCAACCTTTGGCGGAAGCGGTGTAGTTGCCACAGAACTAGGCCTTGAGCTCGCAAAAAAAGGACACGAGATACACTTTATCACTTATAGCCAGCCCGTTCGCTTGGCACTTTTGAATCCAAATATTCACTATCACGAAGTTAACGTTCCAGAGTATCCGCTGTTTCATTTTCAACCTTATGAATTGGCGCTTTCCAGTAAATTGGTGGATATGGTGAAGCTTCATAAAATTGAATTACTTCACGTACATTACGCCATTCCGCACGCATACGCAGGTTACATGGCAAAGAAAATGCTGAAAGATGAGGGAATTAAAATTCCGATGGTAACCACATTGCACGGAACTGATATCACGTTGGTAGGAAGTCATCCTTTTTACAAACCTGCGGTAACGTTTAGTATTAATAAATCTGATATTGTAACTTCGGTTTCGCAAAGTCTAAAAGATGAAACCTACAAGCTTTTCAATATCAAAAAAGAAATTGAAGTCATCCCGAATTTTATTGAAGTAAATAAAAATCGTATCGACGAAAATGCGCCTTGCCAAAGAGCTTTGATGGCATCAAAAGGAGAAAGAATTATTACACACATCAGTAATTTTAGAGAAGTAAAAAGAATTCCAGACGTTGTAAAAATCTTTGACAAAATTCAAAAAGAAATTCCGGCAAAATTAATGATGGTGGGCGAAGGTCCAGAAAAAGAAAAAGCAGAACAGCTTTGTGAAGAGCTTGGAATAAGCGACAAAGTGATTTTCTTTGGAAATAGTAATGATATTGACAAAATTCTTTGTTATACTGATTTATTTTTGCTTCCGTCGCAGACAGAAAGTTTTGGTCTTGCGGCTTTAGAGGCAATGGCCTGCGGAGTTCCTGTAATTTCAAGTAATTCGGGAGGACTTCCAGAGGTTAATTTTGAAGGCATTTCTGGATATTTAAGCGATGTTGGAGATATTGATGCTATGGCGAAAAATGCAGTTTCAATTTTAATTAGCGATGAAGAATTACATAAATTTAAGCAAAATGCCTTGGGAGTTGCCAAACAATTTGATATCTTGAACATTCTTCCGCTGTATGAAGCGGTTTATGAAAAAGCTTTAAATAAAAAAATATTGTTATGAAAAAGATAATTTTAGTTCCGTTTGCCATTCTTTTGTTCTCTTGCAATAGCACGAAAAAAACGGCAGAATCAGATAAAAGACCTGTGACAGAGCAAAAGGCTTCTGCAAAACTCTATACCGTTTTAAGCGAGTCAGATTATCAGGGAAAGGAAACAAAATCTTTTGAAGTAGTTAAAGACGCTCAATCTTTACATAAATTATATCAAGCTGTGAATGACGAACAAGTCCCAAAAGTTGATTTTTCTAAAGAAAGAATTGTTGCTTTATTTTTAGGACAGAAAAATTCTGGAGGATTTTCAATCAAAGTAACAGATGTTTCAGAAAAAGCAGGTAAGATTTATGTTTCGGTTCAAGAGACAGCTCCAAAATCTGGCGAAATGGCTACGATGGCAATCACAAATCCTTACACAATTGTAAAAATAAATTCTACGAAGGAAATCGTTTTTCAATAAATTTCAGTTGAATTAAAAAAAAAAACATCCCGAAATTCTCGGGATGTTTTTGTATGATGTTTTGTTTGTTTTAAAATGTAAAACGAGCACCTAAAGCGATGTCTGGCCCAAAGTTGTCGTCTCTGTAATCATCACCAAAATATAATTCTGGTCTGAAGTCAAGCGATAGTTGCAATGGGAAATCAAATTTATATTCGATACCGATATCACCTGCAACTAAAAGGAAAGTTCCGTTGTCATCATAATCGTTGTTAAAAGGACCTGGACCATCATAATTGTAATCAAATGTTCCAACACCACCACCAACACCGGCGTACCAGTTGAAACCACCTTCAATGTTCCAAACCCATTGGTACAAACCAACTAATTTTACGGCGTCATAATATTTTGAATCACGCCATCCCAAATCAAGTTCTAAACGGTTATTGTCACCAAGACCTCTTTGGTAAGAAACCTCTGCTCCAAATCCGTCGTTGTCTCCGAGTCTAAGTCCAAGAGCGTTTTTTGCAATCGACTGCGCTTGAGCCGAGAACGCCATTCCTGCTAGCATAAATGCTGATAAAAATAGTTTTTTCATAATTTATTTTATTTAGAGTTTACTACAAGTTAATAATATACACGAGTTATCTCATTAAAATTATGATATTTATAACACTTTTTTTTCTTAAAAACGGGGCAAGAAACTATTTTGCAATCAGCAACTCAGTTATAAATTTTTCACTTATAATCGTTTCCATTTCAAAATAATCTTCCTCAACAGTTTCAATATTTTCAATGTGCTTGTAAAGTTTCCAGCGCTTTTTATTGTATTCTAAAGCAGTTAGATTTTCGACCCAATCGCCAGAATTCAAATATTGAGTTTCCCCTTTTTTGGTTTTCTGTTTTAAAATTTTTGGTTCATGAATGTGACCACAAACGACAAAATCATATTTATTTTCGATCGCTAGGTCAATTGCTGCCTCTTCAAAATCTCCGATAAACTTAACAGCCTTTTTGACACTCGATTTTATTTTCTTTGAAAAAGAGTAAGGCTCTTTTCCTAATTTCTTTAAACACCAATTAATAAATCTGTTTAAAAGAATAAGATAATCATATCCCAAACCGCCTAATTTTGCAATCCATTTGGCGTGTTGTACCGACGAATCAAAAATATCTCCGTGGAAAAACCAGCTTTTTTTTCCGTCTAAATCAAGAACGAGTTTGTCAATTATCGAAAAATTCCCAACTCTGGAATCACTAAATTTACGAAGCATTTCGTCATGATTTCCCGTAATATAATAAACCTGAGTCCCTTTAGAAGTAAAATCAATAATTTTCCTAATGACTTTTAAATGTGATTTTGGAAAATATGATTTTCTGAATTGCCAGATGTCAACAATATCACCATTTAAAATTAAAATCTTGGGTTTTATCGAAGAAAGATAATTGTGAAGCTCTTTTGCGTGACAGCCAAAAGTACCAAGATGAACATCTGAAATTACTACGAGTTCTACAGCTCTTTTTTTCAATTTGATGTTATTTAAAGTTTTACAAATTAAATCTTCAAGTATTAACTGATATTTATTTCAAGGTTAACTTTTGATGATTTAATTCTGTATGGATTGCAGGAATTTTCTAAACCATAATCCTTACATTTGCTTTAAATCAAAATAAAATGGCAGGAAATACTTTTGGGAATCTATTTAAGGTAACCACTTTTGGAGAATCTCATGGCGAAGCTTTAGGCGGCATTATTGACGGATGTCCTCCCGGAATTGAATTGGATTTTGAAGCTATCCAACGTGAAATGGAACGCAGAAAACCAGGGCAATCTTCAATTGTAACGCAACGAAAAGAAAATGATGAAGTTCATTTTTTATCAGGAATTTTTGAAGGAAAAACAACAGGAACGCCAATTGGTTTTGTTATTCCAAATACCAATCAAAAGTCTGATGATTATTCACATATAAAAGATTCTTTTCGTCCAAGCCACGCTGATTATGTTTACGAAAAAAAATATGGCATCAGAGATTATCGAGGTGGCGGAAGAAGTTCTGCCAGGGAAACGGCAAGCAGAGTAGTGGCCGGAGCTATTGCAAAACAAATGATTCCTGAAATTAAAATCAATGCTTTTACTTCTTCTGTAGGAGAAATTTTTATCGACAAACCTTATCAAGCCTTAGATTTTAGTAAAATTGAAAGCAATGCGGTTCGTTGTCCTGACGAAGCTTCTGCGCAAAGAATGGAAGAATATATCAAGCAAATTCGCAAGGAAGGCGATACTGTTGGTGGTACGGTAACATGCGTAATTCAGAATGTTCCAATTGGTTTAGGCGAACCAGTTTTTGATAAACTCCACGCAGAATTAGGAAAAGCGATGCTTTCGATAAACGCTGTGAAAGGTTTTGAATACGGAAGCGGTTTTTGTGGAGCAAAGATGAAAGGCAGTGAGCATAACGATCTGCACAACACAGATGGAACTACAAAGTCAAATTTATCTGGCGGTATACAAGGAGGAATTTCAAACGGAATGGATATTTATTTTAGAGTTGCCTTCAAACCGGTAGCCACAATTATGCAAAAACAAGAATCGTTAGATGTTCACGGAAATTTGGTTGAAATGCAAGGAAAAGGAAGACACGATCCTTGCGTTGTCCCAAGAGCGGTTCCAATCGTTGAAGCAATGGCAGCGCTAGTAATTGCTGATTATTTTTTACTCGACAAAAAGTAAAATCTTGTTAAAATTTTAACTGTATAAAAAAACGTTATATCATAAATATGTATACATTCGTATTATTATTTAAAAATTATATTTATATGAAAACAACTTTACTTATCGTAGGACTATTTTTTAGTTCTATATTCATTGCAAACGCGCAAGTACCAGGATGTGCAACGCTAAACACACCAGCCAACATGGCAACAAATGTGGCACTTGCAAATCCTACAAACAATTTGACTTTGGCTTGGACCGCTCCAACAACTGGTGGTGCTCCAACAGGTTATAAAATAAGATATGGAACAACGATTGCTGGTTTAACAGTATTGGGAACAACAGCAAATGTAACAGTAACTATTACAGGTAATTTACCTAATACAACTTACTATTGGCAAGCATTACCTACAAATGCAAGTGGAGATGCGGTTGGTTGTTCTACAATATATAGTTTTACAACAGGTGCGGCACCAGCTGCACCAACAGCAACATGTTTAGATGGGACATTATATCCTGCCGCCGCCTACACGCCAACAACGTGTAACGGAACTACTGCAAATACAATAGTTACGGATACTTATGCGGGTGAATATTCTAACATAAATGTAGTTGCTGGTCAAACTTACAGATTTCAGAGTTCTGTAGCTACAGATTTCATTAAAATTAGCACAACTGCTGCGCCAACAGCTATCGCTGCATCAGGAACAACACCAGTTACATGGACTGCTACTGCTACAGAAGTTATTAGGTTTTATATTCATACAAATAACGTTTGTGGAACTCAAAATACTGATAGAACCCGTACAATTGTTTGTGGAGCATCTTTAGGTACTGATAGTTTTGATGCTACAGCATTTTCAGTATATCCAAACCCATCTAACGGAATTGTTAATATTTCTAATGGCTTAAATGCTAGAATGATTTCAGCGACTATTACAGATTTAAATGGTAGGACTGTAAAATCTTTAAAATTGAATGGTGAATCTACTTCTCAAGTAAACATTTCTGATTTATCTGCAGGAGTTTACATGATGAACGTTGCTTCTGATCAAGGAACAATTACTAAAAAGATTATCAAAAACTAATCTATTTTTTAATAAAGCAAAAAGCCAAACTTTTAAAGTTTGGCTTTTTTTATTACAAAAATTTAGTTTTTAATTCAGGAGTTGGAATCATGCAAGCATCTTTTTTTCCATACCATTTATATCTATTTTTGGCAATATAATCGTAAACCGAATTGGTCAGGCCTTTCGGTAAAACAGAAAACCAACTAATAAACGAATAAATTCCGCCTAATTCTTTGGCTATTTTTAAAGCGGCTTCAGACTTGTAATAGTAAGCTTTTCCAGGTTCGTATAAAATGATAGAATCTGTTTTTGAAACATCAACGCCAATGTGTTTTATGATTTCTAAACCCAAATCAGATTGCAATGCTACAAAACGAAAAATATCGTTTTTATCGTGCTTGATTATAAACTGAATTGACGAATCGCATAAGTTGCAGACACCGTCAAACAGAATTATTTTTTTATTTTTTGGAAGATTTTCCATAAGTTATTTTTTTGCTTCAACCAATTCTAAAGTTTCAATGTTAACTTTTGATGTGAAAATACCATAATTAACAGTCACTTTTTTCTTTTCGATTTTGTCAATTGTTCCAATGGCTTTGCTATCGGTCATTCTCACTCGGTCGCCAAGTTTCAATACAGGTTTCGGCCTTTCTGCTTCGAGTTTTATCGCCTTGATTTTCTTTTCTTTTTTCTCTTCACGAATTTCTTCAACTTTGGCAGTAACTTCCTTGATGATTTCTTTTTGTATGACTTCTTTGGCTTTCTTTTCTTTTACCGTAACTTTTTTACGCTTCGAATTTTCAATTTCCACCATTTTCAGAAACTCTCCAATCAAGTCTTTTTTATTCTTGTTGTTAAAGTATTTTTCAGAAATATCATCAACCTTTTGTCCCATATAAATCAAGCGCTGGTTGGCGTCATACAACTCTTGGTAACGCTCTAATTTGTCTTGAATCTTCACATTGATATTCTGCATTTTACTGCTTTCTTCACGCGCGCGAACTTCTTCTTCCTTTAAATTTTGAGAAGTTTTTTCTAATTTAGAACGTTCTTTTTGCAAATTGGCAATCGTTTTGTCAAAACGCACTTTTCCACCTTCTATTTTCTTTTTCGCACGATTGATTAGACCAAAAGGTATTCCGTTTTTCTGCGCTACTTCAAAGGTAAACGAACTTCCGGCTTGACCGAGAATCAATTTATATAAAGGTTCCAGCGATTTTTCGTCAAAAAGCATATTTGCATTGGAAGCAAAAGGCAATTCGTTTGCCAAGATTTTCAAGTTGGAATAATGTGTTGTTATGATTCCAAAAGCTTCTCGATGGTAAAATTCTTCTAAGAAAGTTTCTGCCAAAGCACCGCCTAATTCTGGGTCTGAACCCGTCCCGAATTCATCAATCAGAAACAATGTTTTATCATTACATTTCTTCAAGAAATAATTCATGTTTTTCAAGCGGTAGCTATATGTACTCAAATGATTTTCAATGGATTGATTGTCTCCAATGTCAGTCAAAATTCTATCAAATAAAAAAGTTTCGCTTCGTTCGTGAACCGGAATCAGCATGCCGCTTTGTAGCATTAGCTGAAGTAATCCAACTGTTTTTAGCGATATCGTTTTTCCACCTGCATTTGGTCCAGAAATTACGATAATTCGACTTTTATCAGTCAATTCTATGGTTTGCGGAAACGTAATTTCGCCTTTCTTTTTATTATTCAAATACAAAATAGGATGGAAGGCTTCCCTAAAAAATAATCTTTTTTCTTCAATAATATTCGGAAGAATTCCGTTGATTTTATTCGCGTATTTTGCTTTTGCAGAAACCACATCAATGTCACTCAAAAACGCTTGATAGGTCTTCAAAAGCTCCAAATGCGGACGAATATCGTTCGTCAATTGCTTTAAAATTCGGGTAATTTCTTCTTTTTCTTCGTATTCAAGATTGCTTAATTCTCGTGAATATCTTAAAGTTGCTTCTGGCTCGATATATGTAATGCTTCCTGTTTTAGAATTTCCTAAAATTGTGCCTTTCATTTTTCTACGATACATCGCTGAAACCGCCAAAACTCTACGGTTTTCAACAATACTTTCCTTTATATCGTCCAAATATCCAAGTCCGTTATATTGGCTCAAAGCTAATCCGAAACTCTGGTTTATTTTTCCACGAACCAAGTTCATATTTCGGCGAACTTCCACTAAAACCGGCGAAGCGCTATCTTTTATTTCTCCGTATTTGTCCACTTTCTCATCAATTTTTTGGGCGATGAATTTGGTGTATTCGACTTGCGAGGATTTTACGTTTAGTTTTGGATAATAATCGTTGAATTTTTTCAGGAAAAGCAACAAAACGTTTACCGTTTCTGAAATAGTCGCAATTTTTCGGAAGCTTCCCACTTCCAGAAAACTGTCTTCAATCGCCAAAAATTTAATTTCGTGATTAATCGACTCGAAACCGTGGTTGGGAATCGCGTTATTGTTGGTAAACGAAGAAACGTATTCTGACGTCTGGTGCAGCGCGTCCATCAAATCTTCCTTATTTCTAAAAGGCGTGATTTTGAGCGCTTTTTCTTTTCCCAAATCGGTGTTGCAGATTTCGGAAACGGCTTCCAAGACGGTATTAAATTCTAAATCTTGTAATGTTTTATCTGTGATGCTTATCATTTTTTGTGCTAGCGAATTTTATAGCAAAAATACGAAAAACTATGCCAAAGAAATGCAGTTGTTTCGATTGTAAATGCTAAATGATTTATAATTTGTTTAGCGCTTTTTCAGAAAAACTTTCCGAAATTTGTGGCTAAACCCAATTTATGCAAGTCAACATTCATCCTTCTTGGAAATCAGTTTTGTCAGAGGAATTTGAAAAGCCTTATTTTGAAAATCTAATTAACTTCGTCAAGTCGGAATATGCGACACACACTTGCTATCCAAAAGGAAGCCAAATTTTTTCGGCTTTCGGCCATTGCCATTTTGACGATGTAAAAGTCGTTATCATTGGTCAAGACCCGTATCACGGACCAAATCAGGCCAACGGATTGTGTTTTTCTGTCAATGACGGAATTCCGTTTCCGCCTTCTTTGCAAAATATTTTTAAAGAAATTTCTACCGATTTAAATGTATCACTTCCGCCAACGGGTAACTTGGAACGCTGGGCAGACCAAGGTGTTTTGCTATTAAATGCAACACTAACAGTAAGACAAAGCGAAGCGGGAAGCCACCAGAAAAAAGGATGGGAAACCTTCACGGATGCGGTTATCAAAAAAGTTTCTGATGAAAAATCCAATGTGATTTTCCTGCTTTGGGGCGGTTTCGCTCAAAAGAAAGCATCGCTGATTGATGGTTCCAAACACTTGATTTTAAATTCGGGACATCCGTCGCCGTTGAGTGCCAATCGTGGTTTTTGGTTTGGAAATAAGCATTTCAGCAAAGCGAATAATTATTTGAAATCGCTTGGAAAACAAGATATTCACTGGTAATTATTGCAAGCAAAGTTTATCGACAAAGTAGGTTACGACGTTTAAAAGAAGCCTAAAAGTTTGATTTATAGCCCTGATGCTGGAATTGTTTGAGCTCTTTCACGGCTGAACAAAGCCGTTGAAAGCGAGTTCCTGCAGCAGGAATTTCGTTTAAAAAAGGCCTTTTGTTTGGCTTTAAATAAAAATAAAACTACCCTAAAGTCAGGGCTCCAAGAATTTCTTCTGACATAAACGGACCGCCTGGATATTTTGCCGTGTAATCTAAATTCAGCCAGATATTTCCGCGCTCGTCAATGTGATAATGCAATTCTTTTCCCTTGCTTTCTTCTTTAAAAAGGACTTCTTTGACCAAATAGTTGATGGCTTCGAGGTCTTTTTTATCGCCAATTAAAACTTCGGGATAAATGTGACCTCCAGTGTGAATCAGCCTTGGCGTGCCTCCGACGGCGCGAACGCAAGCGGCCATAAGAATGGCGTGGTCGTCACAATCGCCAGAAAAATGGATGAGCGATTCTGATGCGCGGGCGATATATTCCTTTCCTTTTGGGTCGTTCACGTAGTTCCAACGGTTTTGAATTTCTTTAAAAACAGCAAAACATTGGACTTGCAAACGGTATTCGTGATAGCCTTTTACGTCCTTAAAATATTTGGTCGTAGCCAAAAGCGCAAAGTTTCTGACCTTTGGATTATCGTACTCTATTGCGTTCAGAATCTTCGATTTATTGGGAAACGGAAGCAGTTTTGAGATGATGATGTCCTGCGGATTTGGGTCGTCTGACATGGCATAAACCATCGAGCGGTAATCTTCAAAAACGCTGTTAAAACCGTAGTTTCCGAACAAACTTCCAAAGATTAAAACCAATAAATAAAGAACGATGCAAACAATGATGATTGTTCGTAAGAGTCTTAATATTAATTGAATAACGATTAAGATTCCGAGGAAAAGCAGGATTCTATCGAGCTGAAATGGCCATTGCGGGTCAATTAATTTCTGGTGAATAATGATGAAAACCGGAATCGCAATCAAGATATTTAATAGCAAAATAATCACGCTGTCCCAAGGTTTTTTAACCTGGAGCTTGGCTTTTATTTCTTTTAAATTAATGTTTCCGAGTTTTGTCATTCCAAATTTATGGCGCAGGCTTTTTAACCAGCGACGATTTCAGCAAAAGTACCTTTTTTATCGATAATAGAAAGTTCAAGGAGTTGATTTTGAACTTTGTTTAACATATTTTCACTTAATTGTTTTTGAGACCATTCTGTTAACGAAAGCCATTCTTGAATATCTTCTTGTTTTTGATTGTAGTGTTCAGAAAGCGTTCGGTCAATGCTTGGAATTTCCTTAAATTCTTCAGTCGTTTGGTTGATGATTTCCAATATTTTTTCGATGATTTCAGGATGATTTTCAAGAATTTCATTTCGAACAGCTATCACAAAACATGGCCAAGGAGTGGGGCAATCGTCGATTCTGCGGAACGTTCCGTTGTCAACCAAAGGTTTAGTCATAAAACGTTCCCACATAAAATAATCGGCGGTTCCGTTTGACAAAGCTTCAACTGCACCGTCAATGGTATTTATGATTTCAAATTGCAAATCATCCGTTTTCCAACCTTGATTATGAGCATTGACGTAAGCCATTAATTGCGAACCAGAACCGATTCTGCTGATGGCGACTTTAGTATTTTCTAGATCGGAAAGTGTTTCGTGTTTCGATTTTGCATCTACGTGGATTCCCCAAATCAATGGTGATTGCACGTAAACTTGCACTATTTTGCTAGGGTTTCCGGCAACGATATCTTTGATAATTCCTTCGGTTAAAATTACGGCAATATCAGTTTTTTTATCACGAAGCATTTGGCATAATTTTCCTGTACCTTCTGGAACATCAGACCATTGAAGGTCGATTCCTTCGGCTTCAAATTCACCGTTTTCAATGCAAAGATGCCAAGGCAAGTTGAAATGTTCTGGAACTCCGGCTATTTTTATTGTTTTCATTATTGTTTATTGCAAATTGTGGACAGTCTGTATTCAAAAACTATTCCACCAATTTATTTAAAGTGTAAGTAATCAATTCGTCAACTGCTTTATACGGATCTTCGCTGAAAGTGCCGTTTGCGCGATTCGCAATTATCGCATTTAATGACAAAGCATTATGGCCAAGCAAAGCTGAAAGTCCATAAATTGCGGCGGTTTCCATTTCAAGATTGGTAATTCTATTGTCGTCAAAATTGAAGTTGTCCATCTTTGCATTTAATTCTGGGTCTTGGATTTCAAGACGCAAAACTCTTCCTTGCGGTCCATAAAAACCTCCGGCTGTGGCGGTAATTCCTTTGAAAATCTTATCGCTTTCGATTAGTTTTTCTAATTTTTCGCTACATTTTACAACGTAAGGTTTTCCTTTTCGGATATCCCAATTAGTGTGGTTTAAAAAAGCTTCTTCGATCGCATAAGAGGTAATTTTGTCAATCAAATAGGAGCGAAGCATGTTGTCTAAACCCAATCCAAATTTTGACATTACAAAACTGTCCACGGGAATATCTTTCTGCAAAGAACCCGAAGTTCCAATTCTGATAATGTTTAGTGAAGTTAATTCTTCTTTCGGCTGGCGCGTTTCCAAATCAATATTGACCAAAGCGTCTAATTCGTTGATCACGATGTCGATATTGTCAGGCCCGATTCCGGTTGACATTACCGTGATTCTTTTTCCTTTGTAAGTTCCGGTTTGGGTTTTAAATTCTCTTTTTTGCGTAGAAAATTCAATGCTGTCAAAAAACTGCGTGATTTTTTCTACACGGTTTTGGTCGCCCACAAAAATAATATCGTGTGCAATATGTTCTGGTTTTAAATTCAAATGGTAAACGCTTCCATCCGGATTTAATATTAATTCTGATGATTGTATCATTGGTAATTGAATGATTTAAATATTTAAAAATTGAATGCTTCTGAGGCAGATCAACCGCCTACTCGCTTTACTTTAAAGCCTTTATCTTTTAAAATAGTCATTATTTTGTCACGATAATCGCCTTGGATGATGATTTCTCCGTCTTTAAAACTGCCACCAACGGCTAATTTGCTTTTTATTTCTTTGGCAAGAATTTTAAAATCTTCGTCTTCGCCTGTATAACCTGAAATTATTGTGGTTGCTTTTCCTTTTCGTTTTTCATATTTGCAGATCATTGGTTCTTTCTGTACCCAAAGTTCTTTTGGTTCAGAGGAAGTTTCTTCGACTTCATGGGAAGGTTGGTGATCTGGGAAAAGGTTTTTTAATTGGTCTTGTAAATCCATTTTTAATTAGATAATATTATATTGACATAAAATTTTCTGTTTTTTTTAGCAACACAGATTTGAGAAATTTTAAAAATTAGAGAAATTTCTCATGTGGAGCTTCAATTTTTACAATTACGTAAATTTCATAAATTGGTCTTGCTAAAAATATCTATGTGTTTTGGACACAGATTTTAAAAATTGGAAAAATAAGAGAAATCTTTAAGTGATGCTACATTTTTTTGATTTTTAAAATTTCTCAAATCTGTGTTGCTAAAAAAAATTAAAATCTATTTTTCTTAAAATCATTAGTAAAAATTTTTCTTATAAATTGCGGGTCTTTCCCAAAATTCAAAACCAAGCCAATTTCACAATCTGTAGCTTTTAAATAATTTAAGATTTGATTTTCATGAGGTTCAGTTAAATATTCGACTGCTTTGAGTTCAAGAATTACTAAGTCGTTAATAATAATGTCAGGGATATATTCTCCGACAACTTCCATTTTATAATAGACTGCGAGTTTTTTATTACATTGAACTTGATAACCTCTTTTCTTCAATTCAATAACCATCGCATTTTGGTAAACTCTTTCTAGAAAACCATAACCAAGTTCATTATAAACATCATAATAAATCCCGATAATTTTTTTCGTCAATTCTTGATGCGGAAAGTTCTTCATGTAAAATTGTGTTTGGCGTTTAAATTTATTTTCTCCATTTTTCAAATTTTTTTAATCTGTGTTCCAAGTAAACTACATGTTTTAGAGACAGATTAAAAAAATCTATTTTACAAATTAAAAAAGACATCAAGCAAAACTCAATGTCTTTTCAAATATATAAAAGTAAAACTTATTTTTTGATTAATCCCAAATCAACCAAGCGTTCATGCAAGAATTCTCCAGCAGAAATGTCTTCGTATAATTTTGGATTCTCTTCATCGATACAGTTTTCCAAGCAATCCAAACGCATATCGCTTACCGGATGCATGAAAAACGGAACCGAATATCTTGAAGTTCCCCACAATTCCCTCGGCGGATTTACCACTTGATGGATTGTAGATTTTAATTTATTGTTGGTGTGACGAGAAAGCATATCGCCAACGTTAATCACCAATTCGTCTGGTTCTGCTATTGCGTCAATCCATTCTCCATTGTGATTTTGAACCTGCAAACCTTTTCCTTGAGCGCCCATTAAAAGCGTAATCAAGTTGATGTCCCCGTGTGCCGCAGCGCGAATTGCATTTTCTGGTTCTTGTGTAATTGGCGGATAATGAATTGGTCTTAAGATTGAATTTCCTTCTTTTCCAAAATCATCAAAATAAAATTCATCCAAACCTAAATGTAAAGCCAAAGCTCTCAAAACATAAATTCCTGTTTTTTCAAGCATTTGATACGCTTCTTTTCCAACTTGATTGAAACGAGGCAATTCTTTAACTTCAACATTATCAGGATATTCAGAAGCCCATTTTGAATCTTTGTCAACATATTGACCAAAATGCCAAAATTCTTTTAAATCGCCTTCTTTTTTGCCTTTTGCATGCTCTTTTCCAAAGGAAACATAACCACGCTGTCCGCCAATTCCTGGGATTTCATAAGAATATTTGGTTTCTAGTGGAAGCGAGAAGAAGTTTCGAATCTCGCCATACAATTCATCCACCAATTTGTCATCTAAAAAATGACCTTTTAAAGCAACGAAGCCAATTTCTTCAAATGCTTTTCCGATTTCATTTACAAATTTTTGTTTACGTTTCGGGTCGTCCGAAAGGAAATCACGCAAGTCAACACTAGGAATATTTTGCATACTCTTTTAAAAATAGATGTTAATAACTTTGCTCGGCTTTAAGCCTTATTATCACAAATGTATCAATTATTTTGAGAATCTAATTTCAAAAGTTATCAACATTTTTTTACCACAGATTCGCAGATTTCTTTTTAGCCAAGAATTCACGAATTTTTCTAATTAATTTGAATCTGAGCTGAAAAGAATAACCCCATATTTCCAGACTTTTTTAATTTGTGAATTCGTGGCGAAAACCACTGCAGAAAATTCTATAACAATCAATTTAATTACTGTTATTTTTTTATACTTTTGGGCGAGCTATAAAATCACGCAAACCTTTTCGTAAACCACTATGAATTTCGATAGAAAAAATCTGACCAACGAGCAATTATTAGACTTATATAAAAGAATTTTAAAACCTCGATTAATTGAGGAAAAAATGCTGATTCTGATCCGTCAAGGAAAAGTTTCCAAATGGTTTTCAGGAATCGGGCAGGAAGCTATTGCCTGCGGCGTAACTGCGGTTTTAGATAAAGACGAATATATCTTACCAATGCACAGAAACCTTGGTGTTTTTACAGGAAGAGATATTCCGTTGCACCGATTATTTTCACAATGGCAAGGAAAAGCAAACGGATTTACGAAAGGAAGAGATCGTTCTTTTCACTTTGGAACACAAGAATTTAAAATTATCGGAATGATTTCGCATTTGGGACCACAATTGGGGGTTGCTGACGGAATTGCTTTGGCCAATAAATTAAAGAAAAACGGAAAAGTTACCGCCGTTTTCACAGGAGAAGGAGCAACCAGCGAAGGAGATTTCCACGAAGCTTTGAATATCGCTTCTGTTTGGGAATTGCCGGTGATGTTTGTCATCGAAAATAATGGTTACGGACTTTCAACTCCTACGAATGAACAATATCGTTGTGAAAATTTAGCCGATAAAGGAATCGGTTATGGAATGGAATCACATATTATAGACGGAAATAATATCTTGGAAGTTTTCAATAAATTATCAGAATTAAAAGCGTCAATGATTGAAACGCCGCGTCCTGTTTTGTTGGAATTTAAAACCTTCAGAATGCGTGGCCACGAGGAAGCGAGCGGAACTAAATATGTGCCACAAGATTTGATGGACATGTGGGCAATCAAAGATCCTGTTGATAATTACAGAAAATATTTAAAGTTGACCGATGTACTTTCTGAGGAAGTTGACGAAGAAATTCGTGCTGAAATCAAGAAAGAAATTGATGAAAATTGGGCAATTGTTCAAGCTGAACCAGAAATTGAAGCAACTTACGAAGGAGAATTAAATGATGTGTATAAACCTTATGATTTTGAGGAAATTACGCCTTCAGAAAAAATCGTAAATATTCGTTTGATAGATGCGATTTCGGAGAGTTTAAGACAATCGATGGAACGCCACGAAAACCTAGTAATCATGGGCCAAGATATTGCAGAATATGGTGGCGCGTTTAAAATTACCGATGGTTTTGTGGCGCAATTTGGAAAAGAAAGAGTAATCAACACGCCAATTTGTGAAAGTGCCGTAGTTTCAGCAGGAATGGGGCTTTCCATCAACGGACACAAAGCAATCGTTGAAATGCAATTCGCCGATTTCGTTTCCACAGGATTTAATCCAATTGTAAATTTATTGGCTAAATCACATTACCGCTGGCTAGAAAACGCTGATGTTGTGGTTAGAATGCCTTGCGGTGGTGGAACCCAAGCTGGTCCGTTTCATTCACAAACAAATGAAGCTTGGTTTACCAAAACTCCTGGTTTAAAAGTAGTTTATCCGGCGTTTCCTTATGACGCAAAAGGACTTTTAAATACTTCAATTAATGACCCAAATCCGGTGTTGTTTTTTGAGCACAAACAATTATACAGAAGCGTTTACCAGGATGTTCCGAAGGATTATTACACGCTTCCGTTAGGAAAAGCTTCCTTATTGAAAGAGGGAAAAGATGTAACGATTATCGCTTTCGGAGCTGCGGTTCATTGGGCATTGGATACTTTAAAAAATAATCCAGAAATTAGCGCTGATTTATTGGATTTGAGAAGTTTGCAACCTTTGGACACCGAAGCTATTTTTGCTTCCGTAAAGAGAACTGGAAAAGTGATTATTTTGCAAGAAGACACGATGTTTGGTGGAATTGCAAGCGATATTTCGGCAATGATTATGGAAGAATGTTTCCAATATCTTGACGGACCCGTGAAACGTGTGGCGAGTTTAGATTCTCCAATTCCATTTACAAAAGCACTTGAAGACCAATTTTTAAGCAAAGTAAGATTTGAAGACGCCTTGAGAGAATTATTGGCTTACTAATATTTAAACTAATTTTAATCCCGTTTGATTAATCGAATTGAATTTTTAGTTTTCCTATAAATTACAAAAACTTCAATAAAAAAAGGCCGTCTGTTATGACGGCCTTTAAAATTATAACATCAAAATATTATTTTTTTGACTCTTCGATAGAAACTTTTCTAAATTCTTTAAGAAGTTTTTCAAGCTCTAAAGTTGCTTTACGCGCTCTTGCACCTGCAGCTTTTACACCTTTTTCAGTTAACGATTCTGATTCTGTTTTAAATGTTTCAAATTCTGCGTTGATTTTCTCGATTAAATCTTTCATGATTTTTATTTAAGTTATGTTACAAATTTAATATTTATTAAAGATTTTCTAAATAAAATAGCTGTTTTTTTTAAAACAAAATAGAAAGAAATATAGCTTTTAAATATTTTGCGTTTAGGTATTTTAAAATCAAAGTGTTGGCTTCTTATAAATGACCAAATATATGGATATTTATTTTTTTACCATTTTTATTCTGCTACAAAATCAAATGTTGATTAACAAAATTAAATTGAGGCATATCCTTTATTAGGAGAAACTTCACACAAATAATTGTAGAAATATTGTGCAAATTATGCAATAATTCCACACAATTACCCACCTTAAAACCTCCGAAATAGCTGTATTTGCTACAAAATGTTCGTTGGCACGACCATTGCTCTATTGTTTACACCACAAAAAAATGTAAACCAAATAAGACAAACGGTATGGAAGGCGATACAATTACATCAAAAGAATTTTACTCCCCAGAACATGATGCAGGGATTATCGATGAACAAGTTTTAAATAACTTCATCCTTCGAGTAAACAAATTAACATTTAAGCAAACTTTTTTAGATAACGCTTTTGCAAGAATCAGCAAACTAAATACTTTGGTGATTTTGGGAACTTTTGCGTTGTTATTTGGCGGTGCTTATTTGGCTTATGAATTTCAAGACGATTTTGAGCAGTTTAATTTAGATAGAATGAATTCAACAATCGGATTATCATTTATGATTGTTGCCGGAGCGCTGTTTTTTTTCAAACTTTCTTTCTTTATCTACAATGTCGTTTTATATTTCAAATACAAGCCAATTGAGTCTGTGAGTGATGAAGAACTTCCAACGGTTACCGTTATTGTTCCTGCTTATAACGAAGGAAAGTTGGTTTATGACACTTTGATGAGTGTCGTGGCAAGCGATTTTCCAGAGCAAAAAATGCAATTATTGGCGATCGACGACGGAAGTAAAGACGATACTTGGTATTGGATGCAAGAAGCCAAAAAGAAATTAGGCGACCGCGTTGAGATCTTTCAACAGCCTAAAAATGCAGGAAAACGTCACGCACTTTACCGTGGATTTAATCTTGGAACTGGAGAAATTTTTGTAACTATTGATAGTGATTCGATTGTAAAACCAGATACTTTAAGAAATTTAGTTTCGCCATTTATAACCAATGAAAATTGCGGAGCTGTTGCAGGAAATGTGCAAGTTTTGAACAATCAAAAAGCAATGCTTCCGAAGATGTTGAATGTAAGTTTCGTTATGAGTTTTGAATTTATTCGTTCGGTAGAAAGCATGCTGGGAACGGTTTTATGCACGCCAGGAGCTTTGGCCGCTTACAGAAGTTCAGCGGTTTTTAAATGTCTTCCAGAATGGATTAACCAAACTTTTATGGGCCAACCATCTGATATTGGTGAAGATCGAGCAATGACAAATATGATCTTAAAACAAGGGAAAACTGTTTTGTTCCAAAGAAATTCTTATGTTTTGACAAACGTTCCAGAAAGATACACCGGATTATATAAAATGTTCATCAGATGGGGAAGAAGTAACGTTCGTGAGAACTTGATGATGGCAAAATTTGTCTTTACAAATTTCAGAAAAGAATCAAAAGCGGGAGCAAGATTATTGTATATCAATCAATTTTTGTCAATTGCAATGGCATATCCGTTCTTGTTATTTATGCTTTTTTTCATCGCGGTACATCCTTTATTATTTATTGCTTCAACGTTTGCAGGAATTTTGATTGCGGCAAGTTTTCCAGTATTTTTCTACGCAAAACGCCACGGAATCTCAGAATCAGTTTGGGCATACACTTATAGTATTTTATACACCTTCGGATTATTCTGGATTATGCCTTACGCAATTGCAACTGCAGGAAAAAGAGGTTGGTTGACAAGGGAACTTTCTTAAAATTCTACATATAAATTAAAAAAATCCAAGATGGTAATTTCCAATCTTGGATTTTTTTTATAAATTATTTTCTAGTAATAAAGCCGAAAATCAAGCAATTTGCAAATCGTATAATGTTTTTCGTGTAATGTTTCCACAATTTCCACAACGTCATCTTCGTCTTGGCATAAGCTGAAAAAAACTTTATCGAGATTACTGCTTGTAACTTTGCTGGTGTAATTTCCATAGCCAGAAATAGCGCGCGCTCCGGTAATATCTAAAAAATACTGCGATTCTTCGGCTGTCAAATCTAAAGGTTTTGAATTGGCAAAATGAATGATCTTTCCACGCATTTTTCCTTCAAAAAGTTCAGCAATTTCTTCCAAGCTGTAATAATAATTGTTCAAGCAAATGTTATTTTCTTCGCCTTTCATCACCAAATAAATGATCTCATAATTGGTAAAATTGTGGTCGTCATAAAGAAGCGCGGTCAGACTTTCTTCTAAACTTTCAATAGTATCACAAACTTGGTAAATACTTTCAATTCCTTGGATGGCGAGCTGTTCCAAGCTTTTTGTGGTTTCTGTTTCATGTTCGTTTTCTACATCTGGAACTGCTTCCAGACTGAAAATAAATTTATCATATTCCATATTGACTTCGTAAAAATAAAAAGGCCCGACGTCATCATCGGGCCTTTAAAATTGATGATTGCTAAAAACTATTTTTTCTTTTTCTCCGTAAAAACAGTGGCGATATTTCTTCTTTCTGATTCGTCTAAATCAGAAGTTTTTTTCAATTTATAAGTAAACTCAGCCACTTCTTCTTGCGTCGATGGACATCCCAAGTTCTGTCCTTTTGAATCAAAAGCATCGGCTAAAAGTTTTCCTTCGGTATCAAAAATTTGCCAAAACGGAATTCCTGAATTTTCAGCTTTTGATTTTTTCAACATATCCAAAGCTCCCGGATTATCGAGGTTTTTCTTATCGCCTCGTTCATTTACGGTTAAAAAAACAGTCACATAACTTCTGTCGAAAAAAGGTTTAATTAACGGAACATTCATGTTTTTTTCCATCAATTTACACCAACTACACCAGGAAGCATGATACATTACAAATACTTTTTTATTTTCTTTTTTAGCCTGAGTCATTGCTTTTTCAAGAATTACCGAAGCTTTTTCTTGAGCTTTTACGGTAGAAATTGTTCCTAATAAGAACAGACATAACAAGAGCGTTTTAATTTTCATGTGGTAAATTTTTTGAGATGATGAAATTACGGAATTATTGTAAATATTTAATCAAGTAATTTAAAATAAAAAAGCCACTGCGAGAGTGACTTTTTTGACCAAAAATAATACTAAGTTTTAATTTCTTGCTGGCGGAATTTCCCCCTTTACAGGAACTTCGCCTGCTGTGTTGTCCATTTTTGAATTATCAACACCATTTGTGTGGTCGTTCATGGTGTCTTTGGTTCCAGTACTTATGGTGCCTTCACTTGTGTATGTTTTTTCTGTTTCAGTCGTTGAGTTTTGTTGCATAACGGCATCTTCTTCGCTATTTGTTTGTTTACAAGAAGCAAAAATCATTGTCAATGATGCGATCAGCAAAAATGCGAAAATGTATTTGTCAATTCCTTTCATAATCATTGTTTTTTAGGTTGACTACAAAGTTGAGAATTATCGAAAGAAATCATCTTACACGATTTTCTGAAATGGTTATAAGTTTAAAATCTATTGTCACCATCAAGCAAATTCCCGATTCCGCCAAGCAAACTTCCTTCGTCGCGCTGTTTACCGCCGGCTTGTGGTGCTGTGGCCCAAATTCTTCCTGCCAATCGACTAAACGGAAGCGATTGAATATAAACAATTCCGGGACCGCTTAATGTGGCATAAAACAAACCTTCGCCTCCAAAAATTGTATTTTTAATACCGCCAACAAATTCGATATCATAATTTACATCTTGTGTAAAACCAACTATGCAACCAGTATCAACTTTTAAAACTTCGCCCACGGCAAGTTCTTTTCTGGCTAAAGTTCCTCCGGCATGAATAAACGCCATTCCGTCGCCTTCAAGCTTTTGCATGATAAAACCTTCGCCTCCAAAGAGACCTCTGCCCAATTTTCTTGAAAACTCAATTCCCACTGAAACTCCTTTGGCAGCGCATAAAAAAGCATCCTTTTGGCAAATAAATTTTCCGCCATAATTTGTCAAATCAATCGGAACAATTTTTCCTGGATAAGGAGAAGCAAAGCTTACTTTTCGTTTTGCGTGAAATTGGTTTAGAAAAACAGTCATAAAGAGACTTTCGCCTGTTAAAAGACGTTTTCCGGCCGAGAAAAGTTTTCCCATTACGCCTTGAGTTTGGTTGGATCCGTCCCCAAATATGGTTTCCATTGAAACGCCGTTGTCCATCATCATAAAGCTTCCGGCTTCTGCTACAACGGCTTCTTGCGGATCTAGTTCAATTTCCACATATTGCATTTCTTCACCAAAAATTTGGTAATCGATTTCGTGTGATGTCATAAGATTTTTAATTTTAATGTATGCTCAAATTTTAAAAAAAAATTTAATAAACTAAATTATAACGGTACTTGTTGCAATTAAAATCCATTTATTTTTACAGAATTTCCAAGTTCTTGTTAACCGATAATTTGCTTTAAAATGAAGACTCAAATATTTGCCTTGACGACTTTCAAGAGTGTTAACAATTGCAATATTGTTGAAAAGGCTAATTTCTCTTTCTAGCACATCGAGCTTTTCAATTTTCAAAATTTTTGGATCATTGATTTGAAGATTATCAATTCCAATAAAAGTTTCTCCATTTTCATTAGTGTAGACAATATCCTTATGGATAATTTGACGCAACAATCCCCTATCATTATTTGTCAATGCATTAAGTAGCTCTGATTCAGCTTGATAAATTATTTCTTGATGCGTTTTGGGCATTATGGTAATAATTGGGTTACTAAAGTTAGTGATTATTTCTTTAAGTCAGCAAAATATTTTTTGTTTATAAAAATCCTACTAAAATATTAGTTAAAAAATAATTTTAAAATTATCTTCTTCCTTAAATTTGTATCTACAAATAATATACTTTAAAAATGGAACAATTACAGGGGAAGAATGCTTTGATTACAGGCGGAGGCAAAGGTTTGGGTAAGGCAACTGCTTTGGCTTTAGCTGCTGAAGGTGTTAATGTTGCAATAACTGGAAGAAATGAAGATATTCTGTTGGAAACTGTGGCTGAACTGCAAGCTTTTGGTATAAAAGCGATTTATTCAGTTTTTAACGTAACAAATTTAGAGGAAACTAAAAAATCGATAAATTATATAAAAGAGGCTTTTGGGCACATTGACATTTTGATTAACAACGCAGGAACGGCAACTTTTGGAAGCTTTCTGGAAATGGATCCTGTAAGATGGCAAGAAATTTTAAATGTAAATGTGATGGGAATTTACAATGTCACTTATGAAGTTTTACCGCAAATGATTGAGAGAAGTACCGGAGACATCATTAATGTGGCGTCAACTGCCGGTTTGCGTGGCAATGCGAATACCACCGCATATTCTGCATCAAAATTTGCGGTTGTGGGGCTTTCAGAAGCATTAATGATGGAGGTTAGAAAACACAATATCAGAGTTTCAACCTTGACTCCAAGCACGATTGCTACAGATATGTCGCTTTCATTGAACTTAACTGACGGGAATCCAGACAAGGTTTTGCAAGCAGAAGATTTTGCAGAATTAATCGTGGCGCAATTAAAATTAAACCGAAGAGCGATGTTAAAATCAGCATCACTTTGGTCAACAAACCCGTAATGAATTGAAATAGATACAAAAAAATCCCTTCGAATTGAAGGGATTTTTGATTTTATAAATATCCTAAAAGCCAATAAATAATAAAGAATAAAATGATGGTACCAAGGCAACCGCCTCCTAATTTTTTGGCTCCCCATCCGGCCAAAATTGTTTTGAAAAATCCGTTCATAGCGTTAGTTTTTTAATGTTTGTAATTAAAGTTAACTAATTCTATTTAGGTTCTTTTTATATTTAAGATAGTTTTACCAAATCAATACTTTCCACTTAACAAAGCACCACCAATCGGAACTTTTGTTTCCAAGCCTAATTTCTTCATCATTTCATAAGTCGTGCAAATCGCCGCAGTTGTGACCGGAATACCAATTTCTTTTTCGATTAAATCAACAGCTTCCAAAGAAGGCATTTGAACACATGCGGAAGCTACCAGAACGTCAACGCCAGTTAAATCTAAACGTTTGTAAATCTCCAATAAATTCATAGGATTTTGAGCGGCAACTTCCAGATTATCTGAAATTTCTAAAGCTATAAAATCCACAACTTCAAAACCTTGATGTTCAATGTAATCAACAACTAATTGCGTCAAAGGTTTCATATAAGGTGTAATTACGGCAACTTTTTTCGCTCCTAAAACTTTTAATCCGTTTATCAAAGCGCCAGCACTTGTAACAATTGGAGTAGGGAAGTCATTTTTCACAGTTTCTTCGTGGAGATTGGTTTCAGAAACACAATGATAACCGCGTCCCATGCTCATAATGGCAACCAGACAGGCATAACCCATCACGTCAACTCTTGCGTCAGAAAGCTCTTGGGCGCACTTCAAACTCATTGCATCCATGGCTTCCAATTCTTCTTTGGTAACTTTTTTCATTCGCATTCTGCTAGAATGGAATGTAAATCTTTCTGGAAAAATGGTTTCTCTCGAACGAAATAATGCTGGAATTTCTGTTTCCATCGTTACGTTACTTGATGGAACTATTTGTCCTATTTTGTATTTTTTCATTTTTTGGGTGTAAGGTTTTGGGTTCAAGCTTTTGCCTTTTGGATCTTAACTTTTTACTATATTAAAATTCTTTTACGGTATTCTTAATTGTTCCAATTCCTTCCACAGTCGCTTCCACAACATCACCTTCCCACATCCATTCTTGAGGCGTTCTTCCTGCGCCAACGCCGGCCGGAGTTCCTGTTGCAATAATATCTCCTGGCTCAATTGTAAAAACAGTGCTCAAATCTTCAATCAAATCATTTATATTGAACAGCAGAAATTTAGTGTTAGAATTCTGTTTTTCAACGCCATTTAATTCTAATGACAAATTCAAATTATGCGGATTTTCGATTTCGTCTTTTGTTACAATATACGGCCCCATCGGAGCAAAAGTATCTTGACCTTTTGAAACAATCCATTGTCCTTCGCGACGGCAATCACGTGCAGAAATATCGTTGATTATTGTATATCCAAAAACATAATCCATGGCGTTTTCTTTGGAAACATATTTTCCTTTTTTACCGATTATGACCGCCAATTCAACTTCCCAATCTAATTGTTGTGTCAATTTTTTGTTCAACAAAATATTGTCATTTGTCCCAATAACTGCAGTTGGCGGTTTTGAAAAAATAATTGGTTTCTGCGGAAGCTTGCCTGTTGTATCAAGGTTTCGTGCGCTTTCGGCAACGTGTTCTGTATAATTTAATCCAATTCCAATAATGTTTTTTCTAGGTTTTGGAATCGGAGCCAAGATTGTTGCTTCATCAAATGAGTACGAAATTTCATCAAGAGATTCTTGGTCTAAATCTTCCAAAAAATCATTAATTTCTGGAATAATTTCAATTCCCAAGTCAATTAATTCGAGCATCGTGGACGGAAGCGGGAAATTTACGGTTTCGCCAAAATCTTCCATATCAACAATTTTATTATTGTGGACAAATCCTAATCTTGCTTCTGATTCTTGTGTTTTATATGTAAGTAATTTCATTATTGGGTAAAAGGTTTTGGTATAAGGTGAATTAAATTGTGTTGTTAATGTCTGAAATCTGCTATCTAAACTCTGTTATTTAAATAACTTTCTGAAAGCCTCCATTTTCTTCGTAAGTTCGCTCTTGATACAATCCCAAAGACTCAATTACGGGCAAATCATTGAAAGAAAACAAACAAGCATCTTCAGTGTCGCTTAAATTGACGTGTTCGTGAACTGCCCAAGACGGTATGCAAAAAATATCTCGTTCTTTCCAGTCGAAACGTTTTCCGTTTATAACAGAATAGCCTTTTCCTTTAGCGCATTGATAAACGAAAGAACCTGTGTGTTGGTGGGCTTTTGTATGTAGTCCTGGTTTCAATAATTGCATCGAAGCGCCCATTGTTTGCATCACGTGACCGCCAGTTTTTGGGTTAGAATAATGCATTAAAATTCCGTCATAAGGTGAACCTTCGTTTATTTTTGCCATTTCTAATAAAGCTGGATAGACATTTTTCCATGAATATTTAAACAACGGAGAATATGGTTTCTCCCAAATTCCATCGGCTGGCAAAAGTCCTGAATTTCCGAAAGTTATAGGTGAAAAATTAACCGGATGCTTTAAGTCTTGTTTTCCATCATAAACTGCATAATCGTTGGCTTCCAAAGCATTAATTAACGGAATATCCAAACCGTCTTGCCAGATACACGTTTTTCCATCCGCATTTACGCCATGTTCGTGCCAAGTTGAATTCGGAGTAATCACAAAGTCATTAACTTCAAACGTAATTTTATGTCCGTCAACCACTGTATAACCGCCTTCGCCTTCCATAATAAAACGCAATGCCGAAGCCTTGTGGCGATGTGCCGAAGTACTTTCTCCAGGTCGCGTCACTTGAATTCCGGTATACAACCAGCCAACTGCCGCGCTCACATCTTTTCTGTTATCATTTACCAAATAAACCACGCGTCGTCCTGCTTGTTCTGGCGTTACCAATTCAGATGATTTCAAAACTAATTCGCGCAAATTATCATATTTCCAAAGCATTGGAACGGATGATGTTCGTGGTTCCCAAGGTTCAATATCATTGGCAACCGTCCACAAAGCACCAGCTCCCAAAGTTTCTAATTCTTTGTAATAGGCTTCTAATTCTGGAGTCGTTTGAACTCTCGCTCGGCCAATTTGATCGTCGTTGAATTTTCCTTCCATTTTAATATTTTTATTACTTTCCTAACCCTGCTAGGGTTTCAAACCCTAGCAGGGTTAAAAATTTAATCAATTAATAAATTAGCAACATCATTTAAATCTTGTTCAATAGTATGGAATTCTAAGAAACCGTCTTTGTTTTGAAATAAATCAATTACTTCTTTTCTCTTTATTTTGGTTGATTTCTCCGAAATTATACTTTCATAAGAAGACCAAGGATAATTCCAAATATGATCTGTAAATCCGTGGTGAACCGGATTATTATGGATGTAAAAAATTACTTTTTGTAAATAATTATTTGATGTTATGATCTTTCTTTCAAAAGGTTTTTCAAATAAGCTACCAGTTCTTTTAAATCGTTTATTAATAGATTGAGTATAAGCATTGAAAAAATGCGAAAACTGTTTTGAAGCAGTAATTATTTTTGCTTTTTCAACTGTTGAATACTCAAGTTTACTTTTGTCAATTTCTGTGTCAATTTTTAAATATACCAAAATGTGAAAATGATTTTTCATCAAACACCAAGCATACGTTTCTGCTATTGGCTCAATATATTTTTCATACAATTTTAAAAAGTAGTAATAAGAATCGGCATCATAAAAGAGATCAATTCCGTTATTTCCTCGATTATAAATATGAAAATACTGACCTTGAATTAATGGTTGTTTGTGTTCTGGCATAATGGCGATTATTTTTATTTTTTAAAATTTTTAACCCTGCTAGGGTTTCAAACCCTGGGTTAAAAGTGTTACCGTTTATGAAACTCTTCGTGATTATCAATAAAAGTAATCTTCCTCGTTGGAGCTACATTTACTCTCAAATCAAAAATATCAAAGCGATTGTAATGTCCTAAGATATCGTGCATTTGTTTTGGTTGGATACATTTAGCCAAATCAATTTCGGCATAAACAATTCCTTCGTCATCAATCAAAGGTTCGCCGACAACAGCGCCATTTGGGCCAATAATTCCCGAAAAAGCTGAATTTTTTCGAGTCAATAATTCTTCTACATTTGGAACATCTGGTTTTAACGCATCCATAATTTCTTTGGAAATTGTTGAACACGAAACCACGGTAAACAATTTTCCTTCAAACGAATGCGCTGCCGCACGAATTTTTATAGCTTCCGCCATATCATAATCTGGTGGGGCAACCGGAAGCGAAATGTAATTGGCAATATGAATCAATTCGCCTTGCGAAAGCAATGTAAATCGCGCCAAAGTATTTGTGTTTTCGCCACAAGCCAAAGTTCCAATCGGGCCAATTTCAGTGTCATAGACTTTTAAAGAAGAGCCGTCACCACTTGTCCAAGTTAGTTTTTCTGCCCAAGTCGGGACTAATTTTCGATGTTTACCGATAACTTTTCCTTCGTTATTTATAATCAGATTTGTATTGTAAATTTCTCCGTAGCTTTTTCCTTGCTCGTTAATTCCAATAACAATGTGAGCGTTGAATTTTTTCGCTGCATCACAAATTTTCTGAACTTCTGGGCCGTCCGCTAAAACCGAGCATTTGTATAAAACTTCATACCATTTACTTCCTTGAACTGGCGTCATAATCCAATTCCAATAAGGATATCCGGCAATAAAAACCTCCGGAAAAGCCACAAGACTCGCTCCGTTTTGAGTTGCTTCTTTGATAAACGAAATAGCTTTATCGACAGTTGCTTCCGCATTTAGAAAAACGGGAGACGTTTGAACCGCTGCGGCTTTAAATTTTGGAAAATTCATTTTAATTGCAAATTATTAATTACGAATTATGATTCTTGAAATAGGTATTTAGAAATTTTTTCTTTCATTTCTTCTGAAAAAACTTCAGCTTTGATGTCGTTTCTTTCTTCGTTAAAAGCTACATTTACCACAGTCACTTCGCCTTCCAAACACGTTTTATTATTTTCATCGGCAAAACGAAAACCACAGTTTACAGAAGCACCGCCAAGATTTTTAACCCAAAGTGATTTGGTTAAAGTTTCTCCTAAACGTGCCGCTTTTTTAAACTGTACTTTTAAATCAACCGTCGGGATTCCATTGGTTTCGTGAATTGTTGAAAATGGCCTTTCCAAAGCTTCTTCGAACCAATCTTCCACCAAATCATTTAGCATTTCCAAGAATCTTGGATAGAAAACAATTCCGGCATAATCAACGTGTTTGAAACGTATTTTTTCTTCTTTTATAAAATAATTATTCATATTTTAAATCTATTTTGACTAGTGGCTATAATTAAAAACTTTCAACACTAGCTTTCTTCATATAATATTTAAACGTATCCGGAATTGCATTTTCATCTAATAAACATCCCGTTTCTAATTCAGGGTAAGTCTCAGCAAACGTCTGGATTTTAGTTCGGTCAACACGCATACTGACAACGCTTCGATCCACATCATCTGGATGACGAATTCCGGCAGAAGCCATCAAATCCATTGCATTTTTAACCGTTTCGTGCTGGAATCTTGCCACACGAATGCTTTTTTCTTCGGGAACCAAACCTTTAACCAACTTCGGATCTTGCGTTGCAACACCAGTCGGACACGTATTTGCGTGACATTCTAACGCTTGAATGCAACCCAAAGCGAACATCATTCCTCGGGCTGAATTACACAAATCAGCTCCAGTAGAAAGTGTTTTTATAATGTCAAAACCGGAAATAATTTTGCCACTGCAAATAATTTTTATTTCTTCCTTAATTCCAAAACCTTTTAGCGAATCATACACAAAAGCCAACGCGTCACGCAACGGCATTCCCACGTGATCCGAATATTCGATAGGTGCTGCGCCAGTTCCACCTTCACCGCCGTCAACCGTAATAAAATCGAAGAAAGTTTGCGTTTCGACCATTGCTTTACAGATCGAGAGAAATTCCGATTTGTTTCCAATACAGATTTTCATCCCGATTGGTTTTCCGCCAGAACCTTTTCGCAATAATTTTATAAAATCCATTAATTCTAACGGCGTTTTGAAAGCCGAGTGGGTTGGTGGCGAAATAATATCTTTTCCTTTTCCAACCAAACGAATTGCAGCGATTTCATCAGTCACTTTTTCCTTCGGAAGAATTCCTCCGTGGCCAGGTTTTGCGCCTTGAGAAAACTTGATTTCAATCATTTTTACGTTTTCAAAATGCGCTCTTTTCTCAAAATGTTCGTAGGAGAAATTTCCATCATCATCGCGACAGCTGAAATAACCCGTTCCAATGTTCCAAACGATGTCGCCACCGCCTTCAAGATGATAGGGTGAAAGCCCGCCTTCACCAGTATTATGGTAAAAACCGCCTTGTTTTGCGCCAGCATTTAAAGCCATAATCGCATTTTTACTTAGCGATCCATAACTCATTGCACTAATATTATACAAACTTGCAAAATAGGGTTTCTCGCATTGCGATGAGCCAATTTTTACTCTCGGATTCATATCAATTTCTGCAAACGGAATCGCTTTTATACTGTGGTTTATCCATTGATAACCAATGTTATAAACATCTAATTGTGTTCCGAAAGGGTGCGAATCGGATTCTTTTTTGCTTCTTTGATACACCAAACTTCTTTCCAAACGGTTAAAAGGTGTTCCGTCTAAATCAGTTTCTACGAAATATTGCCTGATTTCTGGCCCGATGGATTCTAATAAATAACGCATTCTTCCTAACAGCGGAAAATTTCTTCTGATCGTTTTTTTGGACTGAAACATATCATAAAATCCCATAATGATCAACGGCAAGAATATCAATAAAAGGAAAATGGCTTTCCAATTAATGTATGTCATCAGCGCGATTATCGATAATGACGTGATACTAAAGACTACAAATACTTTCCTCATTCTGTTGGATTTTGACTTTTATTATTTAGGCTAATATTAGTGAATTTTAATCAATTCTTGGCAGAAATCGCTTTCAATTTGAATCGCTGAATTTTACCAGTTTCTGTTTTTGGAAGCATCTCTAAAAAACGAATTTCCCTCGGATATTTATAAGGCGCCGCATTTTCCTTGAACCAATTTTGAATTGATTTTGCGTATTCTTCACAAGCTTTTGACTTGTCATTCAAAACGATAAACGCGCAAACTAACATGCCACGATTTTCATCCGGAAGCCCAACGACAGCACATTCAGCAATGTCTTCATGTTTTAAAAGCACACTTTCCACTTCAATTGCCGCAATATTATATCCTGAAGAAATAATCATATCGTCGCCACGAGCCACGAACCAATAATAGCCGTCTTCGTCTTTTCTGAAAATATCTCCGGTCAGGTTCCAGCCGTTTTGCACATATTCTTTTTGTTTGTCGGTTCGGTTTAAATATTTGCAACCCGTGATTCCTCTGACAGCCAATTTTCCGGGTTCATTTGTTCCTAATTCATTTCCTTTTTTATCAACTATTTTTGCTTCGTATCCAAAAATAGGCTTTCCAGTGGAACCTTTTTTCATATTTTCTTCGCTGGAAGCTATGAAAATATGAAGCATTTCTGTGGCTCCAATTCCGTCGATAATTTTCAATCCGGTTTCATCAAACCAATCATCCCAGACTTTTTCGGGCAAAGTTTCTCCCGCAGAAACACATCTTCTGAGCGAAGAAATATCAAAATCTGCCACTTTTGTTGCTAAAACTCGGTATGCTGTTGGTGCTGTAAACATAACCGAAACTTTGTGTTCCTGAATTGCTTTCAACAATAATTCTGGCGAAGGTTTTTCGATCAAAAAAGTGGAAGCTCCATAATAAAAAGGAAATAAAACCAGACCTCCAAGACCAAAAGTGAATCCTAATGGCGGACTTCCTGTAAAAATATCTTCTGGCTTTGGCTGCAAAGCATATTTTGGAAAAGCTTCACAAATTAGCAGAATATCTTTGTGATAATGCGATGTCATTTTAGGGTTTCCTGTAGTTCCTGATGTAAATCCGATTAAGCAAATATCATTGGCTTTGCTCGGAAAATTGGTAAAATATTTTGGCTTGTTGTGCATCAAAACTTCTAATTTTGAAGTCGAAGTTTCTGTTCCGTCAAACGTAATGACTTGTCTTAAAAATTGAGATTTTACCGAAGCCATCGCTTCTTCGAGGCGGTAATCACAGAAAGCGTGCGAGATTTCAGCGCTGTCAATCATCACTTCCAGTTCTTTTTCGCGGAGCAAAGGCATTGTGGCAACAACAATTCCGCCAGCTTTTAAAATAGCAAACCAAATAGCCACAAACATCGGATTATTTGCAGAACGAATCAAAACGCGGTTGCCAGAAATCAAGCCCAAATCATCGACCAAAACGTGCGCAATTTGGTTCGACTTTTCATATAAATCTTGAAAATTCCACGTTTTTTCAAAAGTTCGAATGGCGATATTTTGTCCGCGACCTTCCTTAATATGATTGTCTAATAATTTTTCAACGCAATTCAAATCTTCAGGCAACTGAAATTCTTCGCCATCATAAATATAATCAGGTTGGAGTTTTTGCGAAGGAAGATGTTTTTGTGCGAAATTATCTTTGTACTGTGTCATTTTTAGTCTTTATTTAACTCCGACAGAGTTTAAAACTCTGTCGGAGTTACTCTTTTACTTATGGCTTTCTGGTTTCAATTCTCTTTTCATAGTTTCAACGGCTTTTCTTTCGCTTAATTTATAAGGATACAAATGCGAAATCCCGCTTTCGTATTGCCACGGAATATCGTTTGCTTCAAATTGTTCGTAAGCCTGAGCGTTTCTGACAAAATTTGGATCTAATAATAAAGGTCTTCCCAACGCGACTAAATCCGCTCTTCCGTTTAAGATGATCGTATTAATTTGGTCGATATCTTGAATCGTTCCTGTCGTAATTGTTGGAATATCAATTGTATTTTTAATAGCGTCAGAAAACGGAGTTTGGTACATTCTTCCATAGCCTGGTTTTTGTTTGGCAACAGTGTAACCTGTGGAAACATTGATAATATCGACTCCAGATTCCTTAAATGCTTTTGCAATTTCTAAAACATCTGCTTCAGAAATACCGTTTTCAGCCCAATCAAAAGCAGAAATTCTGATTGAAATTGGCTTGTTTTGATCAAAATTTTCTCGAACCGCTTTAAAAACTTCCAAAGGAAATTTTAATTTGTTTTCAATGCTTCCGCCAAATTCATCCGTTCTTAAATTTGTCAATGGCGATAGGAAGGACGCCAGCAAAAACCCGTGGTTTGCTTGAATTTCAATCATATCAAATCCAGCTTCTTCGGCATTTTCTGTGGCTTGAATAAATTCTGAAATTACCATTTTCATATCTTCCGCATCCATTTCCTTTGGAACAGGCATTCCATTTTTATACGGAATTGCAGAAGCTGAAAGTAAGTCCCAAGATTTTTCCAACGGAATATTATAACCTTCAGAGGGCAATTTTACACCACCGCGTCTTCCTGAATGTCCGAGTTGAATTGCTATTTTTGCTTTACTATTTTTATGTACAAATTCAATAACTTTTTTCCAACTATCTATCTGTTCTTTAGTATTTATCGTTGCGCAACCTAAAGTAACTTTTCCAATATCTGAAACAGCAACAGATTCTGTAATAATCAGTCCAACGCCGCCAATTGCACGACTTCCATAATGAACCAAATGCCAGTCAGAAATCAATCCGTTTTCAGCAGAATATTGTTCCATCGGCGCCATCACAATTCTATTTTGCAAGTGCATTTTTCTTAAATAGTAAGTCGAAAAAGCAGGTGGATTTTTAAGATTTTCATTTCCAATTGACTGATTAAAATTTGCTAAAACCGCATCAGTAAAAGACGAATCTCTTATGGCTAAATTTTCAAAAGTCACTTTCTTGGAGCGCGTCATTACGCCAAAAGCGAACGGCAAAAAATTGTGTTTTATATGGCGATCCATATCTTCAAACCATTCAAGCGAAACCTTTGCGGCGTGCTGAATCATTTCAACGCGCTGGCGACGTTTGTTATCGTATTCTTGAAAAGCTTTTTGGATATTATCTTGATTTTCAACAATAGAATCGGCCAAAGCAATCGCACATTCCATCGCCAATTTTGTTCCAGAACCAATCGAATAATGTGCTGTAGCTTTGGCATCTCCAAGCAAAACAACATTATCTTTATACCAATTTTTATTCGTAATTATTGGGAAATTTCGCCAATGCGATCTGTTCGAAATCAGTCCGTGGCCGTCTAATTCTTCCTTGAAAATATCTGAAAGTTTTTGGATCGTATCTTCTTCATTAGTAGTTTCAAAACCAGCCTTTTCCCAAGTGTTTTCGGTTGTTTCAAAAATCCACGTGCTCATTCCTTCTTCATATTGATACGTATGCGCGACGAAAGTTCCGTGGGGCGTTTCTCTGAAAAAATAAGTGAATGCGTCCAATGGTTTTGTGGAACCCATCCAAACAAATTTATTTTTTTGCAATACAGTTGTAGTTCCAAAATCTTCCTTAAATTGTTCTCTTATTCCGCTGTTTATTCCGTCTCCAGCGACAATTACATCGGCATCTTTGAATTGTAAAAGATCATCAACGTTGTGCTCAAAATGTAAATTTACAGCTTCTTCTTTACAGCGCTGTTGCAATAATTGAAGCAAAGTTTTTCGGGAACAGCCACAAAAACCGTTTCCGGTAATGCGGATCTTTTCTCCGTTTCTGGCAACATCCAAATCATCCCAGTAAGCAAAACGGCTTCTGATCAAGTTGTATGATTTTGGATCTCTTGTCAAAAATTCACTCAAAGTTTCATCCGAAAAAACCACTCCAAAACCAAAAGAATCGTCTGCTTTATTGCGTTCATAAAGATCAATTTGACAATCTGGAATCGCTTTTTTGACCAAAATCGAAAAGTATAAACCTCCGGGACCGCCACCAATTACTGCTATTTTCATGATGTTTTTCTGAAAAAATTAAGTTCTTTTTATGTCGAAAATTTCTCCGAGTTTTGCATATCCGGCGCCAGCCAATCTTGAAACTGGCTTGTAATTTTCTAAATTTATTTTGTGATTTTCAAGCAATACTTCGTCGTTGAAATGAAACATCACGATTTTTCCGATGATGATTGTTCCACCTCCAAATTTGTGATTTTCTAAAGTATAATGATGCACCAATTCGCATTCAAAAGAAACCTGACTTTCTAAAACTCTGGGTGGTTTAATTTTGATAGAATCAATAGGAGTAAGGCCTGCTAATTCAAATTCATTCACATCGTGTGGCACATTTTGTCCCGTGATATTCATTTGTTCGACAATTTCTTCTGTAACCATATTGACCACAAATTGCTTGGTTGTCAAAACGTTATTCAATGTATCTTTTTTATGATTATTCGCGTGAGAAGTTGAAAACATTACGTGTGGCGGATCGTCGCCAACGACATTAAAAAAGGAAAAAGGAGCGAGATTTGGAATTCCATCTTCGCTTATTGAGGAAATCCAGCCAATTGGGCGGGGAATTATCGCTCCAGTGAGCAATTTGTAAATTGCACGCTGGTCTAAATCTTCAGGATTGAATTGCATTTAGTTTGTGTTTGTACAAATTAAAGAAAATTTTTAGAACAATTTTTAATGAAATGTATTTTTAAGTTCTAAAAATTATTGATATGGCAATTTTATGACGATTTAGATCAAGCGAAATTTTATTTTTTAATTCTTAAAAGAGTGTTAAGTTCACGCATGTCATTAAAAACGATAGCACCTTTTTCTGCTAATTCTTGATGATTAAATCCGTTTGATAAACCATAAACCTTGAAGCCACCCTTGATTCCAGCTTCAATTCCCGGAAGACTGTCTTCAATTACAACGCACTGCGAAGGAAGAAATCCCATTGCCTTTGAAGCGTGAATATAAATTTGTGGATCTGGTTTCCAGTGATTTATGTCGTAAGCGCTAAAAATTGTTTCTGGCGTAAAAAATTGTAATAATCCGGTTAAGCCGAGATTTAGTTCGATTTTTTGTCTTGGCCCGTTGGAAGCTACGCAAAACGGGACTTCGATTTTTGCCAATAATTCTTGAACGCCATCTTTTGGTTGTAATTCTTTTCGGAATTTTTCATAGGAAATCGCTCTATATCTTGACTCAAAATCTTCCGGAAATTTGGAATTTGCAATTGCTTCTAAGTTGCTTATTATTTCTTGCATCGGCTTTCCGCAGAATTTATAAACAGCTTCCTCAACGGTCATATTTACGCCAAAATCTTTCACAATTTCTACTAAAACGGATAACATTATCGCTTCGGTATCGACCAAAACATTGTCGCAATCAAAGATGATGCATTCGTATTTTTGAGCTGATTTAGATTCCATACTTACAATTTTCAATAATTTTAAAGGTAAGGCGGAAAAGCTTTCGAAAGAAATCAAAATCTACTAAATTTAAATTAAAGATATTTGTACTATGGATTTATTCAATACCGAAATAGGCGCGGATAGAAATTTACTTCCGAAAGATGGAACGGTAAATTATTATGGAAAAGTTTTTTCGCAAGCGGAAGCCAATCATTATTACCAGACGCTTTTTTCGGAAATTGACTGGAAAAATGATGAAGCGATTATTTTTGGAAAGTTGATTGTAACCAAGAGAAAAGTGGCTTGGTATGGAGATTCTGAATTTGAATACACTTACTCAAATAGGACTAAAAAAGCACTTTTTTGGACACACGAACTTTTGGAGTTGAAAAAAAATGTTGAAGAAATTACGGGAGAAACTTACAATTCTTGTCTTTTAAATCTCTATCATTCGGGCGAAGAAGGAATGGCTTGGCACAGCGACGGCGAAAAAGATCTGAAGAAAAATGGCGCGATTGCTTCATTAAGTTTTGGAGCAACAAGAAAATTTGCGTTTAAACACAAAGAATCAAAAGAAGTTGTCAATATTATTCTCGAGCCCGGAAGTTTAATTGTGATGAAAGATGAAACACAAACTCATTGGTTGCATCGATTGCCTCCGACGAAAACGGTTCAATCTCCGAGAGTAAATTTGACTTTTAGAACAATCGAAAATTTTTCTAAATAATTATTTTTCAAAGCTTTAATAACTGAAAATTTAAAGCAACAAAAGCTTATTTCCAAGTTCGCAAATCACCAATATATTCCGTATTTTTGCATTTGAAAACAGAAAAAAATGCAACAATATATTAGCCAGCTTAATGATGCCCAACAACAGCCAGTTCTTCAAAAAGATGGGCCAATGATCATCATTGCGGGAGCAGGTTCAGGAAAAACCAGAGTATTAACCATCAGAATTGCTTATTTGATGCACCAAGGCGTTGACGCGTTCAACATTTTGTCATTGACTTTTACGAACAAAGCCGCTCGTGAAATGAAAAAGCGTATTTCTGATATTGTGGGTTCAACCGAAGCAAAAAACCTTTGGATGGGAACTTTTCACTCGGTTTTTGCCAGAATTCTTCGTTCTGAAGCTGATAAATTAGGTTATCCGTCAAATTTCTCGATTTATGATTCGCAAGATTCCGTTCGATTAATCAGCTCGATTATTAAGGAAATGCAATTGGATAGAGATGTTTACAAACCAAAACAAATTTTGGGCAGAATTTCTTCCTATAAAAATAGCTTGATTACCGTAAAAGCATATTTCAATAATCCAGAATTGCAGGAACAAGACGCAATGTCAAAAAAACCTCGTTTGGGTGAAATTTACCAAGCTTATGTGGAAAGATGTTTCAAAGCTGGCGCAATGGATTTTGATGATTTATTATTGAAAACCAATGAATTGCTGAATCTTTTTCCAGATGTTTTGGCAAAATATCAAAATCGTTTCAGATATATTTTGGTTGATGAGTACCAAGATACAAATCACTCTCAGTATCTGATTGTTAGGGCTTTATCAGATAAATTCCAAAATATTTGCGTGGTTGGGGATGATGCTCAGAGTATTTATGCTTTCCGAGGCGCGAATATTAACAACATTTTGAACTTCCAAAAAGATTACGCTGGAGTTCAAACTTATAGATTGGAACAAAATTACCGTTCTTCAAAAAATATTGTTGAAGCGGCGAATTCCATCATTGATAAAAATAAAACCAAATTAGATAAAATTGTTTGGACGGCTAATGATGATGGTCCAAAAATTAAAGTACATCGAAGTTTAACTGACGGTGAAGAAGGTCGTTTTGTGGCTGGAGAAATCTTTGAAAAAAAGATGCAAAACCAGATGAACAACGGAAACTTCGCCATTTTATACCGAACCAATGCACAATCGCGTGCGATGGAAGACGCCTTGAGAAAACGCGACATTCCATATAGAATTTATGGAGGTTTGTCTTTCTACCAAAGAAAAGAAATCAAGGACGTTTTGGCTTATTTGCGATTGATTATCAACCCAAAAGATGAAGAAGCTTTGATTCGTGTGATCAATTATCCGGCGCGTGGAATTGGCGATACGACGGTTGAAAAACTGACAATTGCTGCCAATCATTACAAGCGTTCGATTTTTGAGGTGATGGAACATATCGACAAAATTGACTTGAAATTAAACACCGGAACTCGTGGCAGAATTTCTGATTTTGTAACCATGATCAAGAGTTTTCAAGTGATTGATCAAAATCAAGATGCGTTTTATTTGTCAGAACATGTGACGAAAAAAACGGGTTTGATTCAAGAAATGAAAAAAGACGGCACGCCTGAAGGTATTGCCAAATTGGAGAATATCGAAGAATTATTAAACGGTATCAAAGATTTTATTGAAGGCCAAAAAGAAATTGATGGTGCGAGAGGCGCTCTCTCTGAATTTATGGAAGATGTGGCTTTGGCAACCGATTTAGATAAAGATACAGGCGACGATGATCGTGTTGCTTTGATGACGATTCACTTGGCAAAAGGACTTGAATTTCCATACGTTTTTGTCGTGGGAATGGAAGAAGATTTGTTTCCGAGTGCAATGTCAATGAGCACGAGAAGTGAATTGGAAGAAGAAAGACGTTTGTTTTATGTGGCTTTAACAAGAGCCGAACATCAAGCTTATTTGACGTATGCGCAATCGCGTTACCGTTGGGGAAAATTGACAGACTCAGAACCATCACGATTTATTGAAGAAATTCACGGACAATTTTTAGAATATTTGACTCCAAATGAAGGAAGTTATCGCTATAAACCAATGATTGATATTGATGTTTTTGGCGACGTTGATAAATCGAAATTGCGTTTGAATAAACCACAAGCAGGAATTCCTCCAAAGAAATATGGTGAAGATTCTGAACCAAATACCAGCGTGAGAAGACTGAAGCCCGTATCCTCAAACGGATCTTCTTCTGTGAGTTCATCGAATCTTCCGGATAGCAAGTTGAATGTTGGAAATGTTGTGATGCACGAACGTTTTGGAAAAGGCGAGGTTTTAAATATCGAAGGAGTTGGCGCTGATAAAAAGGCGGAAATTAAATTTGAAGTGGGCGGCATCAAAAAATTATTGCTTCGTTTTGCGAGATTGGATGTTTTATCATAATGCATTTTTAAAGAAAAAGTTGTAACTTTATAAGAACACAACTACAATTTTATGGCACAATTTATAAAAATATACCCTCAAAATCCAAGCGAAAAAGAGATTGCAAAGGTAGTTAAAGTTTTGAAAGACGGCGGTTTAGTAATTTATCCAACAGATACCGTTTATGGTTTGGGTTGCGATATTACAAACACGAAGGCTTTAGAACGCATTGCAAAAATCAAAGGAATTAAACTTGAAAAAGCGAATTTCTCTTTTGTTTGTCACGATTTGAGCAATATTTCAGATTACGTAAAACAAATCGACACTTCGACTTTTAAGCTTTTGAAGAGAACATTACCTGGTCCGTACACTTTTATTTTACCAGGAAATAATAATCTTCCGAAGGAATTTAAGAAGAAAACAACTGTCGGGATCCGTGTGCCAGATAATTCAATTGCTTTAGAAATCGTGCGACAATTAGGAAATCCGATTGTTTCCACGTCTATTCATGATGATGATGATGTGATTGAATATACAACTGATCCAGAGTTGATTTTTGAGAAATGGCAAAACTTAGTTGATGTGGTAATTGACGGAGGTTATGGCGACAATCAAGCTTCCACAATCATTGATTTATCCGAAGGAGAACCTGTCGTAATCAGGGAAGGAAAAGGCCCAATTGATTTCTTATAATTTTCTTACTTTTCTGGCAAAATATTTGCTATTGTAATAATTAATCATAATTTAGCACCACCAATTAAGAAGTCCTACTAGTGATAACAATACTTACCATATGCTATTCTTAATTTAAATATTTAATTGGTTATTAATAAACAAAATTGAGGATACATAAAAAGCAGGCTTTTGGGCCTGCTTTTTCATTTAAACTATTTAAAATCAGCTTATTGTTTCGCTGACATATTTTTCATTTCTTTTTCGATCATATCATAGAATTGATCAATTTTTGGAAGAACCACAATTCTTGTTCTTCTGTTGATTGCTCTGTTTTCTGCAGAATTGTTATCCACTAATGGAATATAATCAGCTCTACCTGCGGCGATCAATTGTTTTGGATTCACATTCAATTCTTGCAATACTCTGATGATCGAAGTTGAACGTTTCACGCTCAAATCCCAGTTGTCAAGGATAACTCCGTTTGATTTGTAAGGCACGTTATCTGTGTGACCTTCAACCATACACTCAAAATCTGGTTTGCTGTTTACCACTTTAGCCACTTTAGCCAAAACTTCTTTCGCTTTGTCACTTACTACGTAACTTCCGCTTTTGAAAAGCAATTTATCAGCAATTGAGATAAATACAACTCCTTTTTCCACATTGATTTGGATGTCTGGATCGCTGATTCCCACTGAACTTTTTAAGCTAGTAACGATTGCCAAAGTCACAGAATCTTTTTTAGTCAAAGCATCTTGCAATCTTGTGATTTTCAAGTCTTTTTCTTTCAAGCTTTCCAATGATTTCTCAAGGTTTTCAGCTCCTTTTGACGACAATGTTGTCAAATTACCCATATTGTTAATCAAGTCAGAATTGTTCTTTTTCAAGAAATCCAGTTGATTAGCAAATGCTTCTCGTTCAGTCAAGCACGTGTTCAGCTTAACGGTTGCCGTATTCAGTAAGTCCTGAATCTCTTTGTTTTTTGCTTCTAATTCAGCAATTTTTTTCTTTGAACCGCACGAGGTTAACGTGAACGCTACTAAAGAAAGTATCAAAACAGCTTTTCTCATAGTTTTAAAATTTAGTGATTTTAACAAATTTAAGGATTAATAAAAGAGTAAATAACGTTCGATGCTATAAACTATTGTTAAAATTGGATTCAAATACCTTGCCTTTTTTGATGAAATGATAGTAAACGATGCTGTTTATTTTGTAGTAATTAACATATTGATTTGATTCTCTTTTATTTAAAAATTTAAAAATTAATAAATAAAAATAAAAGTGTGCTTTCAAAATCGCCCATAGATGTGGAAACTTTCCGTGTAATGCGAACTGAATTCCCGCTTGACCGTCTAAAAACAATCTTACAAACATAGTTTGAAACAATTTTCGCTGTGGCACATTCTTCAGCATCATCCACAAAGAGTTTCTGAAATTTAAAAAAGTTTTATGCGGACTAGATTCTTTTAAAGTCGCTCCGCCAACGTGATAAACCGTTGATTTTCCGGTATATTTTACTTTATAATTTAAGTTGAACGCGCGCCAGCATAAATCAATTTCTTCTTGGTGGGCAAAAAAATCTTCGTCAAAACCATTTAATTTTCTAAAAATTTCCTTCCTAATAAAGAAGCAAGCGCCGGAAGCCCAAAAAATATCAATCTCGTCATTATACTGATTATTATCTTTTTCTAAGGATTGAAAAATTCTGCCACGGCAAAAAGGAAAGCCATATTTGTCGATAAAACCACCGCCAGCACCAGCATATTCAAACATTTCTTTGTTTTTGTAATCCAGAATTTTCGGTTGAATGATTGCTGTTTCGGGTTGGTTTTCAAAGATTTCTAAAATAGGAGCAAGCCAATTTTCAGTCACTTCAATATCAGAATTGACCAAAGCATAATAGTCCTCTTCCACAAAACGCATCGCCTGGTTGTACCCTTTGGCAAAGCCAAAATTATCAGTGTTTTGGATGATTTTTATAGACGAAAAAGTGTTTTTCACAAAGGAAATAGAATCATCAGAAGAAGCATTGTCAGCCAAATAAATAGTGGCTTCCGGAGAAAATCGAACAATCGATGGAAGAAATTCCTCTAATAATTTTTTGCCATTCCAATTTAAAATTACGACCGCTATTTTTTTCATTTGACTTCTTCGATTTTTTGATTGCTAGACTTCTTAGAATTTATCAGCTTTTAAACCGTAAATTCAGGAAGCTCTTGAAGAAAATTATATTTTTCTTCGCCATAATCCATTTGGCAAAAATAATGATTTAAGCCATTGGTCACCATTAAATATTTTGATTCTAAAGCCATATTGTAACGAGCGATTTGGTCAAAAGTATCTTGGCTGATTTTTATGTCGGTAGATTTGCATTCAATCAATAAAAATAATCTTCCATTTGGCTGAAATACAACAACATCATAGCGTTTAACTAAACCATTAAGTTTAATTAATTTTTCCACATTTATATATGATTTTGGATATTTTTTTTCCTGCAAAAGATACTGAACCACGTTTTGGCGCACCCATTCTTCTGGCGTAAGCACGATAAATTTTTTACGGATTTCATCGAAGATAGCGACTTTATTTTCGCTATTTTTGAATCGAAATTTATAAGCAGGAAAATTGAGCTGTTGCATAAGACAAAGATAGTTTTTAGAAAAGCAATAGGCAATAGGCAGACAGCGATAAGCTTTTGTATTTTAGATAATTTATAGGAATAAAACACACATTCAATTGGACGAAGTAGTAAAAATTGTCAACGACATCAAAGCCGGAAACATCAAACCAATTTATTTTTTAATGGGAGAAGAGCCTTATTATATTGATAAATTGACTGAATTTATGGAAGCTAATCTTTTGGCAGAAGAAGAAAAAGGTTTTAACCAAACCATTCTTTATGGTCGCGATGTAACAATCGAAGATGTGGTTTCCACGGCAAAACGGTATCCGATGATGGCTGAAAGACAGGTTGTTATCGTGAGAGAAGCGCAGGAATTAGTCCGAACTATCGATAAGTTAGAAAGTTATGCTGAAAATCCGATGCCTACGACAGTTTTGATTTTTGCTTACAAATATAAAACGCTTGACAAAAGGAAAAAGGTAACCAAAGTTTTGGGCAAAAATGGTTTGGTTTACGAAAGTAAAAAGCTTTATGAAAACCAAGTGGGAGATTGGTTGAAGCGCGTTCTTGCTGGGAAAAAACTAAATATTGAACCAAAAGCTTCGGCGATGTTGGTTGACTTTCTGGGAACCGATTTGAGTAAAATTGCCAATGAATTAGACAAATTAGCAATTATTTTACCCCAAGGAAGCATAATTACACCGGAAGTTATTGAAGAGAATATCGGTTTCAGCAAAGATTTTAATGTGTTTGAATTGCGAAAGGCTATTGGCGAAAAGAACCAAAAAAAGGCGTACCAAATTGCGAAATATTTTGCTGATAATCCAAAAGACAATCCGTTGATAGTGACCGTCGGACAGACTTTTGGGTTCTTTATTCAACTTTTAAAATACCACGGATTGAAAGACAAGAATCCTAAAAACGTGGCTTCTGCATTGGGAATAAATCCGTTTTTTGTAAAGGAATATGATGTGGCAGTGAAGAATTATCCGATGAAAAAGGTGAGCGCAGTTGTGGCTACATTGCGAGATATTGATGTAAAAAGCAAAGGTGTTGGAGCAAGCAGTTTAGGAAATGGCGATTTGATGAAAGAAATGTTGGCGAAGATTTTTTCTTAATTTCAACGTATGAATTTTAGAATCGAAATCCTTCCTGAAAAGAAATTGGTAGTTTTAACTCAAAAAATGTCAATTTTTGAAAACAAAACATTTCTTCTTTGGAATTCATTTATGAAACGAAAAGGCGAAATTCAAAATGCAATTGGTTCGGATTTATTTTCTATTCAAATTTATGAAAGCAATTATTTTGAAGGATTTAATCCTAAAAAAGAGTTTCTAAAAATGGCTGGTTTGGAAGTGAATTCTCTTGAAAATATTCCGAATGGAATGGAAGCTTATGTGTTGAAAAGTGGAAAATATGCTGTTTTTGAATACAAAGGAAATCCGAAAAGTGGAGGCGAAGCTTTTCAATATATTTTTCAAGAATGGTTTCCAAATTCAGGTTTTTCATTAGATAATCGACCGCATTTTGAAATTTTAGGAACAAAATATAAAAACGACAGCGACGAAAGCGAGGAAGAAATTTGGATTCCGATAAAATAACAAATTATGAAAACTAAAATAATTACTTCCTGTTTATTGCTTTTGAGTTTGTTTAAAATGAATTCTCAAGATTTTGTAAAACCTTTTACAATTGGAGAATCAAGAATTTTAAAGTCAGCAATTCTTAATGAAAACCGCACATTAAATATTTATCTTCCGGAAGGTTTTGACAAAACGAAAAGTTATCCAGTTATTTATTTGCTGGATGGTTCGGCTAATGAAGATTTTTTGCACATTGTTGGCCTGGTTCAATTTTACAAAATGCAATTTAATATGCCTGATTTCTTGGTTGTAGGAATTGCAAATGTCGATAGAAAGCGAGATTTTACTTTTCATACAGATTTAAAAGATTTACAGAAAGACTATCCAACGACAGGACATTCAGTAAAATTTATTGAATTTATCGAAAAAGAATTGCAACCGTTTATTAATAAAACCTATAAAACGACCGAAACAAAATACATCATCGGGCAATCGCTCGGCGGACTTTTGGCCACAGAAATTCTTTTGAAAAAGCCTTCACTTTTTACACATTATCTGATTGTAAGCCCTAGTCTTTGGTGGGATAACGAAAGTCTTTTGAAAGAAGCGAATCATCTTCTCGAACAACAAAAAGTGATGAACCAATACGTTTATATTTCTGTGGGAATGCAGGAGGACAAGATTATGGTGAAAGAAGCGCAAGAAATTGCTTCGATTTTAAAGAAGTCAAACCAAAAATTGAAAGTCGAATATCTTCCATTAGAAAAAGAAAATCACGCGACAGTTTTACATCAAAGTATCAGTGAAGCGTTTAAGAAATTGTTTCCTTTTAAGGATTAAGTGCTTGCAATATTCTTTCAAAAAACAATTTAAATCACGATATTTGCGCTTGCTATAAAAAGAATAAAACAAAAAACTATGGGGATGAATAAAAATACCATTTTAGGATGGGCCACTTTTATAATGATATTGATGGGAATGCTATTGATTGGTCTTGGTGCGTTTCGTTATAATGACGTTGCAGGCTGGGGATTTGGCGCCGTCGGGATTGGTTTTTTTGCAATTGCCTGGGTTTTCAGTTCTTTAAAAGGAAGAGTTTAAAATAGTTATGAATTATGAGTTTCAAGAGGTTGTAAAACCTTTGAAATCTAATAATCTAAGAAGTCTAAAAATTTAATAATCAATATATGTCTGACGATAAAAAAGTAATTTTTTCAATGCAGAAATTGAGTAAAACCTACTCAAGCAGTGATAAACAAGTTTTAAAAAATATTTACCTGAGCTTTTTCTACGGAGCAAAAATTGGTATTCTTGGTCTCAACGGTTCCGGAAAATCTTCTTTGTTAAAAATTATCGCCGGAGTTGATAAAAACTATCAAGGTGATGTTGTTTTTGCGCCAGGATATTCTGTAGGTTATTTGGAACAAGAGCCACAATTAGACGAAAATAAAACGGTAATTGAAATTGTAAGAGAAGGTGTGGCTGAAACGATGGCGGTTTTAGAAGAATACAACCAAATCAACGATTTATTTGGTCTTGAAGAAAATTATTCAGATCCAGATAAAATGGACAAATTGATGGATCGTCAAGCGGCTCTGCAAGATAAAATTGATGCTTTGGGCGCTTGGGAAATCGATACAAAATTAGAAATTGCGATGGATGCCTTGCGTACTCCAGAACCTGATACGCCAATAAAAGTGCTTTCTGGTGGAGAAAAAAGACGTGTGGCTTTATGCCGACTTTTGTTGCAACAGCCAGACGTTTTGCTTCTAGATGAGCCAACAAATCACTTGGATGCGGAATCTGTTCTTTGGTTAGAACAACATTTGGCGCAATATTCTGGAACGGTAATTGCCGTAACGCACGACCGTTATTTCCTGGATAATGTAGCTGGATGGATTCTTGAATTAGACAGAGGAGAAGGTATTCCGTGGAAAGGAAACTATTCTTCTTGGCTAGACCAAAAATCAAGCAGAATGGCTTTGGAAGAAAAAGTAGCTTCAAAAAGAAGAAAAACTTTAGAGCGTGAGTTGGACTGGGTTCGTCAAGGTGCAAAAGGCCGTCAAACGAAGCAAAAAGCACGTCTTCAAAACTATGACAAGCTTTTAAATGAAGACCAAAAACAACTAGACGAAAATCTAGAAATCTATATTCCAAACGGACCTCGTTTGGGTACAAATGTTATCGAAGCGAAAGGTGTTGCCAAAGGTTATGGCGATAAATTGCTTTACGAAGATTTGAATTTCACGTTGCCACAAGCAGGAATTGTTGGAATCATCGGGCCAAACGGTGCTGGTAAAACGACAATTTTTAGAATGATCATGGGCGAAGAAACTCCGGATAAAGGTGAATTTTCAATCGGAGAAACAGTGAAAATTGCTTATGTTGATCAAGCTCACTCTAACATTGACCCAAATAAATCAATCTGGGAAAACTTCTGTGACGGTCAAGAATTGATCATGATGGGAGGAAAGCAAGTGAATTCTAGAGCTTATTTGTCGCGTTTCAACTTTGGCGGAAGCGACCAAAATAAAAAAGTGGCAACACTTTCTGGTGGTGAAAGAAACAGATTGCATTTGGCAATGACTTTGAAAGAAGAAGGAAACGTTTTGCTTTTAGATGAGCCAACAAATGATTTGGATATCAATACTTTAAGAGCGCTGGAAGAAGGTTTAGAAAACTTCGCAGGTTGTGCGGTTGTAATTTCTCACGACAGATGGTTTTTAGACAGAATTTGTACACACATCCTTGCTTTTGAGGGGAATTCAGAAGTATATTTCTTTGAAGGAAGTTTCTCTGAATATGAAGAAAACAAGAAAAAACGTCTTGGCGGTGATTTAACTCCAAAACGTATCAAATACAAAAAACTGATTAGAAATTAGTTCTTACAAAAATCTCGGCATTGTCCGAGATTTTTTTTTAAAATATAGCGTATATTTGGATAAAATTTAATTATTCTATGCCCCAAATTAGACTAATTTCATTTATTATTTTCTTGCTGTTTTCGTACCACTTCAGTTTCTCCCAAGAATTGAAAAAGAAAGATGTTAGAAAAGAAATTTATGAATATATCTGCGAGGCAGATGCTTTGCTGACGGAGCTAAAATTTAAGGAGTCACTTCAGATTTCGAAAAAGGCGCTCAACTTAGCCTACAAAAATAAGCAGTACGACTACGTTGCGATGTCGTACAATACGATTGCGGGCAGTCATGAAGAACTTTTTGACACTAAAAAAGCGCTTGCTTATTATGAAAAGGCATTGACTTTTGCCAATAAAACTACCAATGACACGATAAAAGATTGGATCCACAATAACCTTGGAAACATTTATAACTTCGACTTAAAGAATTATGACAAAGGAATTTACCATTATCAAAAGTCGTTAGCTTACGCCAAAAAAAACAAAGATACTTCTGAAATAATTTTTACTGAATTAAACCTGACTTGGGCTTATTTCAACAAAAAGGAATTTGCTTTAGGACTACCACACTTGAATTACATCAGCCAAAATATTTCTAATTATGGCGATTTAGAATCTCACGTGATCATGAACAACCTTTTTGGGATGTATCATAGCTCGCAAAATAATGAAAAAAGTGCAGATTTTTACTTCAAAAAAGCGATCGAGTTAGGAATAAAATATAAGCAAGACATGGCTTTGGTAGACGCTTATGAAGAATATTCAAAACATTTGTACCAAATCAAAGATTTTAAATTGGCGTATGACGTTAAAGGTCAATATGAAAAATTGAAGGACGAAATTCACAACCAAGAAAAGTTAAAAAGTGCGCAAATTGCTGGAATCCAGATTGAATTAGACGAATCAAAACGAGAAATCAACGAAATTGAGCTTGAAAAATATGCGCAAGAAAAGAATTTAAGATATTCAAAAATTATTGTGGTTCTGTTTTTGGCGGTTTTAATCGTATTACTTTTGCTACTTTATACTTTTTACAGAAATAATTTATTTAGAAAAAAAGTAAACCAGCAATTGCTTGAAAACAATGCCGAATTAAAAATTGCAAAAGATAAAGCGGAAGAATCATCGATTTTAAAAAGCCAATTTATTTCGACAGTTACCCACGAATTGCGAACGCCATTGTATGGCGTCATTGGAATTACTGACTTAATTTTAGACGAACATCGCGAATTAGAAAACAGTCCGCATATTAATTCTTTGAAATTTTCGGCCAAATATCTTTTGTCTTTGGTCAATGATTTATTGCAAATTCATAAAATTGAAGACAGAAAAATTGTTTTAGACGAAACGCCCTTAAATGTCTTGGATGAAATTGAGAAAGTAAATCAGGCGCTTCAATTTATCGCGATAAAAAATCAGAACAAAATCGTTGTTGATGTGGATCAAAATATTCCTGAATATTTGATAGGAGATAAGCTTCGTCTTTCGCAAATATTGGTAAATCTAACCAGCAACGCCTTAAAATTTACCAAAGACGGCGAGATTAAATTAAAAGCAAGTTTAGAAAAAAAGGACAGGAATTTACATTTTATAAAATTTGAAATTGCTGACAATGGAGTAGGAATTGCTCCTGAAAACCAAAATAAGATCTTCGAAAAATTTGTTCAAATTGACCGAAAAGAAGGCGATTACCAAGGAACTGGTTTGGGACTTTCGATTGTAAAAAAGCTTTTGGAATTATTGGGAAGCCAGATTCATTTGAAAAGCGAAGAAAATTTGGGAACGACAATTACGTTCACGATTCCTTTTGAATACAATCAAGAAACTACTCAAAAATACATAGAAAATATTGATGTTGACACCACAAGCGCCTCAAATTACAAAATTTTGGTGGTGGAAGATAATAAAATAAATCAGCTTGTAACTCGCAAAATCATTGAGAAACATAACTTTCAATGTATTGTTGTTGATGACGGTTACGCGGCGTTAGAAATCTTAAAAACTGAAGTTTTCGACGTAATTTTAATGGACATTAATATGCCGATAATCAATGGTTTTGAAACTACTAGAATGATTAGAAGCATGGGAATTACGGTTCCAATTGTAGCGTTAACGGCGTTTGACAAAGATGAAGTTACTGACGAAGCAAAACTTTCTGGGATGAACGATATTTTGATCAAGCCATTTGAGCCTGTTCGACTTTTTCAAGTGATCAGCGCCCAAATTGCTCGATCTAAATAATTATTTTTTGAAATTTATTTCTGCGTAAACCGGAAAGTGATCAGAAGGATATCTGCAATTTTTAGAATCACTCAAAGTAGCAAATTTTGTAACTTCCATTTTATTTCTGTTGATAAAAATATAGTCAATTCGCATTGTCACAGGTTTGTTAAATTCAAAATTACTGAAGGTTCCTTCTGGACCAAAAACAATTCCGGTGCATACTTTTTGAGCATCGTCTAATTCTTCTTTGATCAATTTTAAAGGAAGCGTTTCTGACTCCAGATTAAAATCTCCGGTCAAAACCACAGGAAGATTTTCTTTGTTAATCTCTTTTATTTTAGCCAAAATTAATTTAGAACTTTCCGCTCTTGCGATATCTCCAACGTGGTCAAAATGTGTGTTGAAAATCCACATTTTTTTCTTCGTAGTTTTATTTTGGAACAAGCCATAAGTGCAAACTCTTGGATAGGCCGCATCCCAAGCTTTTGAAGGCGTTGACGGAGTTTCTGACAACCAAAAAGTATTTTCTTCTAACAATTTAAACTTATCTGAATTGTAAAAAATAGCGCTGTGTTCTCCTTTTGATTGTCCGTCATCACGACCTTTTCCGATGAATTTATGCGAAGTTAAAACTTGGTCGATATATTCCATTTGATTTGGTAAAGCTTCTTGAACTCCCATAAAATCTGGATTGTAAAATTTTACTTGATCGGTTAAATATTCTTTTCGGTTGGACCATTGATTTTCTTTGTCGCTTGCGGTATCAAGGCGAAGATTGTAGCTCATAATTTTTAAATCTTGAGCCGAAGCAGTAATTTGGGACATAATTAAAAAGGTAAAAAATAGTTTTTTCATTCGTATTTGTTTTGGGTAGGATTTCTCACAAATTTAAAACAAAAACGCCGGTTAGTACCAGCGTTTTTTATTCTTTTTTGAAGCATCAGATTTTCTTGAATTGTTCTCTTTTGCTTTATTTTCTCCAAATTTGGTTTTATTTCTCAAATCAGGTTTCGCATCCAGACTTCCTTCTTTCCAAGGATAAGGATGGTCATTTACGGTTTTGATATTGACTTTTACCAATTTCTGAATATCTTTCCAATAACCTTCTTCGTCTTTTGAACAGAAAGAAATTGCGATGCCACCGTTTCCGGCACGACCCGTTCTTCCAATTCTATGCACATAAGTTTCTGGAATATTTGGCAGATCAAAGTTGATAATAAAAGGCAATTTGTCAATGTCAATTCCTCTCGCTGCAATGTCTGTAGCTACTAAAACGCCAACTTCCTTGCTTTTAAAAGCGTCTAAAACACGCTGTCTTGCGTTTTGAGATTTGTCTCCGTGAATCGCTTCTGCAGCAATTCCTTGTTTTCTCAAGGCTTTAACTACGTTATCGGCTCCGTGTTTTGTACGGGAAAAAACCAAAACATCTGAAATGTCCTCGTTTTTAATCAAATGATATAAAAGCTGACGTTTGTCTTCTTTGTTCACAAAATAAACGCGTTGTTCCACAGTTTCGGCCGTAGAAGAAACAGGAGAAACAGAAACATATTCTGGTTTTGTCAAAAATGTTTCGGCTAATTCACGAATTGCCATTGGCATTGTTGCCGAAAATAAAAGCGTCTGTCTGTTTTTTGGCGTAAGCTTCACAATTTTCTTTACGTCGTTGATGAAACCCATATCCAGCATTTGGTCGGCTTCATCTAAAACTAAAGTGTGCAAATGGTCTAAATCAATAAAACCTTGCTTGTGCAAATCCAATAATCTTCCTGGTGTTGCAATCAAAATATCAACGCCTTTTTTCAAAGTGTCGACTTGCGGCACTTGGGAAACGCCACCAAAAATGGTCAGCTGATTTAAATTCGTATATTTTGCATATGTTTCAAAACTTTGCCCGATTTGAACTGCTAACTCACGAGTGGGAGTAACGACAAGGGTTCTGATAACTTTTGCCTTTTTTGACGAACCAACAATGCGGTGAATATGATGAATGATAGGAATTGCAAATGCGCCTGTTTTTCCGGTACCGGTTTGTGCGCAGCCGACAAGGTCATTTCCCGCTAAAATAATCGGGATTGATTTTTCTTGAATTGGCGTTGCTTCCAAATAACCGATTTCAAAAACGGCTCGCTGTATACTTTTGGAAAGTGATAAATCTTCGAATAACATAAAATGTAAATTAATTCTCTGCAATTTTCGCAAAGACGGTACAAAGATAGTTTTTATTATTTAAAGATGTTTGACCGCAGATTCGCAGATTTTTTATGTGTTTGTATTTTATTAATTTTAGAATTTTTACAATCTGTGGAGAAAAAATCTGCGAATCTGCGGTTAAAAAAAAAGCTCCAAATTAATGGAGCTTTAATCGCACAATACAATAATAAACCAATCATTATAAAACTACTCGTGCTTCTTTCTGTAGGCATAATAAAACACCTGCGGTAAAACGGTTAACGACAAAATCATACAGATTACAATTCCTCCAACGATCATAATGGCCAATGGTTTTTGGATTTCAGAACCCATTCCGGTTGATAATGCCGCCGGAAGCAGTCCCAATGAACCCATCAACGCAATCATCACGACGGGACGAATTCTGCTGTGAACGCCTTCGGAAATTGCTTTTCGCAAGCCCATTCCTGCTTTTAAATTTTCTTTCATCACGCCAATCAATACGATTCCGTCGATGGCGCTGACTCCAAATAAGATGATGAATCCAATTCCTGCGGAAATTCCGAAAATTGTTCCCGTTGCCCAAAGTGAAATAAATCCTCCGATAAAAGCGTAAGGCATTGTACTTAAGGCTAATAATGTGTCTTTCACATTTCCAAAATTAAAATACAGCAAGAACATAATGAAAATCAAAACAACCGGAACAATCATTGCCAATTGCTTTGAAGCGCGTTCTTTGCTTTCAAATTCACCAGCCCATTTCATCGTATTCTGCTTCGGAAGCTTGACTTCTTTTGCCACTTTTGCTTGCGCTTCCGCGATTGTACTTCCCAAATCTCGTCCTTCGATGGCAAAACCAATCGCGATGTATCGGCTGTTTCCTTCGCGGTAAATAAATGTAGGTCCGGTTTTATAACTCACCGTCGCAATTTCTTTCAAAGGCACTTGTTTTCCGTCCATCGTTGGAATCAAAATTGTCTCAATTTTTTCTTTAGAATCGCGATATTCTTTCAGAAAACGGATTCTGATATCAAAAGTTCTTTCTTGGTCGTAAAAAGTGGACGCTGCCTGACCGCCAATTGTCATTGCAATAACCGCTTGCGCATCGGCCGTCGTGACCGCATATTTTGCCATTTGCGCATCGTGAAGCTGAATTCTCAGTTCGGGAAGACCAATGTTTTTGAAAACATTTATATCTTCAATTCCGTCCACGGTTTTGATGGAATTTGCCACTTGTCCGGCATATTTTTCTAGTTCTTCTAAATCTTCGCCAAAAATCTTAATCACCAACGGACTTTTTACTCCGGCCACATATTCTTCCACATTGTCCTGAATTGGCTGGCTGAAGCCAAAATTAATTCCAGGATAATCATCCAAAACTTTTTTGATTTCGGCAATCAATTCTTCTTTCGAAAGTTTCCGTTTCCATTCTTTTTCCGGAATTAATTGTACGTTAAATTCGATATTAAAGAAACCTGTTGGGTCAGTTCCATCATTTGGTCGGCCAGTTTGCGTCAAAATAAATTGTACTTCTTCAAATTTTTGCAATTTTTTTTTCATCTCTTTTGTCAATCGCGTCGATTCTTCCAAGTTGATGCTGTTTGGCAAAGTCGCTCTGATATAAACCGCGCCTTCATTTAATTTCGGAATAAATTCTGAACCATAAAAAGCAAATCTTCCGGCGCAAATAGCAAGAATGATTAAGAAAACTGCAATTGTCTGTTTTTTTCTCTTGGCACTAAAATTGAAAAGTTTGAATAGATTTACTCTGAAAAATCTCGAAATCATATTTTCTTTCTCCACTATATTTTTCGTCAACAAAACTTTACACATCGCCGGAACATACGTCAAACTTAAAATCAGCGAGCCAAGTAAAGCATATCCTAACGTAAATGCCAACGGCGAGAACATTTTTCCTTCCACTTTTTGGAAGGAGAAAATCGGCATCAAGGCTACAATCAAAATAATCAAGGCGAAGAAAATGTAGGTTGCCACGCTTCCTACACTCTTTTTTATCAAGCCCATTTTCGACATTTTGTTGAATTTTTCCATTCCAACTTTATGTGCTTTCTTTTCGAGCGATACAAAAACCTGTTCGACAATGACGAGCGTTCCTTCCAATAAAAGTCCGAAATCTAAAGCACCCATCGAAATTAAATTTGCCGGAAGTCCTTGTATTTTCAGCATTGTAATTGCAAATAAAAACGAAAGCGGAATCACGGAAGCCACAATAACCGTCGTTCGCCAATTGTATAAAAAGATGAAAACGATTAAGGAAACCAGCAAAATTCCTTCGATAAGATTTTTCGTTACCGTATGAACAGTGGTGTTGACCAATTCAGTTCTGTCGATAAACGGAACGATTTGAACGCCTTTCGGCAAAACTCTTTCGTTCAAATCATCGATCCTAAGTTTTAGATTTTCAATCACTTCACTCGGATTTTCACCGCGAAGCATCACCACAATTCCTTCCACCAAATCATCTTCATTGTCCAAACCAACTTGTCCCAATCTGGGTTTTGCATCAATCGAAATTTCGGCAACGTGCTTGACCAAAACAGGAGTGGAGCCTTTCACTTGAATCAAAATATTGCCGATATCTTCAATGTTATCAAGCAATCCCACGCCACGAACCACATAAGCTTGGTCGCCACGCTGAATCACATCACCGCCAACATTGATATTGCTTTTCGAAACCGCTTCATAAACATCCAACGGAGAAAGTCCGTAATTCACCAATTCTGTCGGATTAATTTTTATTTCATACACCTTTTCTTCACCACCAAAACTCACTACATCGGCAACTCCGGGAACGGAAACCAATTCTCGCTCAATGACCCAATCCTGAATCGCCGTCAATTCCTTAATTGGCAAATCGCCTTTTACTACATAACGAAAAATTTCTCCTGTCGCGCCATACGGAGGCTCAATCGAAATATCACTTCCTTCAGGTAAATCAATGCCTGCCATTCGATTCGACGCATATTGTTGGGCATAAAAATCTTCGACATCGTCTTCAAATAAAACCGTGACAACCGACAATCCAAACAATGAAATCGAACGAACTTCCGACTTTTTTGGAATGGTATTCATTTCTTTTGAAATCGGCAACGTGATGAATTTTTCTACTTCTTCGGCACTTCTTCCTGGCCATTGCGTAATAATTCTCGCGCGCGTATTCGTCACATCTGGAAACGCTTCAATGGGCGTGTGGATGTAACTGTAGATTCCCGCCGCGAGTAAAAGTCCCGTCGCAAAGAACACGATAAGCGAGTTTTTTAGCGAAAACGCGACTAAATTTTGTACAAACTTTTGCATATATTTTTTAAATAAGTTTTATCAATAATTTTGTCATTCCGAAGAAGGAGGAATCTTCGTTAGTTATTCATGATGCTAGGATTCCTCCTTCGTCGGAAAGACAATTATGTGTTTAATTTTTGATTTAAAAAATTACCTCAAGCTTTCATAAATCAAAAGCTGATTTTTTGAAATAATCTTTTCGTTTTCTGAAATTCCTTTCTCGAAATAAATAGTTTCAGAATTTTGAGTAGTCGGTTGTACTTGTCGAATTTCCAAATCACAATCGCCTTTGTAAACCACTACAAAATTTACGTTGTTATCAAAAATCATCGCTTTTGTGGGAATTGCAATCATCGGTTCGGTGAATTTGGTTTCCTTGTTCAAAATAATATCCGCTGACATTCCTGGTTTTAATTTCAAGTCTTTGTTTTTCATCACAATTCGTGCTTTCAGAACGCGTTCTTCCGAATCAAAAACTTGAGAAAGCGACGTAATTTTTCCGGTGAAAGTTTCATCAGTATATGCCAAAGTCTTGATTTTAACGTCCATATTTTCTCGGATATTTTGCATATCTGTCGCATAAATATTGACCATAACCCAAACTTCATTCAAATCTGAAATGGTAAATAAAGGTTCGCTTCCCTCGGAAATCTGCATTCCTGAGCTCATATTTTTCGCCACAATATATCCGTTAGAAGGTGCTTTTATCTGAAAAACCGATTTCTCTGAACTTGCGCTATACAAAGCCAAATTTCCTTTAATATTTTCCAATGAAGATTTTAAAACATTCACTTCGCTTTCCGCTTGAATCAAATCTTTTTGGGAAGCAATTCCGTCTTCATACATTGATTTTGTGGAAGCCAATTGTCGTTGAGCCACCAATAATTGCGAAGTCAACGACTTATTTTCAGATTGCAATCCGTTTAATTCTGTGCTTTTTATTTCAGCCAAAACTTGTCCTTTTTTGACATAATCACCTAAAGAGAAAAAGGTATTGTTCACAATTCCGTTAACCAAACTTGTAAATTGAACCACGTTGTCAGCGTTGTACGTCACGCTTCCTGTCAAAGAAAAAGTTTCTAAAACGGCTTCTTTTTTGACTTCTTGAATGGTAATTTTCTTTTTAATGTCTTCGTTCAGGCAGAATTTATCGTCTTTTTCTGGAATGACTTCTTTTTCTTGACAACTGAAAAGAAAGAGGATTGGGAATAAATAATAAGTGTATTTCATAATATTTTTGAGTGAGTTTTTATTAAAGTTCTTTCCCGATGACAAATTGCAGTTCCTCAAAATGCTCGTTTAATTCTTTTTTTGAATCTAAAATGATGGTTTTATTTTGAAGGTAAGCTTCCACAAAGTCAAGGTATTCGAGCATACTTGTGTTTCTTTGGGCAAAATTTTTGAAATAACTTTCCAAAAGCGTATCTAAATCTTTTTCGTATTCTTCATTGGTGTTTTCATACATTTTTTTAGCAATCAAAACATCTTCAAAAGCTTTAATCACTTCGTTTTGAGCCTCGTTGTATTTTTCTGTTTTGGCATACTTACTTTTTTCAATATCAAATTTCGCCGATTTTATATTTCCTTGATTTTTATTGAAAAAAGGCAAATCCATTGAAAAACCGATTCCCACAAAGTCATTCATAATGTTCCCTCCACGGTCATAATTTATTCCGAAAGTCACGTCTGGCGTGTGTTGCGCCAATTCATATTTATATTTGCGTTCATTGTATTTTTCTTCCAAAATCGAAACTTTTACATCAGGACGATTTTCTAAAGCGGAAGAAGTCAAATCAGCCAAGTTGATGAAATTCAACTTTGATAATTCAGGAACAAATTTGTCGTTGATAATTTTTAAGTGGCTTGACGAAGGAAGGTTCATCAAGGTTTTAAGTTCTTTTTGCAATTGATTATTTTCCTTTTGCAAATCGCCGATTTCCTTTAAAAATTCCAATTCTGAAGCTTTCAATCTGATGAATTCGCTTCGGCTGATGTTTCCTTGTTTGGATTGATTTTCATAGGCTTTCAACAATTTTTGCATTGAACTCAATTGCTTTTTGTAGATGTCTTGCTTTTGCTGTACATATTGTAAATCGGTCAAATTGCTACGAAATTCTACTTTTAAAACGCGAAGAAAATCTTTGAAATATTCGTGCGCCATTTCCATACCAACTTTTTCCATCGCAATCATTTTTTTGCGTTTTCCAGCGGTTTGAATCATTTGTTCCAAGCTCACTCCAACTTGCGAAGTTTTTCCCCAGTTGCCAGAAATAGGAGGAAGTTGCTCCGAATAAGCATTTGACCACAAGTTAATTTCGCTGACTTCAAGCGTGGGATTTGGCCATAATTTGGCTTGAACCACTTGCGCTTCGGCTTGGTCAATGTTGAGTTTTTCAGACAAAAGCTTTAAATTATTTTTCAAGAAAATAGTTTCGGCTTCCGCTCTAGAAATGTTGATTGTGTCCTTTAGAATTGTATTTTGTGCGTTCGCTTGAAAGCAAAAAGCGACAAAAATTCCGGAAATTACTATACTTTTCAATGTGTATCTTTTTATGACTGCAAAGCTATCATGCAAAGATTACAGCCAAATTTGACTCACATTAAGAGTAGGTTAATTCAAAATTAGAAAACGATTAGAGTTTTGGAAATAGTAGCGTAATTTGGGTTCCCGAGTTTTCTTCTGAAGTGATAAAAAATTGGATATTATTTTGTTTGAAGATTATTGTGGCTAGAGACAAACCGATTCCGCTTCCTTTGATATTGCCGACATTTTTACCTCGATAAAAAGTTTGCTGTACCAAATTCAAATCGTCTTTTTGAATGCCTTTTCCGAAATCTTCAATTGTAATTAGGAGTTGATTATTGCTTTCAGAAAGTGAGATTCTTATCGGATTTTGGTTGGAATATTTCACCGCATTTTCAATTAAATTATAGAGTGCCAATTGAATCTGCATTTCGCTTCCTTTGACTGAAAGCAATTTTTCGTCCATAACTTCCAAGTCGATTTTTATCTCTTGGTTGTTATAAACTTCAAAAATCTTGTCATTTATATTGAAAACGGTTTCGTCAATTCGGAAAGTTTCATTGTCAGAATTAATAGTTTTCAAACCAGAAAGCATCATCAAATTGTTCAGAATTTCTTCAATGTGATAGACATTTTCCAACGCTTCGGAAGTCACTTTTTGGTATTCTTCCGGCGTTCTTTCCTTTTGAGCAAACACTTCTAAATTTCCAGAGATGGAAGCCAAAGGTGTTTTAAATTCGTGTGAAACATAATTGATAAAATTCCTTTGAATTGCAAAAGTATCGGATAATCTGCTTAATAAATTATTGAAAGTAGTAATCAAATCTTGAACTTCGTCATTTGTATTAGAACTTGATATAGGTTTGTCTAAATTATTCAATTCCATAGAATTAACTTGATCAATAACTTTTGTAATTGGTTTGTAAGCAATGTTTGACAGTAATCGACTCAGCAGAAAAATTAAAAACAATCCAGCGAATAAAACGATAATCATAATTACCAATAATCGATTGGTTTGGGAATTAAAAACTTCGCTAGTTGTTTTAACAAAAACCACAAAATCTCCTTGATTATCGTTGTAGAAAATTCCGTAGTAAAAATGATTGTTGGACTTGAAACTCAACTTTTTATTTTTACGGATAAATTCTAAATTTTGAGCATTAATATTTCGGTCTGTTTCCTTGTTTCCAAAAGCAATTCTGTTGTATTCGTCATAAACCCGAACGATGTCATTCTGGATGTTTTCTTCAAATTGTTCCTTAATCGCCGAATGCTCATAATTTGGAAGTTCATCTTTTTCAAGGTAATAAATCGCTGAAAGCAAGCACGTTTTCTGCAATTCTTTAAAAACTACTTTTTCAGAACTATTGTAAAACGAAATATAAATCAAAACCGAAGCGATAATGAACACAAACCCAAAAGTGGCGGATGAAATGAGCGTTAGGCGGTTTCGGAGTTTCATTGATTTATATTGAAAATTTTAAAGATTTAAGAATTAAGAGATTCTGTATGAATTTACTGTTGAATTTTTGACACAGATTTCACAGATTAGCACAGATTATTTTTTACTCTTTAAGCATATATCCAGTTCCTTTAATGGTATGGATGAATTTGTACTGGTTTTCGTCGATTTTATTCCTAAGATACGAAATATAGACATCAACAACATTAGTATTATTGTCATAATTGATTCCCCAAACGGCATTTAAAATCTGCGTTCGGGAAACCACTTTATTTTTATTTTCTAAAAGAAAAAGCAATAATTTGTATTCTCTTGGTGACAAATCAATCGGATTTTCGTTTTGAAAAACCGAGTGTTCATCGAGGTTTACTTTTAAATTATGGCAAATGTAAACCTGTTCTTTTTCTTTATAATTGAATTTTGTTCTTCGTGTTAAAGCGTTTATTCTTGAAATTAATTCCTTAAAATGAAAGGGTTTTACCAAATAATCATCGGCTCCGCTATCCAAAGCTGAAACTTTGTTATCAGCGTCATCGAGAGCGCTTAAGACCAAAATAGGAGTGTGGTTCTTCTTGAAACGAATCAATTTGGTAAGCTGAATTCCGTCGATTCCGGGAAGCATGATGTCCATCAAAATGATATCCCATTCGTTTTCTGATACCATTTCTCGGGCGATTTCTCCCGTAATAGCAAGGCTTACAGAAAATCCGTTTTCTTCTAAACCTTTGATTACAAAGTCGCTGATTCGTTTGTCGTCTTCAATGAGAAGTATATTCATTTTATTCTAATTCACTTTTGGCTTTGATGAAATCTGTTACCAAATAACCAATTAATTTACCAACCAAGTGGCTGTTTTTTTCATCACCTAAATCTGGAGCTCCTTCACAAATATGTAAATAGGCGGCATTTTCGTTTTGACTAAAAAAGTGAATAAATTGTCGCAATTCTTCTACAGAAAAACCGCTTAAAGTCATTGCACTCGAAGGAATATTTGGTATGGAATCTAAGTCGATTTCAACGCCATAAAAATCATTTTTGATGAAAGTATAAGCTTTTTCCATTTCTTGCCTAAAATCTTTCTGTTTTCTGATATTTATTTCGTCATAAGTGTTGATTCTTACTCGGTCTTCCAATTTTTTGATTTCGTGCAAAACACTTTTTGAAGTATAACTTTCATGCAAACCAAAGACAAAATATTTTTTCAAAAAACCTTCTTCAAAAGCATACGAAAATCCATTACCAGAGTGTCTTCCTTCTAAAATTCTAAAGTCAGAATGTGCATCAAAATTGATTGCATTAATGGCTTTTCCTTTTGCTAAAGCAGTTCCTTTTATATTTCCGTAGGCATTGTTATGGCCTCCGCCAATAACAATCGGAATTTTTCCTGCTTTGACAATCGTGAAAATAATATGAGAAACTTCTTTATCGATTTTTTCAACCCATTTTGAAAGTTCTTTTCTTTCGTCAATATTATTAAAGTCGAGACTTTCAACAGCTTTCATCTCTTCTTCTACATTCAAATGGCCTAAAACCAAAATCGAACTCCCTTTATTGAATCGATTGTGTTGAATATTTGCAATGCTTTTTATGGCACTTTCCCAAGCTGACGCTGCGCCAGGACGTCCATAATTGGCACGAACTCCAATATCTTCTGGAACACCAAGTAACACAAACTTTGCGTCACACTCTTTTAAAAATGTTGCAATGTCAGCGTCCTTTGGAATGGTCTGCATTTTTTCGCCAAATTTGACTTCACCACTTCTAAAATTGGTAACTCTTGCTAAGTCGTGGACTGTGAACGGAATCAGTTTTTCCATAAAAAATATTTACTCCAAAAATAATATAATTATATAAATTTACGTTAACACTTTCAGAAATCCCCCAAAATTATATTTAATTTGTTTTAAACCTTACCACTAACCATTATGGAAAATCAAAAAAACAATTCAAGTCTAAAGGCGATAATCGTCGTTTTAGCAATCTTGCTCGCGGGGAGTTTAGCTTACATGTACAAAATCAGCAGTGATGCAAAAACTACTGAAACGGCTTTAGTTAAAGACAAAGACACAGCAATGGAAGAACTTACTTTGCTAAAGACAAAATTAGATGCTGCAATTGCAGAAAACACTTCAGTTTCTGACGAATTAATTGCGGAAAGAGAAAAAGTTGTCAAATTGATGGCAGATCTTGAAAAATCAAAAGGAGATGTTGCTTCTTTGAAGAAAATCCAAGCTCAATACAACGCTTTAAATTCTAAATTCCAAGCTTTGGTTAAAGAAAATGGCTTGCTAAAAGACCAAAATATGACTTTGGTTTCAAAAGTGGACAGCTTAAATATGGCTCTTGGAGAGAAAATCAGGTTTAATGATACCTTGGTTATCCAAAACGAAAACTTAGCTAAAACCGTTGAAAAAGCTCAAAAACTTATCGTAATGAACTTGAGAACTCAAGCGATTAAAGAGAAAAGTTCAGGTAGAGAAGTGGTTACTGAAAGAGCGAGAAGAGCTGACAAATTAAAAGTTTGTTTCTCAATCGCGCAAAATGAAGTGGCACAATCTGGAGATAAATTGTATTATGTTCAAATTATCGATAGCAAAAACAATGTTTTAGGAGAGAAAAGAGTTGAGAATTTTGGCGACCAAACGTTAACTTATAGCTTTACAACAACTGTTGCTTATGAAAATAAATCGGTTGATGTTTGTGAATCTTTAGATAACAACGGCGTTGATTTTGAAAAAGGAACTTACTTTGTAAACATTTTTGACAAAGGAACTTTGGTTTCAAAAACAAGCTTTACGCTGAAATAACAAACAAAACATCAAGAACTTAAACTGCAATTAAAAGGAGCCGATTTGGCTCCTTTTTTTGTGCTTTCTATTTGGCTAAAGCCGACTTGCGGGAGCAATTTTCAATAAAATGGGCTTTAGCCCATTTCTACCCATCTCACTAAATGGAAAATTTTGCGGGGATTCCTCGTTCCTCGAAAACAAGATCGTCGATTAATATAACTTAAAAATCTGTGCAAATCTGAGAAATCTGTGTTTGTTTTTTCAGAATCTCCGTGTAATTTTTAAATCAATTTTCCTTCAATAATTACTTCATCAATTAAATTAGTTCCAAAGGCGTAAGGCATTTGATAATAAGAAGTTATGGGTTTTGTAATAATTAAATTAGCGCGTTTTCCTTTTGTGATTGAACCGTGAGTTTCAGAAATTCCTATGGCATAAGCGCCGTTTATTGTAGCGGCATTTATCGCTTCTTCTGGAGTCATTTTCATTTTGATGCAAGCGGTTGCAACCACGAAATTCATATTTCCAGAAGGTGTCGTTCCTGGGTTGAAATCAGAGGCTAAAGCAATTGGCAAACCGGCTTGAATCATTTTTCTGGCTGGCGTGTACGGAATGCTGATAAAATAAGAACACGACGGCAAAGCAACCGGCATTGTTTCAGAATCTTTCAAGATTTCAATGTCTTCATCGGTTACAATTTCAAGGTGGTCGACAGACAGCGCGTTATGTTTTACGCAAGCTTCGATTCCGTTGATGGCGGTAAATTGATTGACGTGGATTTTTGCGGTCAAGCCGTATTTCTTTCCAGCTTCCATAATTTTTTCTGTTTCTTCAATGGAAAAATAGCCAGTTTCAAGGAAAGCGTCGATGTAATCTGCGAGATTTTCTTCGTCAATTTTGGGAAGCATTTCGTTTATTATTACATCAATATATCCAGCATGATTTTCTTTAAATTCTGTTGGAAATGCGTGCGCTCCAAGAAAAGTAGCTTTTATTTCAACAGGATAATTTTCTTTCAACTTCTTGATAACGCGAAGCATTTTTAATTCGCCTTCGACCGTTAAGCCGTAGCCCGATTTTATTTCTACGGCTCCGGTTCCTTGGCTCATCACTTCTTCAAGTCGCAATTTTGACTGATTGTAAATTTCTTCTTCGGAAGTTTCGTTTAGTTTTTTAGCGGAATTTAAAATTCCACCGCCACGATTTGCAATTTCTTCATAGGATAATCCGTTGATTCTGTCGACGAATTCTTGGACGCGATTTCCTGCATAAACAATGTGCGTGTGGCTGTCGCACCAAGCGGGAAGAACGACTTTTCCTGCAGCGTCGATGGTTTTTTCTGGAGAAATAGTTGGAAGGTTTTCCATTTTTCCGAAGTCAGCGATGATATTGTCTTCGATTAAAAGATACGCGTTTTCGATGGTTGGAAGAATGGCCATTGCAGCGCCTGAAACTTTTTTTAATGGCGTTTCTCTGACTTGGATTAGTTCTTTTATGTTGGTGATTAGTGTTCTCATTTTAATGGTTCAGGGTTTTGGGTTTAAGGTTCACGGTTTTGCGCAATGGTTCTGATGTTTAAAAGTAAGCCTTTTGTTTGTTTTCTAACCCCGATTGGCGACAGTAGCCTTTTCTTCCGGTACGGAGAAAAGCTACTGCAGAAAGCGGGAAAATGGATGGCTGATAAATCATTTGCCATTCGTTTCAAATATTTTTGTAAATGTAAAATGGAATTTTAAAAACTCCTATCTTTATGACAAATTAAAGTGATTTGAGACGAATAAAATATAAGGAAGTTAGGCGCGTGCAGCCAAATTATTTTGAATATACCGGAATTTATACGACGGAACCTGTTGAAATGCAGTTGTTTGTGTATGATGATTCTGGTTATGAGGAATATAAAAATGTGAAGTTGGACCGCGTGAAAAAGGAATTGGAAGATCCGTTGCAGGCGAATGATGTGAAATGGTTGAATGTTCACGGGCTTCACGATGTGGATTTGATCAAGAATGTGGGCGATTTGCTGGGGCTTGATAATTTTATTGTGAGCGATGTTTTGAATGTTTCGCGACGCACAAAAATGGACGAATTAGACGAGGTTTTGTTCTTCAGCATCAAGTCGGTTTTGCAAAAAGATGAGAGCGATGTGATTCGTGTGGAGCAGATTAGTTTTCTTTTAAAAGACAATATCTTAGTTTCTTTTCAGGAGAAAAAGAGCGAGTTTTTTACACATATTCGGGAAAGAATCAAGACGCACAGCGGGATTGTAAGGAAAAAGAAGAATGATTATTTGCTGTATCTTTTGCTGGATGCCGTGATGGAAAATTTTTTCATCACGATTGAAAATTATGAAAATGCGGTTGAAAATCTTTTGGTGGAAGCTAAAAATAATCATCGTTCGATTGTTTTAGAAAATATTGAAAGAGAGCGCGAAAACTTGAACTTTTTAAAGCGTGCGATTGTGCCTTTACGTGACGCGCTGTTTATTTTGAAATCGGGTAGGGAAGATGAATTGGCTTTGATGGAAAAGTCGAATTATGCTTTTTTTGAGCGTTTGCACCAAAAAAGTTTGGAGATTTTAGAGCAGATTGATTATGATTTGAAGTCGCTTGAAAGTGCTTCAAATATCTTTTTTTCGATGCAAAGTCAGCGGATGAACCAGATTATGAAGACATTGACAATTTTTTCTGTAATTTTTATGCCGTTGACTTTTATCGTAGGAGTTTATGGGATGAACTTTGAAAATATGCCCGAACTAAAGAGCGAAAATGGCTATTTTATTGTGCTTGGCGTGATGTTTTTGACGGTTATTGGGATGGTTTATTATTTTAGGAGGAAGCATTGGTTTTAGTTTAGACTTCTTAGATGGTTAGATTTTTAGACTTTACAACTTATGACTTATTTATATGAAAAAATTTACTAGCGATATTTCTGGGAAGGAATATTCTGAAGCGGAGAAAGTTTCGGCGAAATTGGTTCGCAAATCGATATTGGATTTTATTAAGGAAGAACACCCAGATTTTGAAGGCGAAAAATGTATGTCGATGGGCGAATTGCATTCCTTCAGAGAGAAATATATTGCTGAAATGCTGATTAAGGAAACGGGAGAATTGTCAACGATGGAGCAGACTGTTGTGGATGCTTTGAGCGATAATGCGACGCTTTCTGATAAATTGGATGACGAAATTCAGGATTTTACCTTTGGGCAAAAAGTTGCTGATAAAGTAGCTACTTTTGGCGGAAGTTGGACTTTTATAATTTCGTTCTTATCTTTTTTATTGATTTGGATTGCGGCAAATGTTTTTATACTTTCTAACAAAGGTTTTGATCCGTATCCGTTTATTTTGCTGAATTTAATTTTGTCTTGCGTTGCCGCATTGCAAGCTCCGGTGATTATGATGAGCCAAAATAGAACGGAGGAAAGAGATCGCGATCGTGCCAAAAAAGATTATATGATCAACTTAAAATCTGAATTGGAAATCAGAATGTTACATGAGAAAATAGATCATTTATTGCTTCATCAAGAACAATCGATGCTCGAAATCCAAAAAGTGCAAATGGATATGATGCAGGATATTTTGTCGAAAATTAATGAGAAGAAATAGATTTTATTTTCCATATTCTTCAAGATGAAAGTTTTGTAAAAGCGAATCATTAAATTGAAGAACTAAACTTGATGATTTTATAGGATCAATATCTAGTCGTCCAAACTCTACGGAAATCTCATAAGATATTTCTGTTGAATCTTGTTTGTATTGTGGTTCTCCGATTAGTTGTATAATTTGTTTGTAATGCATTCCTCTACGCAAATGATTTTTCATTAAGTCATCCACAATATCTTTTCGGTTATCAAAAAATACATCTTCTTTTTTATCCCATAAAATTTTATCAAATTTTGTTGTATGGTTTTTACAAGAAAATATACTTGATAATAAAAACAGGATTATAATTTGTTTATAATTCATAATTCAAAAATTTTAATTGTAAACATGCAAAAAAACCTGAAGCACAAACTTCAGGTTTTTTATATTTAAATCACAAATTACTTAAAGTAATTCATAACTTATAATTCATAATTCATAATTATTTCAAGCTTCCCACCATATCTTCCGGTTTTACCCAAGCATCAAAATCTTCTGGAGTTACATAGCTTAAACGTACTGATTCTTCTTTCAAAGTTGTTCCGTTTTTGTGGGCTGTTTGAGCAATTTCTGCTGCTTTGTAATATCCAATTTTTGTGTTTAAAGCCGTAACCAACATCAATGAATTGTCAACCAATTCTTTGATTCTTGTGTAATTTGGTTCGATTCCTTTTGCGCAATGTTCGTCGAAAGAAACACAAGCATCGCCTAACAAACGAGCCGATTGTAAGAAGTTTGCCGCCATTAATGGTTTGAAAACATTCAATTCATAATGACCTTGAGTTCCGCCGATTGTGATGGTCACGTCGTTACCCATAACTTGAGCGCAAACCATTGTCAACGCCTCACATTGCGTAGGATTTACTTTTCCTGGCATGATTGAAGAACCCGGTTCGTTTTCTGGAATCAAGATTTCGCCAATTCCTGAACGTGGTCCTGAAGCCATCATTCTCACGTCATTTGCAATTTTATTCAAAGAAACCGCCAATTGTTTTAAAGCGCCGTGTGTTTCAACAATTGCGTCGTGAGCGGCTAAAGCTTCAAATTTATTTGGAGCTGTAACGAATGGATGGCCTGTGAATTTAGCAATGTATTCAGCTACTTTCACGTCATAACCTTCTGGAGTATTTAATCCAGTTCCAACGGCAGTTCCTCCTAAAGCTACTTCTGAAAGGTGTGCCAACGTATTTTTTAACGCTTTTAATCCGTAGTTTAATTGCGCCACATAACCAGAAATTTCTTGACCTAAAGTCAGCGGCGTCGCATCCATTAAATGCGTTCTTCCAATTTTTACTACGTTTTTAAAAGCTTCAGATTTTGCGTGAAGCGTATCTCTTAATTTTTCAACACCCGGAATCGTTACTTCCACAACTGCTTTGTAAGCTGCAATGTGCATTCCTGTTGGGTAAGTATCGTTTGAAGATTGTGATTTGTTTACATCGTCATTTGCTTTGATGAATTGCTCGCCTTCGCCAATTTTGTGTCCGGCTAAAACTTGCGCTCTGTTTGCCACAACTTCGTTCACGTTCATGTTACTTTGCGTTCCAGAACCTGTTTGCCAAATTACTAATGGAAATTCTGCATCTAATTTTCCTGCCAAGATTTCATCACAAACTGCTGCAATTGCATCTCTTTTTTCAACTGGCAAAACGCCTAAATCGTGGTTTGCATAAGCAGCCGCTTTTTTCAAATAAGCAAAACCTTCGATGATTTCTTTTGGCATTGACGCCGACGGACCAATTTTAAAGTTGTTTCTTGAACGTTCTGTTTGAGCTCCCCAATATTTTTCAGAAGGAACTTTTACTTCACCCATCGTGTCTTTTTCAATTCTGTATTCCATTGTGTGTATGTTTGTTGTTTGTTATTTATAAAAGATGATTTTTTTAAATCAGCCCAAAAATAAGGATTATAAGTAGGTTTAAAAAATGATTTAAAAATTATTTTCCCTGTTTTTATTGGTCAAAACCATTATTACGCTTATCTTTGACAGATATTCAAAAAAATTCCGGAAAATATGTTTGAATTTCAACAGTATTTAGGTTTCTTACTTTTCTTAAGCGTCTTGACTTTAGGGTTTTGGCTAATGATTTTCTTGGTTGGCTTCGTGCAATATTGGCTTGGAGGTTCTATCATTGAATTAATCAAAGAAAGAAGAGCAAAAAAGAAACAAGAGCAATCAGTTTAATTCTGACACTCTAAAAATAAAAAGGAACCAAATTGGTTCCTTTTTTTATGCAAGCTATTTATTAAAAAAGGGCAATCAAATCGATTGCCCTTTTTGTGTTTTATCCACCATATTCTTCACCGCCGTTGTCTGAATCTGATCCAGGTTTTTTGGCGGTTTTTTCTCTTTCATTTTTCTGTTTGTTGAAACGATACGTGAAAGTCAAAGTTACTTGTCTTTCTCTCCATTGCATTTCGGTATAAGCATTTTGAGTAGGCAAGTTGGTTTCCGTAATTCTTTTTCTTGAATTAAATAAGTCATTTACATTTAAGGCAATCGTTGCTTTGTCTTTTAAAACGTCTTTGCTGAAAGCAAGATTTGCTGCTAAAATACCTTTTGAACGACCTTGAGCGTTTGTTTGAGGCGCGTTGTAAGTTGCATTAGTTTGCCAATCGATTCCAAGTGGCAGGTTTATTCTTGAATTAATTCTTGCAAACCAAGAGTAAGCCGTGTTGCTGAAATCAATTAGTTCTTCATTTCCGTCTAAGTCTAAATATGCGTAACTTCCTTTAGTTTGGTTTCTAAATAAGTTGAAATTACTGTTCAATTTCCACCATTTATAAGGAGTGTACGATAATGTAAATTCAAAACCAAAACGGTCTTCAACTCCAATGTTTACTGGTCTTGTTACCAAAACTTCAGTAGGAACGTTATTAAAATCAATTGTTTCTGTGTTTCTTACATATTGAACAGCGTCGTTTGTTCTGTTAAAATACATCGAAGTATTGAATGTAAATTGGCTCCATTTTTTCAAGAATCCCAAGTCAAATGAATCGGTTAACGAAGCATCCAAATCTGGATTACCTGTAAATAAATTTACGTTACTTGACAAGCTTGAAAACGGGTTGATCGAACGTGATCTTGGTCTAGAAATTCTTCTGCTGTAACTTAACGAAACACTACTAGATTCTCCAAATTCGTAGGCCACGAAAGCACTTGGGAAAAAATTATTATACTTTTTTGTGTTGAAATCAGCCGTCGTAAATTGGTTGATTTGGATATTTGAATCTTCCCAACGAAGTCCTAACAAATATGAGAATTTATTTATTTTTGATCCAAAACTTGTGTACAAAGCATTGATATTTTCTACATATTCAAGGCTATTTGTAAACGTTTCATCATTTACCCAAAGTCCATTTTGAAAATTTTCAACGTTGTAATCTGTAAGCAATTCGGTGAAATTTCCGCGGTAACCTGCTTCAAATTGACTTTTCTCGCCAATCGGCAAAACATAATCTGCTTGAATCATCGTTCTGGTTTGATCCTGAAGACTTGTAGTTCTTTGATCGCCAGCCGGAACATTTGCTGAACCTTCAAGCAATTCATCTGTGCTGATTCCAGAATTATCGTCGTCTTTACTTTTTGAAACTAAAAAATCAACCGTCAACTGATGTCCTTCTTTCGCGAATTTTTTAATGAAATTTGAAGAGAAATCAAGGTTTGTATCTTTATTATCTTCACTGTTAAAACGGTTTACGATCGACGTCAAATTTCTGTCGGCGTCATATCTATATTGAAAAACATTGTCTGGATTTCCGCCCGTGCTTCTTCTGTAACCCACAGTATTTGTCCAAGTTGTTGATTTATCTAAGTACCAATCAAAACCAAAGTTTCCGTTGTAACTTTTATTCAATCGTTCGTTGTTTCTTCTTTCGTCAAGAAAACCAGTAGTTTGGCCAGTTTCTTGGTCTAAATATTCTGTATTATTCAAGAAATTTCCAGGACCTTTTCTGTAACTGTAACCTTGCGTTGTAAAAAGGTTGAAATTTTCTGTCTTGTAGTTTACATTTCCGGTAAAACCATGATTTGCAGGATCTCCGGTTGATAAAGTTACGATACCGTTAATTCCTTGATTTTTACCTTTTTTCAGAATAATATTCAAGATTCCACCGCCACCTTCAGCATCATATCTCGCTGAAGGATTTGTGATAACTTCCACTTTATCAACAGAATCAGCCGGAAGCAATTTTAAAACATCAGCGATATTTACACCACCAGAAGGTCTTCCGTCGATCAAAATTCTAACATTTTCATTTCCGCGAAGGCTCACATTTCCTTCAACATCCACAGAAACTGACGGCACATTGTCAAGAACGTCGCTCACGCTTCCGCCTTTTACAATCATGTCGCTTCCCACATTATAAACTTTTTTGTCAAGTTTTATTTCGACAGTAGATCTTTCGGCACGAATTTCAACGGCGTCAAGCATTTCTGCATCTTGGTCTAAAGCAACTGTGCCTAAATTTTTATCAGTTTGAATGCTCTGAGATTTTAATTCAATAGCTTTAAAAGAAATAAATTCGAACTTAATATCATAAGTTCCAGCGTTTACCTCAATCGTAAAATTACCGTTTTCGTCAGCCAATCCGCCGGCAACAGCGACTTCAGGATTTTCGCTTTTGTGTAACGAAACTGTTGCGTAGGCAAGTGGTTGTGCCGAAAGTTTTTCAGTAATTTTACCAGTAATTGTGACTTTTTTTGCTTGAGATCGTTCTTGTGCAGAACTCAAAAGCGAAACGAATAGCAATAGGAGGGATATTGCAAATTTTAAATTTTTCATTAAATAGAAAGTTGGTTCATTGACTTTAGACCGCAAAAGTAAGACTAGGTTTAACCGTGATTTCACAAACCTTTGTTAAAACTTGGAACGAATATCTTAAAGGATTTCCGCTATATTTTGTGGAGGACGGCCTATTGCGACCTTATTTCCGTTAACAACAATTGGTCTTTCGATTAAAATGGGGTTTGAAATCATCGCAGAAATCGTCTCATCATCAGACATTGTTTTTCCTTTAAAATTTTCTATCCAAATTTTTTCTTTTTGTCTAACCAAGTCAATTGGTTTGATTGCTAATTTTTCAATTATAGATTCCAATTCCTCAAAACTCGGAACATTTTCAAAATATTTTACAACTTCAAAATCTTTTCCAGAGTTTTCAAGTATCTGAAGGCCTTCTCTTGATTTCCCGCAACGCGGATTGTGATATATTTTTATCATAAATTTTTCTACAAAGAAACCAATATATTTTTAAAATGCACTAATTTAGTCGGAAACGAATTTTAAATTCTAAAATTTAGAAACACTTAAAAATCAGATAAATGTATATCGAACAAGTAAAAAATAGTCGCTTTAATATTTGGTTATATCTGCCAATTCCGGTTGGTTTCATTGGCTTGATGGTCCTAAATTTTATAGGAACACAGGGAATGGATGTTGAAAAAATGATGCACAATATGATTGAACAATTGGGTACAAATGTAACTTTTGTGCTGATGGTTGGGCCGCTTTCTTTTGCGTGTTTATTTCTTCTGTTTTGGGTCAAATTTGTTCACGGCCAAAGCATTAGAAGTTTGACAACGTCGCGGCCAAAAGTCGATTGGAAACGAATTTTTTTCTCCTTCGGATTATGTTCAACAATAACAATTGTCATGATTTTATTGGCATATTTGGCAACTCCAGAAAATTATGTTTACAATTTTAAGCCAGGTCCGTTTTTCACCTTTTTATTTTTAGGAATGATTTTAATTCCGTTGCAAACCAGTTTTGAAGAATATTTATTCAGAGGTTACATGATGCAAGGAATTGGCGTTGTGACAAATAGTAGATTAATTCCGTTATTAATTACATCGATTTTATTTGGATTGATGCACGCTGCAAATCCAGAAGTGGCGAAAATTGGACCGTTAATCATGATTTATTACATCGGTACTGGATTTTTCTTAGGAATTTTAACTTTGATGGACGAAGGTTTGGAACTTTCACTCGGATTTCACGCCGCCAATAATTTAGTTGGAGCCTTACTTTTAACCGCCGATTGGACTGCTTTTCAAACGCATTCCATACTTAAAGACGTTTCTGAACCTTCCGCTGGATTTGATATCGTGCTTCCTGTTTTTATTGTTTTCCCAATTCTTCTGTACATTTTTGCTAGAAAATACAAGTGGAAAAATTGGAAACAAAAACTTACGGGCAAATTACTTTTGGTTGAAAAAATTGATTAATTTAGAAAGAAAAAAATATGGAAACTCCAACATATAATAATGTTCACAACCGTTTTAAATTAAATGGTTTTAGTTTGGATAGAGATGATTTGTGCAGAATTGCATACAGTTATATTAAGGAAGGTGAAGCGTATGAAAAGCCAGTCGGCATGTTTATTCTTGATTGGTTTGACCAAAATGATTATATCGAAATGACGACTTCTGGAACAACTGGCGCTCCAAAAAAGATAAAAGTAGATAAACAATCGATGGTAAATTCTGCGTTATCAACAGGAGATTTCTTTGAGTTAGAACCAGGAAATCGTGTTCTTCATTGTCTTCCGGCGCAATATGTTGCTGGAAAAATGATGCTGGTCAGAGGTTTTATCCTTGGTTTAGATATTGATTTTGTAGAACCGACGTCAACTCCGTTGGAAAGAAATGATCAAACGTATGATTTTGGTGCGATGGTGCCACTTCAAGTGCAACATTCGTTAGATAAATTGCCACAAATTAAAAAGTTGATTATTGGTGGTGCAAAAGTTAGTTCGGCGTTGACAAAAGAGCTTGTTGAAATTCCTACGGAGATTTATGAAACGTATGGAATGACTGAAACAATCACACATATTGCTGCTAAAAAAGTAGGCGAGGAGGCTTTTAAAGTGTTGCCAAATATTACGGTTTCTGAAGACGAAAGACATTGTTTGGTAATTAATGCGCCAAGAATTTCAGTGGAAACAATCGTCACGAATGACGTTGTGAAAATTTTAAACGACCAAGAATTTATTTGGCTGGGAAGAATTGACAACGTAATCAACAGCGGTGGCGTAAAACTTTTTCCAGAGCAAATTGAGGAAAAATTATCACATAAAATTAACCGACGATTTTTTGTAGCTTCAAGAGAAAGCGAAGAATTAGGCGAGATGTTAGTTTTGGCCGTTGAAGGAGATCCTTATGTTATCGACGACCAAGCGTTTGGCGACTTGGGAAAATATGAAAAACCGAAAGTGGTTTTGTTTGTTCCAAAATTCTCAGAAACTTCAACCGGAAAAGTTTTAAGAGCCGAGAGTCTGGAGAGTGTATCTTAATAAAAAAAGCGTTCAATCGAACGCTTTTTTTATGTTTAATTTTTAGAAAGCTTTATAAAAAACCTTTTGTTCTCAAACGAAATCTCTTCTTCTTTTTTAGCTTTCACTTTATAAGATTGCCAATCATTTGTTGCATCTAAACGAATTTCTTTACTTCCAACTTTTAAAACGGCTGGCATTTTAAAATCTGTAACATCTGTTTTCCAGCGGTAATCGATTTTATTTTTTTCGATTTTATATTCTAGAATTGGAATGTTGGTGTAATTCAAATATTGGTTAAAAATAGCAGTCAAATCTTTTCCTGTTTCTGTATTAAAATAATCGACAACAGTTTTGGTATCAATTATTTTATGACGATACGTTTCAGAATATTTTAAAATCATTTTCCACCATTTTTCATCGTCATTTACAATGTGTCGCAACGTATTTAAAAGTTGCGCGCCTTTGTAATACATATCTGTTGAACCTTCTTTATTGACTAGATATTGGCCGATGATCGGGTGGTCATTTTGCACAGATCGTTTTTGCCCGTTAAGATATTCCTGGGCTTTTTCTGCACCATAAAGACATTCTACAAACACTGATTCTGAATAGGTTGTAAAACCTTCGTGAATCCACATATCGGCGATGTCTTTTGAAGTAATGCTGTTTCCAAACCACTCGTGACCGCTTTCGTGAATCGTAATGTAATCGAAAAGTATCCCAATTCCGGTGCCAGTCATATCTCGTCCGGCGTAACCTTTTCTATACTTATTTCCGTAAGCCACAGCACTTTGGTGTTCCATACCTAAATAAGAAGTTTCAACCAATTTATAGCCGTCTTGTGCAAAAGGATATTTTCCAAACTTAGACTGAAAACAATTCATCATCGGTTTTACTTCCTCAAAATGTTTTTTTGCCTTTTCTTCGTTATTTCGTAAAACGTAATAATCCAAATCCAATCCATCAAGATTATCATGAATGTGAACATAATCGCCAATATTAACCGTAATGTTATAGGTATTTATCGGACTTTTCACTTCCCAATCCCAACGCGTGTAACCGTTTTTCAAGTCTTCGCTTCCCAAAAATCTTCCGTTGGAAACATTCATCAAACCATTTTGAACCGCAACTTTTATTGAAGCGCCAAAATCTGGTTCGTCGCTCTGAGAATCTTTCACCGGATACCACAAACTCGCTCCAGTTCCTTGAACTGCAACGCCAATCCACGGTTTTCCATTAACATCTTTATTGAAAACAAAACCGCCATCCCAAGGCGCATTTTTGGCAACCAAAGGCTTTCCTGAATAATAAAACCGAATCTTTTTATCGGAAAAATTTTTCGTCAATGGTTTTCCAAAATCTAAAAATACTGCACCAAATTCTCTTTTGTAGTTTAACTTTTTTCCTTCGAAAACAATACTGTCCACTTGCATATTTTCGAACAAATCAACTTGAATTTTCGATGTATTTTCTACAATCTTGAACGTAATATCGTTGTAACCAGTAATTGACCTTTCTTCAATATTTATCGCGATATTCAAGTCATATCGTTGCACGTCATAAGAAATTCTTTCAAAAGAAAATCCGCCTTGAAGTGAGTCTTTTCTAGTAAATTCTTGGGCAGAAATACTAAAAGTTAAAAGTAATGAAGAAGCTAATAATAATTTTTTCATATTCGAATCTGAGATTTATCTAAATCAATCACAACTGTTTTTGCCACATAATCTCCAATTCGTTTATTCTCTTTATTTGTTGAAGCCACGATTAAACCTATAAAAAATATAATATCTATGTAACCGAAAATAAATCTGATGAATGCTTGGCCCAAACTTAAATGTTTATAATTTTTACCATTTAAAACACGAATTCCAACAATTCGTTTTCCAATAGTTTGCCCAAATATACTTTCGCTGATTGGCCAAAGCATTATTCCAATTAAAAATAAAATAAATGCAGGAAATCCAGTTACTTCATATCCGTTACTTTTATAATTTGGGTTTCCCCACAAAAAAAGGAAGAGCAAAAAAATCAATAAATAAATTAAAAAGTCAGCGATAAATGCAACAATTCGTTCCCGTTTTTTAGCAATAATAACTCCCATTTAATTCTTTAAGGCTTTAATTACCGTAAATGTACGAATCTTTTTATCTCCAGTGTTACTTAAAACTTCCTCGGTTTCAGAAATAATTTTGTCGATTTTAAAGCCGATTTCTTCCAATAAATTTTGAACGCTTTCACTGTCATACAATTCGAAACCATATTTGGTAAACGGAATTTTCTCCATCGTACTTTTTGGAACAAATCCTAAAATTAGTTGGCCTTCATTTTTCAAAACTCGATATAATTCTTGAAGGTATTCTTTTGGGTTTTTCCAGAAATATAAAGTGTTTACCGTGAAAATTGCATTTAAAGAATTGTTTTCTTTTTCGACGATTTCGCCATTTGTCAGTTCGAAAATTACTTTTCCGTTTTTGGTAAATTCTGAATTTAAATCGGTTGCTTCCTGAATCATTAATTCCGAAATATCAATTCCGGTGTAGTTTATATTTGGTTTTTTCTCGAATAAGTACTTGATGTGCAAACCATTTCCTGGTCCGATTTCTAAGACATTTATATCGTCAAAAATATCGATTTGATTGATGACGTTGCGAATCATGTTATCATTCGCAACGTTCATACTTTTGGCAGTCGCAGTTCCGTTTTTGCCTTTTGGATGGCTTAATTGCGATGCTAATTCTTTAAGTTCTTGTTCAGAAAGGTTTCCCATTTGTAATTATTCTGTGTCACTGAAATCTGAAATCTGCGGTCTGTTTTAAACCTGAATTACGCCTAAATTAAATTTCTTTTCAATAGGTGAGTGGTTTGCGGCTTCGATCCCCATGGAAATCCAAGTTCTAGTTTCAAGCGGATCGATGATTGCGTCTGTCCATAAACGTGAGGCAGCATAATAAGGAGAAACTTGCGCGTCATATTTTGCCTTGATTTTATCAAAAAGCTCTTTTTCTTTTACTTCGTCGATTACTTCGCCTTTTGCTTTTAAAGAAGAGGCTTCGATTTGTGCCAAAACCTTTGCGGCTTGAGTTCCGCCCATAACTGCTAATTCTGCACTTGGCCAAGCAAAAATCAATCTTGGATCATACGCTTTTCCGCACATTGCGTAATTTCCGGCGCCATACGAATTTCCTACGATTACGGTAAATTTTGGAACTACGGAATTCGAAACTGCGTTTACCATTTTGGCACCATCTTTAATAATGCCGCCGTGTTCAGATTTGCTTCCGACCATAAAACCGGTCACATCTTGAAGAAAAACCAAAGGAATTTTCTTTTGGTTGCAATTCGCAATAAAACGAGTCGCTTTATCAGCAGAATCTGAGTAAATTACGCCTCCAAATTGCATTTCACCCTTTTTTGATTTTACCACTTTTCTTTGATTGGCAACGATTCCCACAGCCCAGCCGTCAATTCTGGCGTAACCTGTGATAATCGTTTGTCCGTAACCATCTTTGTAAGGCTCAAATTCAGAATTATCAACCAAACGATTGATGATTTCCATCATATCATATTGTTCGTTTCTTGCTTTTGGAAGAATTCCGTAGATGTCTTTTTCGTCTAAAGCTGGTTTTTCAGACTTAATTCTGCTGAAACCCGCTTTGTCATATTCTCCAATTTTGTCAACTATATTTTTGATTTTATCCAAAGCATCTTTATCGTCTTTTGCTTTATAATCAGTCACTCCAGAGATTTCACAATGTGTTGTTGCACCGCCAAGTGTTTCATTATCAATACTTTCCCCGATTGCTGCTTTAACCAAATAACTTCCGGCCAAGAAAATACTTCCGGTTTTATCAACGATCAAAGCTTCGTCAGACATAATCGGAAGATACGCTCCGCCGGCAACACAACTTCCCATAACAGCAGCGATTTGGGTAATTCCCATACTGCTCATGATGGCATTGTTTCTAAAAATTCTTCCGAAATGTTCTTTATCAGGAAAAATTTCATCTTGCAATGGCAAATAAACTCCGGCAGAATCTACCAAATAGATGATCGGAAGACGGTTTTCCATTGCAATTTCTTGCGCGCGAAGATTCTTTTTTCCAGTAATCGGAAACCAAGCTCCGGCCTTAACAGTTGCATCATTTGCAACAACAATGCACTGTTTTCCTTTGACATATCCAATTTTGATGACAACGCCACCGGAAGGACAGCCTCCGTGTTCCGCATACATTCCGTCACCAACAAAAGCACCAATTTCGATACTCTCTTTATTGGAGTCCAGCAAATAATCGATTCTTTCGCGAGCCGTCATTTTGCCTTCCGCGTGCAGTTTTTCTATTCTTTTTTCGCCTCCGCCTAATTTTACTTTGGCGAATTTTTGTCTTAAATCAGATAATAAAAGTTTGTTGTGGTCTTCGTTTTTATTGAAGTTAATGTCCATAATAGTATTGAGTATAGTTCTGCTTAATTTTGTGAGCGCTAAAGTACGAAAACGTTTTCATTGATGCCTTTTCAATATTACCAAATCGTAAATTTTAATAACTGCATATTTATCATTTCTTAATATTGCCTTAACATTAAAGAGATACATTTGCACCAATAAATAATTAAACTATGTCTTTAAACAGCATTTTCCAGTTTTTAGTTCCGAAAGATAAAAAGTTCTTTCCTCTTTTTGAACAAGCTTCTCAAAATTTAACCGTTTTAGCCGAAACTCTTCACGAAGCAGTTAACGCGCCAAAGGGAGAAAGAGAAAATTATTTTAGAAAAATTGAAGAATTGGAAGCCGTTATTGAGGAAATCACTCATAAAACGCACCTTGAATTAAGTAGAAATTTTATTACTCCATTTGATCGTGAAGATATTCACGCACTTGTAAAATCAATGGACGATGTTGCCGATTACTTGCACGGTTCTGCTTCAAGAATGAGACTTTATCAAGTTGAGAAAATTACAAAATCTATTCGTAAATTAACTGAAATCAACCTTGAAGCGTGTCAGCAAATTGAGATTGCAATTAAAGAATTGAAAGATTTGAAGAACTTAAAAGCGATTTCTGAAGCTTGTAAAAAAATCAACAAGTTGGAAAGTAAAGCAGATAATGTTTTTGATAAAGCAGTTGCAGATATCTTTGAAAATGAGACTGATGCTAAAAATATTATCAAATATAAAGAAGTTTTGTCAGCACTTGAATCTGCTTCAGATAAATGTAAAAGTGTAGCAAATGTTCTAGAATCTGTGGTGGTTAAGCACTCATAATATTCATTTCTGACTAAACAATCTTATGGATTTTACGTTATTAATCGTCATAATCGTTCTCGCATTAATCTTTGATTATATCAATGGATTTCACGATGCGGCGAACGCAATTGCAACAATTGTTGCCACAAAAGTACTTACGCCATTTCAAGCTGTTGTTTGGGCTGCGTTCTTTAACTTCTTGGCTTACTGGGTTTTCGGATTTGGTGTCGCCGATACAGTTGCAAAAACAGCCAACACGATGGATATCAATCTTGTTGTAATTTTAGCCGGAGTCATCGCCGCAATCTGCTGGAACTTACTGACTTGGTGGCTCGGAATTCCTTCTAGTTCTTCACATACATTAATTGGTGGTTTTGCCGGAGCTGCAATTGCTCACGCCGGTTTTGACGTTGTCAATTGGTATAGTGCTGGTAAAAATGGAGGAATGCCTTCTGGAGTTTTAATTATTGTCGCCTTTATTGTTTTGGCACCGCTTTTAGGAGCTTTGGCTTCCTATTTAATTTCAATTTGGTTATTGAATTCTTCTAAAAAAAGTATTTATCCAAAGTTATTTACAGGCGCCTTAATGATCGCTACAATTGCTTTTGTTTGGTACCAAATGGTTCCTTACGATAAAATTAAAGAACCGCGTTTTGACTCACATTTTTGGAGTGTTGCGTTTGAAGCACACAATATCAAATGGTTTTTAGTGGCATTTATCATATTATCTGTAAGTACATTTTGCTTATTTTTCAGTAGCTTAAGTCATAGCAAATCAGAATCTTGGCTAAAGAAAATGCAGTTGCTTTCTTCCGCAGCATTCAGTTTAGGTCATGGTGGAAATGACTCGCAAAAAGTAATGGGAATCATCGCAGCGGCCGTTGCAGTTTATATTCACACAACTGGTTCTGCCCAAGACGCTATGCCTGAGTGGTTGGACGTTGTGCTTCCGGATGGAGAAGGACATTTTAAAATGCCAGAATGGATTCCGTTAGCTTGTTATTCTGCAATTGCTGCAGGAACGATGAGCGGAGGTTGGAAGATCGTAAAAACAATGGGATCAAAAATCACCAAAGTAACTTCTTTTGAAGGTGTTGCTGCTGAAACTGCCGGAGCATTGACTTTATATTTTACAGAACATTTAAAAATTCCAGTAAGTACAACACACACGATTACAGGTTCAATTATCGGTGTTGGATTAACTAAACGTGTTTCTGCGGTAAGATGGGGAGTTACCGTTAGCCTTTTGTGGGCTTGGGTTTTGACTATTCCAATTTCTGCGGTATTGGCTGCATTAGTTTATTATATTTTATCTTTATTTATGTAATCTGCATAAAATCAAATAATGAAAACCATTGCTTCGGCGGTGGTTTTTTGTTTTAAACAAATCTTAACTTTCGTTTCGGTAATAATGCCTAATTTTATAAAAAATCAATTTATGAGAGCAAAATACATTCCTATGATTTTATCCATAATCATAACAACTTCCGCGTCAGCGCAATTTACAAAAGTCGAATACAAAGACGATGCACAAGTTTTAAGCGGTCTTTCTGCAATTCCGAAAAAAGCAAATACCAATAAACCAGGAGTTTTGATTCTTCCAGCTTGGAAAGGAATTGACGCACATTCTGAAGAAGTGGCGACAGAACTTTCTGCGATGGGCTATTATGCTTTTGTGGCCGATATTTATGGTGTTAACAAAAGACCAAAAGATGCAAAAGAAGCAGGAGAGAAGGCAGGATTTTACAAAAAGAATATCACTGAATACCAAAAAAGAATTTCTTTGGCTTTGGCCGAATTAGTGAAACAAGGAGCAAATGTTGATAATATTATTGTAATCGGTTATTGTTTCGGCGGAACTGGAGCTATAGAAGCCGCTCGAACCAACATGAAAGTGAAAGGTGTAATTTCGTTTCACGGAGGTTTAGGAAAAGATGCTTCTAGACAAATAAATCCAATTTCTCCAAAAGTTTTAGTGCTTCACGGAGCTGATGATTCTTATGTTCCAGAAGCTGAAATCAAAGCCTTTCAAGATGAAATGAGAAGTTCAAAAGCAGATTGGCAGATGAATTATTATGCGAATGCAGTTCACGCTTTTACTGAAAAAAGTGCAGGAAACGACAATTCAAAAGGAGCAGCTTACAATGAATTAGCAGATAAACGTTCTTGGGAAGCAATGAAAGTTTTCTTTAAAGAAGTATTCAAATAAAATTATTTCTTCGTTAAAAAAAGCATCCGTTTGTAGCGGATGCTTTTTTTTTATGAATAAGCTTCTTCAGTTTCGTTTCGATGTCTATAAATTATCGGAAGCGAAATATAAAAGGAAGTTCCTAATTCTTTTCCCGGACTTTTTGCAAAAATTTGTCCGTTGTGTAATTCCACCAAAGATTTGCAGATGGAAAGGCCCAATCCGTTTGAAGATTCTCTTCCTGTGGGTTTTGAACTTAATTTTGCGAATTTCTTGAAAAGTTTTTCAGCATCTTCATCGTTCAAACCTTGGCCTTGGTCTTTAAATTCGATTTCCACGAAGTCGTCAATTTTCTTGGCAATAATTTTTATAGTAGAATTGCTGTAAGAATATTTGATTGCATTACTCATCAAATTGTGCAAAACATCAGAAATCTTAGTTTTATCAATATTGATTTTTGGCAACGAATCATCAACTGTCAATTCAACGATTTGATTTTTCTTGTTTGCCAATAATTCGAAATTGTTTACCAAACGATGTAACATTTCATTCAAATCAGCTTCTTCAATAGATAACTTTTGGTCGGTTTCTTCGTCTTCAGAAAGTTTTAATAAATCGGCTAACTTTGCTTGAATAGTTACGACACAACGTTTAATCATATCGGTCATTTTCGGAATTTTTGTTCCGTCGATTCTCAAAATATCATTGGCCAAACTAATTGAAGCCACCGGATTTTTAATTTCGTGCAAAGCAATTCCCATCAAGTCGCTTTGTGATTTGATTATGTTGTTGTAACGCAATCTGCTTTCCAGCTTGTTCATCACAATATCAGACAAAGTTCGAAGCATTTCCAATTGTTCGTCTGTAACTTCTCTCGGAACGCTGTCTACAACGCAAACGGTCCCCATCGAATAACCTTCCGGCGATTTTAAAGGTGCTCCGGCATAAAATCTAATCCCGCCAATATTCGAAACATAGGGACTTCCCATCAAATCTGGCGACGTATGCGTGTCGTTAAATACGGTATTTTTATCATCTAGAATCGCCAAAGAACATAAACTATCTTCTCTGGCAACTTCAGTTTCTTGAAAAGAACCAATGCTCGCCTTGAAATAAACTCGATTTGTATCCACAAAAGTCACATACGCGCTCGGCGTATTGAAAATTTGCGAAGCCAATAAAGCTATTTTATCAAACGTGTCTTCAGAATGCGTATCGAGAATTTGATAGTCGCGAAGCTTCTGAATTCGCAGTGATTCGTTAATTGGTAGTATTGAAATAGGTTTCTCGTAAATCATAACTTTCTGTATCATTGAATTTTAAAACCAATATTCAGTTTTGTAAAATCTTTGATAAAGGTAATACTACAATTTTTATAAATTGTTACACTTAAACCATATTTCTTAAAAAAATATTAAAATTTCTAAGGGAGGGAAAAGGCGATACTTTAAAAGCTTTGTTTTAGCTCTAAAAATACCACCTTTTTAAAGATAATTTTTCATTCCTATGAGTGAAGAATCTTTACGATAGTTAGCTACTATAAGGGATTCCTCCTTCGTCGGAATGACAAGTTTGGAGTTTATATCCTAAATTTTAGTCCTCTTCTTTTTGGCCCATCATCATCAAATACGCTTTCAAGAATTCATCGATGTCACCGTTCATAACGCCTTCCACATCGCTGGTTTCATAGCTTGTTCTGACGTCTTTGACCAATTTATAAGGATGCATTACGTAATTTCTGATTTGCGAACCCCATTCGATTTTCATCTTTCCGGCTTCAATATCAGCACGTTGCGCCATTTGTTTTTTTAGCTCAATTTCATACAATTGCGATTTTAACATTTGCATCGCGCGCTGTCTGTTGTCTTGCTGTGAACGCGTTTCAGAACACTGAATCTGAATTCCGGTTGGTTTATGGAAAAGTTGTACTTTAGTTTCTACCTTGTTCACATTTTGTCCTCCAGCACCGCTTGAACGAGAAGTAATTATCTCAATATCAGCAGGATTGATGTCAATTTCAATAGAATCATCGACCAAAGGATAAATGTAAACAGAAGCGAAGGAAGTATGGCGTTTTCCATTACTATCAAAAGGAGAAATTCTGACCAAACGATGCACGCCGTTGTCGCCTTTCAAATAACCAAAAGAATAATCGCCTTCAAATTCCAGCGTAACAGTTTTAATTCCTGCGACTTCGCCTTCTTGAAAGTTCAATTCTTTGATTTTGTAGCCATTTTTCTCGCCCCACATCATATACATACGCATCAGCATTGACGCCCAGTCGCAACTTTCGGTTCCGCCAGCGCCGGCTGTGATTTGCAAAACAGCGCTTAAAGAATCGCCTTCGTCAGAAAGCATGTTCTTAAATTCGATGTTTTCGATGTGCAAATTGGTCGCATTAAATTGTTCATCCAATTCTTCTGCGGTGAGTTCGCCTTCTTTGTAAAATTCATAGGCAATTTGCAACTCGTCGGTCATTGAAACCGCTTTGTTGTAATCTTCGACCCATTTCTTCTTGGAACGCAATACTTTAACGAAAGTTTCGGCTTCTTTTGGGTTGTTCCAAAAATCTGGAGCCAAGGTTTTTTCTTCTTCGTTTGTGATTTCGATTAGTTTCTTATCGACGTCAAAGATACCTCCTCAACGCACCAAGGCGCTCCACAATACCTTTAATTTGTTCGGTAGTTGTCATAAATTATATATATTTTTGTGTAAAATTTTCTGGCTAGCACTTATTTTTAGCCCTGATTGTCGTGGAAATCCTTTTTTAGGCAATGACTATTTTTTGTTAAAGAAAAAAAGCGACCAGCGGAAGCTCTTTTTTCTTTTTACAAAAAAAGGAGTTGACAAAAAAGATTGCAACAAAAAGCAGGATTAGCTTCAAATGAAGAAAATAGCCGTTTTAATGAAACAAAAATAAGGCATACTTTTGATATTATGGAAATAAATTTAGTTAGTGATACGGTTACCAAGCCGAGCAATGAAATGTTACAGCAGATGTTTCGCTCAAAAGTAGGAGACGACGTTTATAAGCAAGACCCGACTGTCAACGAGTTAGAGGAGATGGTTGCAAATATATTTGGCATGGAAGCCGCGTTATTTTTTCCTTCGGGAACAATGGCAAATCAAACGGCGATTAAGTTACACACAAATCCTGGTGAGCAGATTATTTGTGATAAATGGGCTCATATTTTTCATTATGAAGGAGGCGGAGCGTCGTTTAACAGCGGAGTTTCGTGCAATTTGGTGGATGGAAACCGAGGAATGATTACTGCAGAACAAGTGAAAGATGCGATTAATCCGCCAGATTTTTATCATAGTCCACTGACGAGTTTGGTGAGCATTGAAAATACGACAAATAAGGGTGGAGGAGCATGTTATGAAATGGAAGACCTTCGAAAAATTAAGGAAGTTTGCACGCAAAACAACTTGAAATATCATTTGGACGGCGCCAGAATTTGGAATGCTTTGGTTGCAAAAAGGCAAAATCCGAGACATTTTGGAGAAATTTTCGATACAATTTCGGTTTGTTTGTCAAAAGGATTGGGCGCTCCGGTGGGTTCGGTTTTGGTTGGAGATAAGGAAACGATGAACCGGGCTTTGAGAGTCAGAAAGATTTTTGGAGGAGGAATGCGTCAAGCTGGATATTTGGCTGGAGCCGGAATTTATGCGTTGCAACACAACGTAAGCCGTTTGCAAGAAGACCATAATAAAGCGAAGGAATTGGCTTTTTTACTTAAACAATTACCTTGGGTAGAAAGTGTTGAGCCGGTGGAAACCAATATTTTAATTTTTGCTGTAAAACAGCAATACGATGAAAATTTGGTCATTGAAAAATTGAAACAAAAGAATATTTTCATCAGTTCTTTAGGAAAAGGAAAATTGAGAATCGTGACGCATCTGGATTACCGAGATGTGATGCATACGTATGTTTTAGAGGCGTTGCAGAAACTTTCTTTGTAGCAATAGGCAATAAGCTTTAAGCTTTAGGCAAATGCTTACAGCTTAAAGCGTATTGCCTAAATTTTACTTAAACATATCCAATCCTGGAATATTTGGCATTCCGTCTTGAGCGACAGCACCCAGTTCAGCATCATTTACTTTGGTAGCTTTTTCGATGGCTTTGTTCATAACTAAGACCAAATAATCTTCCAATTGCTCTTTGTCTTCCAATAAACTATCGTCTATTTCAATAGATTTTATGGTGCGATTTGCGGTCAACGTCACCTTTAAAAGTCCGTCACTGCTTTGTTCGTCAATTAAAACGCTGTCTAGCCTTTTTTTAGTTTCTTCAATTTTTTGCTGGGTTTCTTTCAGTTTGCCCATCATTCCCATTATGTCTCCAAACATGTTGATAAATTTTAAGATTTGTAATTGCGAATTTACTAAATTGCATAGTGATAATCAATCATAAAATTGATGAAAAATAGATTAATTTTAAGTTGCCTTTGTCTTATTTTTGCAACTTCATATTCGCAAACCGCAAAACACAAAATGTCGAAAAATACAATTCCTCCTGTAGCAAAAAAAATATCAAAAACGCTTAAAAAACACGGCGACAAAAGAAACGACGATTACTTTTGGTTAAATGATAGAGAAAATGCTGAAGTTATTGATTACCTAAATAAAGAAAACGAATATTATGAGCAAATGACGGCTCATACCAAAGAGTTCCAAAAAGAATTATTTGAAGAAATGAAAGGAAGAATCAAGGAAGACGATTCTTCAGTTCCTTATTTTTTCAAAGGATATTGGTATATCACACGTTATGAAACGGGGAAAAACTACCCGATTTATGCCAGAAAAAAAGGAAGCCTAAGCGCAGAAGAGGAAATCCTTTTTGATTGCAACGAAATGGCAGAAGGCCATTCTTACTTTCAATTGGGCGGAATGAGCATCAGTCCTGACAATAAATTTGCTTCCTTTGGAATAGATGTCGTTGGAAGAAGAATTTACACACTTCAGGTCAAAGACTTGAAAACAGGGAAAGTTTTTGAAGATAAAATCGAAAATACCACCGGAAGCTCGACTTGGGCAAATGACAATAAGACGCTTTTTTATACCAAACAAGACGAACAGACGTTGCGTTCTGATAAAGTTTTTAAGCATAAATTAGGAGCGGATTCTTCAAAAGATGCTTTAGTTTTTCACGAAAAAGACGATACTTTTAATGTAGCCGTAAGCAAAGAAAAATCTAGAAAATACATCATAATTACGTCTGGAAGTACTTTGACAACAGAGTACAGAACACTTTTAGCCGATAATCCGGAAGGAGAATTTAAAGTTTTCCAGAAGAGAGTTCGCGGACTGGAATATGATATTTCTTTTTATAAAGACAGTTTTTATATCTTGACCAATAAAGACAAGGCGACCAATTTCAAGCTGATGAAAACGCCTGAAAATGCTACGGAGAAAGAAAATTGGAAAGATTTGATTCCGCATCGCGAAGATGTTTTATTGGAAGAAATTGAGATTTTCAAAGATTATTTGGTTGTTGGAGAACGTTCAAACGGCTTGAATAAAATCAGAATTATGCCTTGGAACGGAAAAGGAGAATATTACCTTCCGTTTGAAAGCGAAACCTATACGGCAAATATTTCAACCAATCCTGATTTTGATACGCAAGTGCTTCGTTACAGCTATCAGTCGATGGGAACGCCTTCGTCTGTGATTGACTTTAATATGAAGACAAAAGAGAAGGAAGTTAAAAAGGAACAACAGGTTTTAGGCGGAAAATTTGACAAGAAAAATTATATCGAAGAAAGAGTTTGGGCCACAGCTCAAGACGGAACCAAAATTCCGATTTCGATGGTTTATAAAAAAGATTTGAAGAAAGACGGAAAAAATCCGTTATTGCTTTACGCTTATGGTTCGTATGGCGCCACGATGGACCCGTATTTTTCTTCTACAAGACTTTCGTTGTTAGACAGAGGTTTTGTTTACGCCATCGCTCACATCCGCGGAGGCGAGGACATGGGAAGGCCTTGGTATGAAAACGGAAAATTGCTTCACAAGAAAAATACATTTACCGATTTTGTAGATTGTTCCAAATTTGTAATTGCTGAAAAATATACGAGCCCAGAACATTTATACGCTGAAGGGGGTTCTGCCGGAGGTCTTTTAATGGGAGCCGTTGTGAATATGGCGCCAGAATTATATAAAGGTGTAATTGCACAAGTTCCGTTTGTGGATGTGATTACTACGATGCTGGACGACACGATTCCGTTGACGACCGGAGAATATGATGAGTGGGGAAATCCGAATGAAAAAGAATATTATGACTATATGAAGTCATATTCGCCTTATGACAATGTTGTGGCTCAAAAATACCCAAATATGTATGTATCAACGGGTTTGCACGATTCTCAAGTTCAATACTGGGAACCAGCAAAATGGGTTGCAAAGTTAAGAACTGTTAAAACTGATGATAATGTTTTATTCCTTGATACAAACATGGATGCGGGGCACGGCGGGGCTTCAGGGCGTTTTGAAGCATTAAAAGAGCTTGCCAAAGAGTTTAGTTTTTTATTAGATTTAGAAGGAATTGAAAAGTAATTCGATTTTTTTTGTTAAATTTGCAAGGATTTGAGGTCAATCAAAATTTAAAGACTTGCCTTGATAACTATTTTTTTATGAAAGAAGAAATAAAAGCTTATAATAATGTATTGGAATTAATAGGGAACACACCACTTATTAAGCTCAATAAAGTCACTGAAAATTTAGAGGGTAATTTCTACGCAAAAGTGGAAGCCTTTAATCCAGGACACTCCACCAAAGATAGAATTGCATTGTATATTATCGAAGAAGCGGAAAGGCAGGGAATCTTGTCTCCGGGTGACACGATTATCGAAACGACTTCGGGTAATACTGGTTTCAGTATTGCGATGGTGAGCATTATTAAAGGTTACAACTGTATTTTGGCGGTGAGTTCAAAATCATCTAGAGACAAAATCGATATGCTAAGAAGCATGGGAGCAAAGGTATATGTTTGCCCGGCCCACGTTTCTGCAGACGATGAAAGGTCTTATTATATGGTTGCCAAAAGATTGCACGAAGAAACAAAAGGTTCAGTTTATATCAATCAATATTTCAACCAATTAAATGTTGACGCACATTATAAGTCAACTGGTCCAGAAATTTGGGAGCAAACTAACGGAAAAATCACACACCTTATCGCTTGTAGCGGAACAGGAGGAACTATTTCTGGCGCGGCGAAGTTCTTGAAAGAGAAAAATCCAAATATCAGAATTTTGGGAGTTGATGCTTTTGGTTCGGTTTTGAAAAAATACCACGAAACAAAAGAATTTGATGTCAACGAAATTTATCCTTACCGTATTGAAGGTTTAGGAAAAAACTTAATTCCAACGGCTACAGACTTTGAATCGATTGACAAATTCATCAAAGTTACTGACGAAGAATCTGCGCACGCAACAAGAGAAATTGCAAAAACAGAAGGTTTATTTGTAGGTTATACTTCAGGAGCCGTTTTGCAGGCCATCAGACAATACGCAGAAGAAGGCGAATTTGACGCAAACAGCAACGTTATTGCCATTTTCCCTGACCACGGTTCGAGATACATGAGCAAAGTATTCAGCGACGACTGGATGAACGAGCAAGGTTTCTTTGACAGCGTAAATTTAGAAGAAGCTCAGAAAATCGAATTTATTAAATAGATTTGAGAATTTAGATATTAGAATTGAGAAAGCTCTGGAGAAATCTAGGGCTTTTTTAGTTCAATCTTGTCATTCTGACGAAGGAAGAATCTCTGTGAAACTTTGTGAAGATTCCTCGTTCCTCGGAATGACAATATTATGCAAAAAAAAAACTCCGAAGAAATTCTCCGGAGTTCATAAATCTAAATTTTAAAGCAATTAAGCTTCTTCCATTGTGTGATACACGTTTTGAACGTCATCATCTTCTTCAATTTTCTCTAATAATTTCTCAACATCAGCAACTTGAGCTTCTGTAAGTTGTTTTGTAACTTGCGGAATTCTTTCAAAACCAGAAGAAAGGATTTCAATTCCTCTATTTTCTAATTCTTTTTGGATGGCTCCGAAGCTTTCAAACGGAGCATAAATCAAGATTCCGTCTTCGTCAGCAAAGATTTCTTCTGCACCAAAATCGATGAATTCTAATTCCATTTCTTCGATGTCAATTCCTTCTGACGGAATTCTGAAGTTGCAGGTGTGGTCAAACATAAATTCCACCGAACCTTGCGTTCCCATCGTTCCGTTGCATTTGTTAAAATAGCTTCTGATATTCGCAACAGTTCTGTTGTTGTTGTCAGTTGCAGTTTCTATCAAAATCGCGATTCCGTGCGGTGCGTAACCTTCAAATAAAACCTCTTTATAGTTTGCCGTGTCCTTGTCAGTCGCTTTTTTAATAGCTCTTTCAACATTGTCTTTCGGCATATTTACCGCTTTCGCGTTTTGGATAACCGCTCTCAATCTAGAGTTTGACTCCGGATTTGGACCGCCTTCCTTAACCGCCATCACGATATCTTTTCCAATTCTTGTAAATGCTTTAGCCATTGCTGACCAGCGCTTCATTTTTCTATTTTTTCTGAACTCAAACGCTCTTCCCATTTCTAAAATTTTTTAAAACGTTGCAAAAATAAGCTTATGTTTTTTTATTTCAAATCTATTTTTAATCTTTCGGAACGTGTTTTGAAATAAAATCGCTTCCGGTTTGTTCCCAAGTTGAATTTACGGCCGTTTTCTCTTGATAAAACTTTGAATTCAACTTATTAAACTCGTCAATTTCCTTATTTGTTCGATTGACAAGATTATTAAAATCATTAATTTCCTGAAACGAACGGTCTTTTTGCGCTTTGTTATCCAAACTTCCTTTTATATCTTCTATTTTTTGGTTCAGAAGCAAATAATTTATAATCTTCGGAGTCAAAACGACGGCTTCTTTTTTGTAAAATTCCAAAGCTTTTTTTGTTGCAATAAGCAAGCTCGCATCTTTATTATAAGGTTTTAAGTCTTTTATTTTTCCCAAACCTTCATCAGCATAAAGTTCCAATGAAGACGCCAATTGCTGGATATTGGCCAAATCATTGCGCTGAATTGCTTTTGACAAGTTAGAATCTGTAATATTTACTTTGAAAAATATCAAATACATTTGAGTGTGATACGCAAAAACTTCGTTTGAAATTCGCATTTTTTTCCCAAGATCTGACTTGTCTTCAGCCATTTGGATATTGTATTTTTTTCCAAAATTCTTCTGATTTAAAGTCAATTTCTCAATTTCATCGTTCAACTTTTGGTTAATCAAATCGCGCGTTGTGATATACGTTTCCATGAAATCATACGACTGGTCGGCAATTTCCTGTAGATTTATAATTTCGCCATAATCATCATTAATATATCTTTCCGAAATTAAAAAATAGGAGAGAAGCTGATTTCTATAATCAAGGTCACCTTTAAAACCAGTTTTCAATGCCTCGATTTTTTCGGAAGCATTTTGGATATATTGAACCAAATTTCTTCTGCTTTGTTCAATCTCATCCGCATTTTTGCTGTGTGCAACGGTTTTTGTGTACGTCCAAGTGCTGTTTGAAATCAATTCGGTTTCCTTGCCAATATAATTTAAGTAATCAACAGGAGTTTTGATATTTTGACCAAAACCGAACGAAAATGCCAATAAAGAAAAACAGGAAAATATAATTTTCTTCATGATCTAAATTTTTCGGTTTTCATGATAATCTGAAATTATATTAATTCCTTCAGAAACAAACGAATTTGTTTTCAATTCTTTAACCCTAAAATCAGTCAGCGTTTTCTTGAAGGCATCAAATTTTAAAGTTTCGTCGTCATAAGAAGTACTTTTTATATCAAAATCAATCTCGGTTTCTACCAATTCTTTTACCGCGTCAAAAATCGTGTCAACGCTGTGAACGTCCTGAAAAACGTTTTCTAAATTCAAAGGAAACGACGCTTTTTGGGTTCCATAAAGTGAATTGATTTTTTGGTTTAAAGAAACAACTTTGTTGAAATAACTATTTTTTGCAATTCGGCTTTCGCTGATCGGAATCAAGCTTGAAAACGCACTTCTTTGGTAAGGAACAAATTTGACTTTAACTGAAATAGCATCATTTTTTAGCGCCGTTTTATAACTTTTCTCTCTAGAAATAATGCTGTCGTATAAAGTTGGAATTTGAATATCAGGAATCACGCCGGTTTGCTGATGACTGTTTCCCGTAATTCTATAAAATTTCTCGAGCGTTAGTTTTACAAAATTTTGCTCGTTGCCGTTTTCAATTGGTAAAATTTGTTGCATCGTTGCTTTGCCTAAAGTTGTTGATCCAATTAAAACCGCGCGGTTGTAATCTTGCATCACCGAAGCAAAAAATTCGCTTGCCGAAGCAGAATTTCCGTTGACCAAAATAATTATCGGTCCGTTATAAACAGAACCTCGATTAAAATCTTTGATGATTTTTTGGTTCTTTTTATTGTCTACCAAAACTGAAATTGGTCCCACATCGATAAACATCCCAGATAATTTTATGGCTTCTTCCATTGAACCGCCTCCGTTATTTTGAAGGTCTAAAATCAATCCTTGAACATTGTCTTTTTTTAATTTCAAGATTTCTTTAACCACGTCATCTGCGACACCTTTATTCGAATGATTTTCGAAATCGGTATAAAAACTAGGAATATTTATATAACCAACTTTCGTGTCATTTTTAGAAGTCACAAAACTGTAAACCGAGTAATCATCGGCTTTCATAATCTTTTTTTCTAACGTCACATCATATTGGTTTCCATTTTTTTTACGGAGAGAAAGTGTGATTTTTTTATACGTATCAGAAAATATGATCTCGCCAATTTTATCCAATGAATTGCAAGAAACCATCAAATCTTCACCTTTTTTTGGAGAAACTTTAATTACCAAATCACCTTTTTCAATCACTTCAGAATGCGCCGCAGGACCGCCCGGAACGATTTCCTGCACAACCAATTCTTCCTTTTCATTTAAAGAAACGTACATTCCGAGAGACAAACTTGAAGTCGATAATCCTGAGAGAAACGATGATTTTGTATCATAAGAAAAGTAAGAAGAATGCGGATCAAAATAAACGCAAAAAAGATTGTAAAAACTATCGCGAATGCTTTTTTCAAGACCTTCTTTTGAATCTAATCGGTTGGTAATCTTGCATAAAGCAGTTTCAAAAATTTTCTGTTTCGAAGCTTTTTCGATGGCATCAAAATTCAATTTAATAGAATCTAAATTCTTGCTCGATTTTGAAATATCTTCTAAAATATCAAACTTAAGACGTTTTGTGTACACTTTTTCGACATCTTCAGCCTTCACATAAAAAGGAAATTCTTTTTTTGTAAAACGAATGGTATCAATCGCTTTGTAATCTAATCTCGTTTTTTGAATTTTCTCAATCGTAGATTTGGTGCGTTCTAACGCAACTTTATAGGTTTTGGCAAAATCTTGAAAAAACGAACAATCTTTGTCAAAAAGATAATCGTCTAATTTATATTTGTGCTTTGACAGATACTCATATTCCGATTTTAAAAAGATATTTTTATCGGTATCTAAATCGGCCATCAACGATTCAAACACAAAAACCGATAAACTGTCGTCTACCGGTTTTGGCTGAAAATGTTCACGCTGAATCAAAGCGCTTATTTTTAAAAGAACATCACAAGATTTACCGCTGTCTTGAGAAAAAACATTCAGATTGTAAAGCAGTAAAAAAAGTAAAATTTTCTTCATTATATTGGCAATTAGCTTTTTAGCTTGTATTATTTCAATTAATTTATGAAAGTCAAATTAGTAAAAATATATTACAATGCCTTGCTAATTAACCAATTTATTTTTTATAAAAAGGCAATTTAACAACTTTTGCCGGAATATCATTTTTTCTGATTCTGATGAAAATTTCACTGTCAACACCAGAAAATTCTGTTGTTACATAACCCAAACCAATTCCTTTATTTAAAGAAGGCGCCATTGTTCCAGAAGTCACGATCCCGATGATGTTTCCGTCTTTATCAACAATTTCATAATCGTGACGCGGAATTCCTCTTTCAGTCAATTCAAAACCAACTAATTTTCTTAAAACTCCAGCTTCTTTTTGAGCTTTTAAATTCTCAGAATTTGTAAAATCTTTATTGAATTTTGTGATCCAACCCAAACCTGCTTCAAGAGGCGAAGTCGTGTCGTTAATATCGTTTCCGTATAAACAGAAGCCCATTTCAAGACGTAAAGTATCACGCGCAGCCAGACCAATTGGCTTGATTCCATAAGCTTCTCCAGCCTCAAAAACCTTTTTCCAGATTTGTTCTATTTCGGTATTTTTTGCATAAATTTCAAAACCTCCAGAACCAGTGTAACCTGTTGCAGAAATAATTACATGCTCAACTCCGGCAAAATCTGCTACTTCAAAATGGTAATATTTTATTGCTGCTAAATCAACTGAAGTCAATGATTGCATAGCTTCCATTGCCATTGGACCTTGAATCGCAAGCAAAGAATAATCATCAGAAATATTTTTCATTTCAGCGCCAACATCGTTTTTAGAAGAAATCCAATTCCAATCTTTCTCGATATTAGAAGCATTTACGACCAAAAGATATTGCTCATCCTTAACTTTATAAACAATCAAATCGTCAACAATACCGCCGTTTTCGTTTGGCAAACAAGAATATTGCGCTTTCCCGATCACCAAAGTTGATGCATCATTTGTAGTCACTTTTTGAATCAAATCCAAGGCATTTGGTCCAGAAATCAAAAATTCTCCCATGTGAGAAACGTCAAAAACGCCCACGCCATTTCGAACCACTTCGTGTTCAGCATTGACTCCTTCATATTGAACCGGCATATTGTATCCCGCAAACGGAACCATTTTAGCTCCAAGACTTTCGTGAATGTGCGTTAACGCAGTATTTTTCATTTGTGTTGATTATAAAAATTAAAGTCGCTAATTTATTGATTTTTTTGCAGTATCAAAGGAGAAAACGTTTGAAATTTTAAGAATAATACATTTGAGATTTATCCGATTAGTTTCCCTTACAATTTACCTGATAAACCAAAATTCTTCGTAAATTAGATAGAGAAATCTAAAAATACGGCTATGAAAACGACTGCAATTGATTTGAAAAAAATCCTTGTGATCTACAAACCTGTGGATAAAAAAGCCCACAAAGGATCACAAGGTCATGCGCTGATAATCGGTGGATCTTACGGGAAAATTGGATCAATTGTACTGTCGTCAAAGGCTTGTTTAAAATCAGGATGCGGATTGGTGACCGCTTTGGTTCCAAAATGTGGCTATGATATTTTGCAAACTTCCTTGCCAGAAGCGATGGTTTTAACCGATGACAACGAAAAATGTATTTCTAAAATCGATTTTGAAATTGAACCGAAAGCGATTGCAATTGGGATGGGAATTGGACAAGAAATGTTGACACAAAAAGCGCTTCATACTTTTCTAAAAAACAACACTAAAAATCTTTTAGTCGATGCTGACGCGTTGAATATTTTGTCTAAAAATAAAGATTGGCTTGAATTACTTCCAAAAAATACTATTCTAACGCCTCACAAAAAAGAGCTCGAGCGATTGATTGGTTCTTGGGAAAACGAAGATGAAAAAATAAAACTGACTGCAGAAATTGCTACAAAATTCTCGCTTATTTTTGTTTTAAAAGGAGCTCCGACTCAAATTCTAGACGGAAAAAATCTTTTTGAAAATACAACTGGAAATGGCGCTTTGGCAACCGCAGGAAGTGGAGATTCGCTTTCTGGAATCATTACAAGTTTTCTGGTTCAAGGTTATAAACCTTTGGAAGCATCAATTTTGGGAGTTTATATTCATGGACTTACGGCCGATATTGCAGTAGCTTCCACAGGATTTGAATCTTTTATTGCTTCAGATATTTCTGAAAATTTGGGTAAAGCTTTTTTAAGTTTAAAAAAATAATAATTCTTATTTTTTATCCTTCGCTTCCGTTGGGTCAACTTCTTTTACAATGATTACTGTGGCTTTAAAACCGGTGGCAAGATTCCATTGATTTGCTGCAATCAATTTTCCTTTGTCGTCAAAAACGTGAAATTCAGCAGTATTTGGTCCAGAAAAACCTTGATTCAGTGCTTCGAAATCAATTTTATTGAATCCAGGTGAAAGTTGGAGATCCAATACATTAAAGGAGTTGGTTAACGTAATCGAAGCGTAAACAACTTTATCGTTTACAGAAATTTTAATTTTATCGCCATCGGCCAAACCAAAATCTCGGAACTTAATATTTACAAACTTTCCGTTGTTCTTAAAATCGCCAAAAAATTGATTTCCTTTTGCGGCCACATTATTTTCGTTACCTGGTTTTTCGTTTAATTTTTTATCATATTTTTCGCCGGGATCGGCAAACTTTTCTCCTTGTTTCCCAAAAGTAACGCCTTCTGGTTGATCAATTCGCCATTTATCTGACTTCGATTTTGTTTCACCAAAAGCAGGAACATAGATATTATCAAGATCAGTTTCCGTTGTGGGAACTGGCGTATTTACTGGTGAATTTAAGGACGGAATCGAAATTGACTTGTTATAATCAATCTGCGAAAACGCTTTAAAAGAAATTAGAAAAATGATTATATATAATGATTTCATTGTTTTTTGCCGAAAGATAAAATTTACTACAATTATAGCTTTTTTAGTTTACAAAAATTACACCAAAGATGACTTTTGCTTAAATTTAGCATTTAAGAAACTCGGCGTTTAGATTTTAAATTGTATTTTAGAGATGTAAATATTTTTCTGCTTTTCAAATTTATAAAAATACATTCCAATTCCTCAAAAAACAACTAAAATACTGCTTATGAGATTGTCCGTTGAAAGAAAACCAAACAAAGTTTATCCAGATTCAGGTCGTGTAATCGCCCGTTATTTTTTTAATGGTGAAGAGCGCGCGGTTGAATTATTGAAAAAAATTCTAAATCTTGATTCAGAAAATATTTTTAATATTATTTCGCCATTGCTTCAGGATTATTCAAAAAGACATCGAAATATTACCAAAAAGCTTTTAAAACACGCTGATAAAGTGAAATCTTACGTAGAAAAAGCAGGATATAACTATGAAAAATTAGACGAATATACTCGATTGCTGATTGGTTCTTATTTTACGCACGAATATTCAATTGAATCGGCTGCATTTTTCAATCCTTCGATCATACCAGATGTCGATCAAAGCAATTTAGAAGAAGGTCAACTACGTGTCTTGATAAGTTTTAGAGCAGTGGGAGAGGGGCATATTTCTTCGATCGTTTTTAGACGCGCTTTAATTGACAGACATAACAATATCAACGTTTTACCTGCTGGAAACTACATTGATGAAGCCGAAAAAATTCATAATATGATTTACAACAAAAAATTGTTTATCAAAAAAGGTGAAGAAGCTGATATCAACGCTGATTTTTTAAAAGATGTGGATGAACAGTTGGCGGATCGTTTTGATTATGACAGTTTGAAAAAAATAATTGTTGAAGCCAAAGCAAAAACCAAAGACGAAGAAACCATCAAGGAATACAATCAGATTTTGGCGCTTTCTGACAGTTACCGAAAAATTAGTTTTTCAAAAGATACTGATATTTCTGACCGTGTTATTTTCCCGATTTCTGATTTTGAAAGCAAAGGAATTGAAGACGCACGTTTTGTGAAATTCCAGAAAGAAAACGGAAAATCGGTTTATTACGGAACTTATACAGCGTATGACGGCCAACATATTATGCCAAAATTAATTCACACCTATGACTTTGTGGACTTTAAAACCGGACCGTTAAACGGAGCTGGTGCTAAAAACAAGAATCTTGCGTTGTTTCCAAGGAAAATTAACGGAAAATTTGCGATGTTGTCTAGAATTGACGGTTGGAATAATTACTTGATGTATTCTGATAATATCAATATTTGGGAAGATCCAATAAAAATTCAAGCACCAGAATATCCTTGGGAATTTGTGCAAATTGGTAATTGCGGTTCGCCGATTGAAACCGAAAAAGGCTGGCTGATTATGACACACGCCGTGGGGCCAATGCGCCATTATTCGATCAGCGCGTCGCTGTTAGATTTAAATGATCCTTCAAAAGAAATTGGTCGATTACAAGATCCATTAATTATGCCAAATACCGAAGAACGTGAAGGTTACGTGCCAAATGTGGTTTATTCTTGCGGTTCTATTATACATAATGATGAACTAATAATTCCGTATGGCTTGTCAGATCACAGCTCTGGATTTGCAACGGTAAACTTAAAATTACTGTTGGATCGCTTGACAAACGGATAAAATTACGTCAAAAATCTCCAGATTATTTCTGGAGATTTTACTTTAAAGCTATGAAATTTACAAGAATATTTTATATAAAATTGGGGCTACTAATACTGCCAACAATCGGACTTTTTTTATGGCCAATTTTAGAAAGCCAGTCAAATTCAATTGGCGGTGGCTCATATGATTTAACCGAATTATACGCTGGAATTTTCATTTTGGTTTCTATAATAATTTGGATTGTTGCAATTTTAATTAGCTTATTGATAAATAATCATAGAAAGAACTTCATTTATCTATCTGAAGATAAGTCGCTGATTGTATTTGGATTATCAGTGTTTACCTTAAGCTTTATCATATTAATAAATACCTGGTTCTCCTGACATAATTCTAACATTATATTTGCACTATAATTTATATTATGTAAAATAGAATTTTTGACAAAATGCTAAGTTTCATAATAATTTTGTGAAATTGAAATCCTATATTTGCTTACCACTAACCTCAAATTTTCAAATGGAATACTTATTTATAATTTTAGTTGTCTTTTTATTGTTCTTCGCTCCAAAATATTTCCGTAGAAAAAAATAAAAGTTATTCGTGTAGTTTTAACTGATTTTTCAGCGATTGAATTTCGTCTTGCAATTTATTCTGTTTTTCAAGTAAATTTAAAATCACGTCGATTCCTTCCAAATTAATGTGCAACTCATAATGTAATTGTCGGCAACGTTCCAAATCTTGAAGATATTCTGAATCAAGAAAAATTTTATCGTTTTCACGTTCAAATTCCACGATTCCCATTTCTTCTAAAATTTCGATAAACGACGATTCAATATTATAATGACTGCAATATTCTGATATTGTGATTCTTTCGATTTTCATAACTTTTACATTTTAGAGATTTTTTCAAAAGCTTCTTTTTGTTCCAAAGTCAATCCTGTTGGAATTTTTACGTTGTAATTTATAATTAAATCGCCAAAACTGCCTTCTTTTTTATAAACCGGCAAACCTTTGTTTTTCAGCTTTACTTTGCTTCCGTTTTGTGTTTCTTCGGGAACTTTCAATTTTACTTTTCCGTCCAACGTTTCTATTGTAATTTCTCCGCCCAAAATTGCCGTGAACAAATCTAAGTCAACAGTTTTATACAAATCATTATTAAGTCGCTTAAATTCAGCACCTTCCGCAATTTTAAAAGTAATAAATAAATCTCCAGCCGGGCCGTTATTTGCGCCGGAACCACCGTGTCCTTTCAGTTTAATTACTTGACCGTCAGCAATTCCTGCCGGAACCGTAATTCTAAGATTTTTACCGTTTACCGTAATAGTTTGCTTGTGTGTTTTCGAAATATCTCTCAAATTCAACTGCAATTCCGCATTATAATTTTGCCCTTTAAACTGTGCTTGTTGCCGACTTCTACCTTGATTTCCAAACATTGAGCTAAAGAAATCAGAGAAATCGCCACTTCCAAAATCGCCTCCAAAATCAGAAAATGAAGAACCGCCACCACCTTGATTTTGCGATTGTCTCTGGTTTTCAAATTGATCTGCATGTTGCCAATTTTCACCATACGAATCATATTTTTTTCGCTTTTCTGGGTCGCTTAAAACTTCGTTCGCTTCATTTATTTGCTGGAACTTTTTGTGCGCCTCTTCATCATTCGGATTTACGTCGGGATGGTATTTTCGGGCAAGCTTCCGATACGCTTTTTTGATTTGGTCCGTCGTTGCCGATTTGTCGATTTCAAGTAATTTGTAATAATCTATAAATGCCATAGCTTCAGGTATATGTCTTATAAATTTAAACATTTCCTGTCTAATTCACAACGGATTTGAAACAAAAAAAACACCGCTCAAATGAACAGTGTCTTTTGTAATTCCTAAATATTTCAGAAATAAATTATTTGATTTTCACCGGAATATCCCAGTTTTCCCAGCTTAAAGTCACATTGTCTTTGTTCACTTTATAAACTAACTTTTCAGTCAAAGAAGCCGATTTTTTAGGCGTAACTTTCACTCGCAATGCTTCCTCTCTATCATTTACTTTGTAAGCGCCCCATTGTTTCCACTCTTTATTGAACACAATCGTAGCCGATTCCTTTTCAGGAATTACGAAAAACGCATATTTTCCGGCAGGCAATTTTTTTCCTTCCACAGTAATTTCTTTATCCGTTTCAAAGGTCGTTGCGTCATTTGCACCAGCGCGCCAAACTTTTCCATAAGGAACCAAATCGCCCCAAATTGCTCTTCCTTTTACAGAAGGACTTCCGTAATTGATGGTGATTGTCGCATCGTTGATTTTTCCTGACGCCGTTTCTGCTGGACTGCTAACTTTTTTTTCTTGAGCGTTTGCAACTGCTGACATACAGATTGCCATTAAAAATACGCCAATTTTTTTGTGTAATTTCATCGTAAATGTTGTTGGTTATTGATTAAAAATTTGCTTCGTAAATATACGTTACACAACCGTTTTAAAAGTCGCGCATTATAATTCTTTTAAGAAATTTAACATTCAAATTATATATGATTTTACAGCTAAATTCCGATTTGATGAACTATTTTTGTATCCAAATTTAAACGTATGCTTTTCCTCTTATTAAGTATTATTTGCAGTGTTTCTGTCGGAATTTTATTGAAAATCGCAAAAAGGTATTCAGTTGATATTGTTCAAGTTATCACCATAAATTATGCTTTTGCGATTGCGCTCTGCTACTTTAGTTTTTCTCCAGATATTTCGGTAATTGACAAAAATTCTCCTTGGGAAATTTACATTCCGCTAGCGATTTTGCTTCCAAGCGTATTCTTGATTCTAGCTTCTTCTATTAAAAATATGGGAATTGTAAAAACCGATATCGCGCAAAGATTATCGTTATTTATTCCAATTTTAGCTTCCTATTTTATATTCCAAGAACAATTCAGCCAGTTGAAATTCATCGGATTAGCTGTCGCTTTTCCTGCAATGATTTTGATTTTATCCCGAAATAAAAATACAGATTCCAACCAAAATAAATGGATTTATCCGGCGCTGGTTTTGCTTGGTTTTGGAATAATTGACGTCTTTTTTAAGCAAATTGCGTTGCAAAAAAGTTTCCCTTACACCACTTCCCTATTTGTTGTTTTTTGCATTGCATTCGTCGTGGCGCTTTTATTTACGGGCTTTTCCGTTTTTATCCAAAAGAAAAAATTGCAATCCATCAACTTAATTTTCGGAAGCATTCTTGGAATTTTAAACTTCGGAAATATCTTGTTTTATTTAAAAGCGCACAAAGCTTTTGCAGATAATCCTTCCACGGTTTTTGCTTCGATGAATATGGGCGTAATCATTTTGGGAAGTCTCGCCGGAATTTTACTTTTTAAGGAAAAAGTGACGTTAAAAAACTACATCGGAATTGCATTAGCCTTGATTGCCGTTACCTTAATCACGCTTTCGCAATTGCAGAAATAACCATTACTTTTTGTTAATAAAATACTCGATTTAAAATTGTAATTTTTTGCAACTGAATAGAATAAAACTTATTTTTACTAAGTTACAGTTATAAAATTATGAAAAACCCGATTGCAGAAAGGATTGCCGATTTTCTCAAGAATTTCCCGCCTTTTAACAGTTTGACTTATGCCGAATTATTTCATATTGCGAATGAAATAAAGGTGCTTTATCTCGAAAAAAACAAGATACTTTTCCAGATTGGAGACGTTTGTCACGACAGTTTTTATATTGTCGCGTCAGGCGCTATCGGGCTTTCTGTGACTTCTGATGCCGAGGAAACTTTGATCGACAAATGCGATGAAGGCGATATTTTAGGTCTGCGTCCTTTTTTTGCGAAAAATAATTATTTGATGACCGCAAAAGCGCGCGAGGAAAGTATTGTTTATGCGATTCCGCTGAAGGTTTTCCAACCTTTTGTGACTGCAAATCCCGATGTTTTGAGCTTTTTATTGGAAAGTTTTGCATCAAATACCAGAAATCCTTACGACCAAGAACACCGCGGAAAATTGATTTCTGAAAATATTATTTACAAAGAACAACAAGCTGATATTCAGTATTTTCAGTCAATTCATTATAGTAAAGAACCGATTACGGCTTCGCAAGATTCCATCGTAAAAGATATTGCGCAAATGATGACCGATAATATCATTGGAAGCGTCATCATTAAAAACGGAAATCTGCCAATTGGCATTGTGACGGACAAAGATTTGCGTTCAAAAATTGCAACCGGACAATTCCCGATTACGACTTTGGCTTCAAAAATTATGACTTCGCCCGTGATTACGGTTCCTGAAGATTTGTCTTTGGCCGAAGCGCAATTGTATATGTTAAAGTATAACGTTGACTATCTTTGTGTTACAGAAGATGGTTCTGATAAATCGGCGATTCGAGGAATTATTTCGGAGAATGATTTGGTCGTTGCTCAAGCCAATAATCCAGGTGTGATTATTAAGGAAATCAAACGCGCTCAAACGGCGAAAGACTTAAAAAGAATTCGTGAAAAGCTGACAGAATTGATTGAAACTTCTATTCAAAAAGACATTCCGCTTTCACACATTATGAATATTTCGGGCGAGATAAACACTGCAATTTCAAGGCGTGCGATTGATTTAGCAATTCTTGAAATGGGCTCACCTCCTGCCCGATTTGCGTGGTTAAGCATCGGAAGTCAAGGTCGAAAAGAACAATTGCTTTTGACGGACCAAGACAATATGTTAATCTTTGAGGACGTTGCCCAAGATAAATACCGTGACGTTAAAGATTACTTTTTGAAATTGGCCAGACGCGCCACTTCCACTCTCGAAAAAGTGGGTTATATGCCGTCTCCAGATGGTGCCGTGGCAAGTAATATTATTTGGTGTAAATCATTGACTGACTGGATAAAACAATACAACAGTTGGATTAATACTCCAGGTGAAAACACCGACGTAATTAGCACAATTTTCTTTGATTATGAAATTGCTTTTGGCGAATCGGCGATTGAAGAAACGATTACTGAAATCATTTATAAAAATGCAAAAAGTAATAAATTGTTCTTTGATTATTTAGGAAATGATGCATTGAAAAAACCGCCACCGTTGGGCTTTTTCCGTCAGTTTTTGGTAGAAGAAGGCGGTGAAAATAAAGATACGTTTGACATCAAAAGTCGTGCTCTGACTCCGCTGATTGATGCCGGAAGATTATTGGTTTTGAGCCAAGATATCAAGGGTGTGAATAGTACGTATATGCGTTTCAAGCAGTTGGCTGTGGCCGATTCAAGAAATTCGGAGTTGTTTTTAAATTGTGCCGAAGCGTTTTTGACCTTGTCTGAATTTAGAACAGTCGAAGGTTTAAAAAACGATTCTAACGGACAATTCATCAACCTCGAAGAGCTTTCCAAAACCGACAAAGTGAAATTGAAAAATTGCTTTATTCCTATAAAAGAAGTGCAAGAATTGATTAAGAATAGATTCAAATTAACTTATTTTTCATAATGTTAGATTGGCTAAAAATAAATAAGGATTACCCAGAATTCTGGAAAAACTATCTACACAAATTCGAGAGTAAATCGAAGCGATTTGTTGTGTTTAGTACCGAAACGACTGGTTTGGATACAGAAAAAGATGTTGTGCTTTCCATCGGAGCCATTGGAATTGAAGATGGAAAAATTATCGTAAAAGATAGTTTTGATATCACTATTTTGCAAGAAAAATTCAATCCAGAGGTCGCCTTAAAAAACGGAATCCTTAATAATTCTAAAGAAAAAATTTCGCAGGAAGAAGCTATTTCTCAATTTGTAAATTACCTTGGAAATGCCACGTTAATCGGCCATCGCGTTAACTTTGACATCGCCATGATTAATCAGGCGCTCGATAAATTACAAGCCGGAAGGTTAAAAAACGAAGCGTTGGATGTTGAAATTATGTACCAGAAATGGCAACAGTTAGCGGAAGACAAACAGTTTAGCATTGACGAATTAGCGACAACTTTTAAGATTTCAAAAAGCGACCGACACACCGCTTCCGGCGACGCTTATATTACGGCTTTGATTTTCTTGAAATTGAAACAACGCCTGAAGTTATGATTCAAATTGAGCAAATCGACTTTCGTTTTACTTGGCCCATTCGCCACGAAGTGATGTATCCTGAGCACAATTTAGATTTTGTAAAATTAAAAAATGACGCCGAAGGAATTCATTTTGCCTTGTATTTCAACCATAAATTAATAGGAATTGTTTCGATTTTTAATGAGGGAGCTGTTTACCAATTCCGGAAATTAGCGGTTTTGCAGGAAGCGCAAGGTTTGGGTTTGGGCAAAAAATTGATGGAACACGTCATTGAATATTGCCAAATTCAGAAAGCTTCAAAATTGTGGTGCAATGCGCGCGCAAACGTTAAGGAATTCTATTTTCGGCTTGGTTTTAAAGAAACTGAAAAAACGTTTTTTAAAGACGGTTACGACTTTATAATTATGGAATTGGATTTGTAATTTTCCGCTTCTTCCCTATTTTTAAAATACTAAATATTTTCTTCTTTCATAGTTTAATAAGTAACTTTGGCTTTTCCACAAGGATAAATTTTCCATAAAAACCAGAATTATGCTTGAAATTTCTACCGAAGAAAAGCTCCAGGAACGCATCAAAGAACTCACTTGTCTTTATGATATTTCGAAAATAATTAGCAGAAATGAGCCGTGTTCTGATGCGATTTTGATGGAAATCTGTGAAATTTCAAAAATTGCTTGGCGTTTTCCCTCAGAAAGTATTGTGGAATTAAAACTTAATAATTTCTATTTTACAACCTCGGAATTGCCTCAAGAAGCAATGTTTCAGATTAGTCAAATTGATTTGTTTGAAAAAGAATCGGGTTTTATAAAAGTGCTTTATCCCACAGATGAACGTTTTTATTTTTTAGACGAAGAACAAAAACTTTTGGATAAAATTGCTTTGGAAATCAGCGCGTACGTTGAAAAAAACATTAACAAGGAAAAGGAAAAACAATTTCAAAGAAGCGTGGCTCGTGTGGATAGACTTTCGATTTTGGGCGAAATTACCGCCGGAATCGCTCACGAATTGAACACGCCACTCGGGAATATTCTTGGCTTTGCCGAATTAATCAAAGAACAAAATATTGATAAACAAGTTGCCCAAGATATTTCTAAAATCATAAACGCGTCCATTTATTCCAGAGAAATTGTCAAGAAGCTGATGTTTTTTTCTTGTGAGATGCCTCAGAACATGGAAGTGGTTTTGATTAAGCCAATTGTCGTGGAAGCCTTATCATTATTGGGGCCAAATTTCAAAAAAGCTCAAGTTTCGTACAATCTCACTTTCGATAATCCAGAATTAAAAGCGCAGATTGATACTATTCAATTGACACAAATCTTGTTCAATATTTTGATAAATTCGATTTATGTGGCACCAGAAAATGGCGTAATTTCTGTCGAAGTTTATTCTGAAAACAATGATTTTTACATCGAAATTGCTGACGAAGGAACCGGAATCCCCGAAGAAATTAAGTCGAAAATATTTGAGCCATTTTTTACTACAAAACCGATTGGTGAAGGTTCAGGCCTTGGTTTGAGTGTCGTCCACGGAATTATAAAAAGTCACAAAGGCGATATTATTGCCATTGACAACCAACCCAAAGGAACTATTTTTCAAGTTCGACTACCTTTAAATTCATAGAAAATGCTGAAGAAAGAAAACATATTGATTGTGGATGATAATTATGATATGCTCGAATTGTTACAACGCAATTTGAAAGCACAAAATTTTCATACGTACAAAGCTTCTTCCGTTTTGGAAGCTATTGATATTCTGAAAGTTGCGTCTATTGATTTGTTGATAACCGACTTGCAAATGCCTGGTTTAAACGGAATTGAGCTCATCAAGTTTGCTGAAGAACATTTTCCGGAAATTCCAAAATTGGTAATTACCGGTTTTCCTTCGGTCGATACTGCGGTAAATGCTGTAAAATCTGGCGCTTTGGATTATTTGGTAAAACCGTTTACGAGCGAAGAATTGAAAAAAGCAATTCAAAATTCGTTTAATGGAAAAGTGAATTCCAAGAAAAAATCTAATTCATCTGTTTCCAATTCTGATAAAAAAATAAATAATTATGCAGGGATTGTGGGCGATTCAGAGCATTTTGAAAATCTGATTGACGTTATTGAAAGAGTCAAAAATAATAAGGCAACGGTTTTGATTCAAGGCGAAAGCGGAACAGGAAAAGAACTGATTGCCAGAGCGATTCACTTCAAAGGTTCGTTTGCATCTAATCCTTTTGTGACTGTAAATTGTGGCGGAATTCCAGAAAATTTAATGGAATCAGAACTTTTTGGTTATGAAAAAGGCGCTTTTACAGGAGCCAACGAAAGCAAAATCGGTTTGTTCCAAGCGTCAGACGGTGGCACCATTTTCTTGGACGAAATTGGAACCGCTCCATTATCCGTGCAAACACGACTTTTGAGAGTTTTGCAGGAAAAAGAAGTGACTAAAATCGGTTCTCAAAAAGCACAGAAAATTGACGTCAGAATTATTTCTGCCACGAATGCTGATTTGTATGAAATGACTAAAAAAGGTATGTTCAGAGAAGATTTGTATTATCGATTGAACGTCGTTGGCATTGAAACAAAACCTTTGCGCGAGCGAAAAAATGATATCGCTCCTTTGATAGTAACGTTTTTGAAAAAATATGGTTTAGAATATGGAAAACCAAACATCAAAATTTCAGAAAAAGCGATTGAAATTCTAACCAGACATTCGTGGCCCGGAAATGTTCGTGAATTAGAAAATATTATTCAGAGATTGATAATTATGAGTGATTCAGAAATTGATGTTTCTAATATTCCAGATTATTTGAAATATCAACATCCGACCGAAAACCAGGACTTAAAATCACTTAAAGATATTGAAAAAGATCATATTTTAAAGGTGTTACACGCCGTTGGTGACAATAAAACTAGAGCTGCCGAAATTCTTCAAATTGACAGAAAAACATTGCGCCAAAGACTACTTTAAAATCGGGTAATTTTTACCCGATTGATACTTTTTTCCCTTCCTTATTTTATTATAGTTTTCTATTTAAAAATACAACACATTGATTATCAAAGACTAATTTGATTTAATATTTTAATGGCATGCACTTTGCCAATTGCAGTTCAACATTAAAATTGAATCAAAATTATCATGTCAAAAAATCAACAGGAATCTTCTTTTGGAAATTCTCCAAATATCGTACTTCCAATTATCACTTGTTCCAAAAATGTTTTTAATGGCATCAAATCGTGCACTTTAGAAACGTTGCGAACGCAAGTTGTGATTGGTTTGTGCATCAATTGTGATCGAAACAATTATTGTATTTGGCAAGAAGATAAAAAAGTTTCCTGTGAACATTATCAATAAAATTATGATAGCTACAAAAGAGCCTGCGAAAAAAAGCATGTATGAAAATGTAATGGAACAGTTCAATAAAACGGCTGACATTATGAATCTGAATCCTAATATTAGGAAGATTTTATCAATAACAAATAATGAACTTTTGGTGCATTTTCCTGTAAAAATGGACAATGGAAATGTGGAAGTTTTCACCGGATACCGTGTGCAACACAACAATGCACTTGGGCCATACAAAGGCGGATTACGTTTTCACGCCACGATGGATATTGACGATGCAAAGGCGTTGGCGATGTGGATGACTTGGAAAACTTCGCTTGCTGGATTGCCTTATGGTGGCGCAAAAGGTGGAATTCAAATTGATCCAAGAAATTATTCTATTTCAGAATTAGAGCGAATTACTAGAAGATTTACTTACGCTTTAGGCGATAATATCGGACCAGAATTAGATATTCCTGCGCCAGATGTGAACACAAATGAGCAAACAATGGCTTGGATTGCAGACACATTTATGTCAACAAAATCCCCTGCAACTCGATCTAATAACAAACACGTAGTCACTGGAAAACCTGTAGGTTCAGGCGGATTGGAAGGTCGTGATCGTGCTACTGGTTTTGGAGTTTATCTTACTTTGAGATTGTTGTTTGAAAGTAAAAATGAAACATTGTCTGGAAAGAAATTTATCGTTCAAGGTTTTGGAAATGTAGGTTACTGGGTTTCTCATTTCTTGTCAAATGACGGAGCGCTTTTAATTGCAGTTCAAGACGCGCACGCCACGATTATCAATGAAAAAGGTATTTCTGTAAATGATTTATACGAGCATTCGAAGCCAAGAAAAGGGTCAATCCAAGGTTTTACTGGAGCGACAGAAATGGAGCCAAAGGACTTCTTCGGACTGGATTGTGATTTTATAATTCCTGCGGCTTTGGGCAACCAAATAACTGCTGCAAATGCTTACGAAATTAAAGCAAAAGTAATTGGTGAAGGTGCAAACGGGCCAACAGATAATGAAGGTGAAAGAATTTTATTAGAACGCGGAGTGACCATTATTCCTGATATTTTGTGTAATTCGGGAGGCGTTATTGGAAGTTATTTCGAATGGTTGCAAAACCGAAATGGCGAATTATGGCCGTTAGACGAAGTGATGGAAAAAATCGAGAAAAAGATGACTGAGAATTATAAGAAGATGCAAAATGTTATCAACGAAAAGCAAGTCGATTGGAGAACTGCCGCTTACATTTTGGCCATCTCTCGAATTGAAACTGCTTACGTTCAACGCGGAATTTTCCCTTAAATCTTGAAGAAATGAATTATGAAATACGAAGAAATAATAATTGAAAAGCGGGAATATGAGTTGCTAAAGCAAATTATCTCGAACGCTGAACATAACAAAGACAAGACGTACAAAGGTTCGATCGAAAAATTAACAACCGAATTAAAGTCGGCTACAATAGTAAATGATCAATCGATGCCCGCAGAAATTGTTCGGTTTAATTCAATTGTGACGATTCAAACGCCTTTTGGAGAATCGAAACGATACCAAATTGTAACTCCAGAGAAAAGTGATATTGCTCAAAATAAATTGTCAATCCTTGCGCCAATGGGACTTGCCTTGTTCGGTTATGCCCTTTCTGACGAAATTATGTGGCAGTTTCCAACGGGAATTCACGCTATAAAAATTTTGGATGTGGAACAACCGAGTGCTTTGCAAAAGAATAATTTATGAAGAAAGAAGTGATAAAAATACATCAAGATCAAGATGATTTACAGAAGTTTTTCATCAATCGAGATGTGGATCGATGGAACGATGAAGTCGCCAGTATAAAGGAAGAGCTAATTTTGTTCATCAATTTATTGACTTCAAAAAACAGCAAAATGTATTCAAATATTGTCGAAAAAGTTGAAGAATTTAAGACAGAAAATTCAAGATTTGCCGAGGAATTAATTTCGTATGATCGAAAATTAGAAGTTTTAAAAGAATGCGAAGATCTTCAGTGTGAAACCTTTTTCTTGAATTCGCACAATGAATTTCAAGAGAAGATTGAAGCGCATTTTTCTGAATACAGAAACTTTAAAAAGAATGTATTTGCATTGATTAATAATAGTTTTTAATTGTTAAAGTAGTTGAGAGTATACATGATTATTAAGTAAATTCGTTTGAGACAACTGCTTTTTTAAAACACCGGCGCAAGTCGGTGTTTTTATTTTTTTTATTCTATTTCTCCCAAGAAAATACTCCAAACTTCTTTCTTTTTTGTTCCAAAGGATTTTTCTTCGGGATAAAAGTAAACTCTTTGCACGAGATTTCTGTGATGGATTTCAGTTCCGTTTTTAATTTCTAAAACATATGAATTTGTCCAGAAATTAGTTGAAGTTGCTCGTTTTTGAATATTTTTTACGTCGAATTTGAATCCTTTTGCATTTATTTGCTCCAAAAGTTTTTCTAACGTAATTTTCTCCGAAGTAAATAAATCAGCAACCAAAACATTTTCTACCATCAAAGATTTCAAATTCTCTCTCACCTGATTTTTTAAAGCTTCGGAAGATTTTTTGTCCGAATAAATTTCTAAAAATTGATAAAAATCATTCACTTTCGCAAACGAGTTTTCTTCGTAAGCTTCGATTGCTTTAGCAGAGAAATTAGCTTTGATGCTATTTCTACTTACCAAATCATCAGAACTCTGCGCCAAAGCACAATTGCAAAAAAAGAATAATATAATTACAAAATACTTCATCATTGCTTGATTCTTATAAATTCGATTTTACCTTTTTTATCATTTTTTATTTCTAAAATCTGCATCTTTTTTACCGATTCTGTGGGAACAATCAGCTTCTGAGAAAAATCTTTTTTGTCGAAATATTCGGCTCCAAGATTGTCTTTTAACATTACGATTACTTCCAAATCTTCCGATAAAATTTTGTCCAACTGCACTTTTCTCGTTTCCCAATCTTTGATGTCTGATTTCATAAACGCTTTCAACATCATTGCAAAATCATCTGGTTTTAATAAGATTTCAGAGTTATCAGAATTAGCATTGACTTTTATTTCTCGCTTTTTATAATACGGACTTTCCACAACTATTTTAGTATTTTCATCTCTCGACTCTACTTCCACTTCCGCATTTTTTATCGGAATTTGAATCATCTCATTGTTTTCAATTTTATACGCTTTTACGTCTTTCGCCTGAATGGTTTCTTGTGTAAATTCATTTTTTAACTGAAATTTTTGCGTGGGTTTTTTATTGGAATAAATTAGAAATATTGCAATTATCGAAGCAATTAAAATTCCGATTACTATAAAAAGTGACTTATTTTTTTTCTTCGGAAGAAGTACTTTTTCTTCAGAAACCACTTCCCTATTTTTAAACTGAAATTCATCCCAGCCCGAAAATCCAGAAAATTGGCTCAAAATATCAAGCATGTCTTTTCTTGGCAATTTTGAATTTATTTCAGGTTTTAAATGTGTGTAAATCCACTTTTCGCTGACGTTCTGCTTCGTTTTTTCTTCAACTAAAACAATCAGATTCTGGATATCTTGCGAACTAAAATTCTTCCAATTTCCTTGAAAATAAGGATAATGCTCTTGGTATTTCAAAAGCACATTTTGTTTTAATTGTTCGAAAATTTCCAGTTCAGTCATTCGGTTTTGTTGAAGCAAAAGTAGTTTGAAAGATATAAAAATCTACTGTAAAACCACTGTAAAACTTTGTAAAAACGTTACAGCCAAAGGAAAGCGGTTTTACCAAAGCAATTTTTTGGCTTTGCCGTAATCTTGCCAAACAAACTTTAAAATAGTATATTATGAAACTAAAAATTGCAATCGCCTGCTTACTTTTCTTCGGAACAATTTCGGCACAACACGGCGCGAATCAAGTTTACCAAACTCAAAATTCAAATAATTATCGAGAGAATTCAAATTACCAAAATCAAAATAAAATCAATTTTGGACCAGACGGAGCGAGTTATAAAATCAATGTTTTGAATAATGTCCGACCTGATTCTTACATAATTACTTTAGGCTTAAATCAGGAATCGCTTTCTGTGAAAGAATGTAATTCTAAAATTAACAGTCGTTTGGAGGGTTTTAAAAACTCCTTGAAAAAACTCGGAATCAAAGAAGAAGAAATGTTTGTAGATTTTATTTCACAGACAAAAATATACGATTATAAGTCGAGTTCCACCACAAATCAAGTTAATTTGACCCAAATCGACAAAGGTTTTGAAATCAAAAAGAATATTATTGTTAAACTGAAAAACACAAAATTATACGATAAAATTATTGAAGAAGCGTCGGAATTTGAGATTCATAATATTGTGAAAGTTGATTATATCAAGGCAAATACCGAGAAAATTTACGAAGAAATGTTTGCCGAAGCCAATGTTATTTTGGAATCGAAAATAAAATTGCATCAAAAATTTGGAAAGAAAGAATATGAAGAAGTTCCACAAGTTGCTGTAAATTTTTACAGCATTCAACCCGGAAAACAATATAAAAATTACACCGCTTTTGAGTCAGCGAATATTGAATATGAATCCAATCAATATAACGGAAGAAAACATTTGGTCAGACAAGAGGAGCGAAAAAATACAACTTACTATTACGATGGAATGACTCCCGATTTTTTTGACAAAGTCCTAAATCCCGACAGTCCCGAGGTAAATATGCAATTCATTATGGAACTCTCGATTTCTTATAAAACCAAAATTCCAAAGGAAACTCCGAAGAAAGAAGAAGAAAAAGTTTATCATTTCATCACGCCAAATGGAGATTTAAGAGTTTTAAATTTGAAATAAAACATAAAAAAACAGCTTTGCCAATTAAGACAAAGCTGTTTTGCATTTATAGAAATTAAAAACTATAATTTTCCTTCTTTAATTTCTTCCACGATTTCAGGATTTAAAAGCGTTGAAGTATCGCCGAAGTTAGAGAAATCACCTTCAGCAATTTTTCTTAAAATTCTACGCATAATTTTTCCAGAACGTGTTTTTGGTAACCCAGAAACAAATTGGATTTTATCCAACTTCGCAATCGGCCCGATGTGACTTGAAACGTGTTGGTTGATTTCATTGGCCAAATTCGCTCTGTCACGGCTTTCACCAGATTCTTTCAAGATGATAAATCCATACAAAGCGTTACCTTTAATATCGTGTGGAAAACCTACAATCGCTGATTCTGCAACCGCAGGATGTTCGTTAATTGCATCCTCAATTGGCGCAGTTCCAAGGTTATGGCCGGAAACAATCACCACGTCATCAACACGTCCGGTAATTCTGTAATAGCCAACTTCGTCTCTTAAAGCACCATCGCCGGTAAAATATTTTCCTGGGAAAGCCGTGAAATACGTTTCTTTAAATCTTTGGTGGTCACCCCAAATTGTTCTTGCCATTCCAGGCCAAGGAAATTTGATACAAAGACTTCCAACTACTTGATTTTCTTCAATTTCATTACGTCGTTCGTCCATCAAAACGGCTTGAACTCCTGGCAATGGAAAAGTCGCGTACGTTGGTTTTGTTGGCGTCACAAAAGGCAGTGGAGAAATCATGATTCCGCCCGTTTCTGTCTGCCACCAAGTATCCACAACTGGGCATCTTTTCTTACCGACGTGATTATTGTACCAGTGCCAAGCTTCCTCATTAATTGGTTCACCCACCGAACCGATTACTTTCAACGTAGATAAATCGTGTTTTTCCACCCATTCTGTATTTTCTTTAGCTAAAGAACGGATGGCTGTTGGCGCCGTATAGAATTGCGTAACTTTATGTTTATCAATTACTTCCCAGAAACGTCCAAAATCTGGATAAGACGGAATTCCTTCGAAAATTACAGTTGTCGCTCCGTTCAATAATGGTCCGTATAAAATGTAAGAATGACCAGTAATCCAGCCGATATCAGCTGTACACCAATATACATCGTCTTCTTCGTAATTAAAAATATTCTTGAAAGTATAAGCTGCAAATACCATATAACCAGCCGTCGTATGCAACATTCCTTTTGGCTTTCCTGTTGAACCTGAAGTATATAGAATAAACAAAGGATCTTCAGCGTCCATGATTTCGGCCACGTTATTTGGAACAGCTTCATCTAAAAGCGGTTGCAACCAAATGTCGCGACCTTCTTTCATTTTAATTTCGGCATTTGTTCTTTTTACGACCAAAACTTTTTCTACAGAAGGCGTTTTTTCTAAAGCTTCGTCAACAATTCCTTTTAAGTCAATAGATTTGCTTCCGCGGAAACCTCCGTCAGCAGTAATCACCATTTTACACTCAGAATCATTGATTCTCGCTGTCACTGCCGAAGCAGAAAAACCAGCAAAAACCACAGAATGTATCGCTCCAATTCTAGCGCAAGCCAACACCGAAACCGCCAATTCTGGAATCATCGGAAGGTAAATACAAACTCTATCTCCTTTTTTTATGCCTTGATCACGAAGTACGTTTGCCATTTTTGCAACGCGGTCGTACAACTCATTATAAGTAATATGTTGCGCTTCTTCTTTTGGATCATTCGGTTCAAAAATGATGGCCGTTTTATTGCCTCTTTTCGCTAAGTGTCTGTCAATGCAGTTCTTAGTGATGTTTACTTTGGCATTTAAAAACCATTTTACATCGGCTTCTTGCATATCAAATTCAACAACTTTGTCCCATTTTTGGTACCAAGTGAAATTTTCTTCTGCTATTTTGTCCCAGAATTTTCTAGGTTCTCTTATCGATTTATTGTAGTGTTTGAAGTATTGCTCCAGATTTTTGACTTGATAGTAGCTCATAATCTTTTAGTTTTTTATTTTCCAAGGGAATTGTAAATATAAAGAAGTTTATTTTAGATTTAAATGTATTTATGCAAAATAAATATACATAAAATTATCGTATTCATTTTTAATCAGATAGCTTTTCCAATTTTTGATTTTTTGAAGTCATTTTTGATTTCCTCGATAATTGCTTCGTCATCAATTGTGGACGGAATTTGAAAGTTCTCGCCATCGGCAATGCTTCGCAATAATTTCCTAAGGATTTTTCCAGAGCGCGTTTTCGGAAGCCTTTGAACCACAATCACATTTCGCAAGGAAGCCACCGCTCCTATTTTCTTCCTTATTAATTGTACGACTTCATATTCCAATTGAAAATTTTCAATCGATTCTCCAGCTTTTACAACAACCAAAGCCACCGGAATCTGTCCTTTCAAATCATCGCTGATTCCAATAACCGCACATTCTGCAACCGAATGATGTGAAGCCACAACTTCTTCCATTTCAGCGGTTGACAAGCGATGGCCGGCAACATTAATCAAATCATCGACTCTTCCGGTGATGAAAACATATCCATCTTCGTCAATAAATCCGCCATCTCCCGAAAGATAATAGCCATCAAATCTGCTAAAATAACTATCTTTAAAACGTTTTTCATTTTCCCAAAGACCAAGCATATTTCCGGGTGGCAAAGGTAATTTTATGACAACCAAACCTTCTTCATTTGTTCCTAATTCTTTTCCATTTTCACCAAAAATCCTCAAATCATAACCGCAGACTGGTTTTGTGGCAGAGCCTAATTTCATTTCAAATTCTCCCAAACCTAAAGAATTTGCCACCATCGGCCAACCCGACTCTGTCTGCCACCAATGATCAATTACTGAAATCGGAATGTGTTTTTGGTACCATTCAATCGTTGCCGCATCGCATCGTTCTCCAGCTACGAACTGATTTTTCAAATGTGATAAATCGTAATTTTTAATGAACAAACCGTCGGGATCTTCCTTTTTAATCGCCCGAATTGCGGTTGGAGCCGTAAACATTGTTCCAATTTTATGTTCTGAAATTATTCTCCAAAACGTACTAGAATCTGGAGTTTTAATCGGTTTTCCTTCAAAAATAACGGTTGTATTTCGGTTGATCATCGGTCCGTATAAAATGTAACTATGACCAACAGCCCAACCCATATCTGACGCCGCCCAAAACACTTCTTCAGGATTCACGTCGTAAATATATTTCATCGAAAATTTCAGCGCTGTCGCGTAACCGCCCGTGTCGCGAACAATTCCTTTTGGTTTTCCCGTAGTTCCAGAAGTGTACAAAATATACAACGGATGATTGGATTCCAATGGAACACAAGGTGTTTCTTCAGAGCCGTAAACTAACGCTTCATAATCAACATCATATTTTTTAAACGGAACTTTTGCGCCTAATTTTCGGTTGAAAACGATGACTTTTTTGGGTTTGTGATTGGCTATTTCAATCGCTTCATCAACCAAAGGTTTGTAGGCAATTAATCGGTCGATTTCAATTCCTGATGAAGCCGTGAGAATTCCTCTTGGCTTGCAATCATCAATTCTGATGGCCAATTCGTGCGGTGCAAAACCTCCGAAAACCACAGAATGAATGACGCCGATTCTAGCGCAAGCCAACATTGCAAAAGCCGTTTGCGGAATCATTGGCATATAAATTATTGCCGTATCGCCTTTTTTAAAACCTAAAGCGAGCAAACCGCCAGCCAATTTTGCGACTTCAGTTTTGACCTCGTCGTATGTATATTTTTTGATGGTTTGCGTAACCGGAGAATCATAAATAAAGGCGATTTGATCTCCAAAACCGTCTTGAATGTGTTTGTCTAAAGTCACATAACACATATTTATTTGACCATCTTTAAACCAAAGCGGATAACCATTTTTATCTTTTGAAAGAATGATTGAAGGTTTTGTAAACCACTCAATTTCATTGGATTGTTCTTGCCAAAATGTTTCTGGATTGATTATGCTTTTTTCGTAGAATTCATTGTATTTGCTCATAAATTCAGTTTTTTTTACCGCAGATTCGCAGATTTTTTTGCCACAGATTTAAAGAATTAAAAAGGATGTTTTATCAATGTTGGTAAAAAATCTGTAAAAATCATTTTAATCTGTAGCCAAATTTTTTTTAATAAAAATCTGCGAATCTGCGGTCAATTATTTTGTCAGTTCATTCACTTGTTCCACCAATTTCTTAACAGAAAAAGGTTTAGTCATATACAAATCTGCCCCAAGGGAAAGGCCTTTTTCGATGTCTTTTTCCTTGTTTTTTGCTGATAGGAAAATGACTTTTGTATCTTTTAATCGTTCGTCTTTCTTTATTTGTTCCAATGTATTGTAACCGTCAACATTTGGCATCATTACGTCTAAAATAATGATATTCGGAAGTGAACTTTTCAATATATCCAATGCTTCCTGACCATCTCTGGCGATGAAAACTTCGAAGTTATTTTTCTTGAAAGTGTATTCCAATGACATTACAATATTCGGCTCGTCATCGACAATTAATATCTTTTTCATTTTTTATTTTTTTACCGCAGATTTTAAGATTTTTAGATCCTATAACCTAAATTATTTGGCTTATGTCGTTGTTTCTCTCTTGTATTTTGGAATTGTAAATGTGATTCTTCCGCCAGAATTCTTGGCGTTTTCTGCCCAAATTTCCCCTCTGTGATGCTCAATTATTTTTTTGCAAATTGCTAATCCTAAACCACTTCCTACAGGTTTCTTGATGTTTTGGTTTGAGGATTGATAGAACTTATCAAAAATTGCTTCAAAGTCATTTTCATCTATTCCTTTTCCGTTATCTTCGACTGAAACCTCGATTGTTATTTCTGATTCTTTAATAGAAATTGCAATATTTCCATCTTGATTTGGGCAAAATTTTATGGCATTTGAAAGCAGATTATTTAGAACTTGCGTGATTCTATCTTCGTCATAATACGCCTTCACAATATTTTTCTCGGAAATCAAATCTACGTTGATATTCTTATTTTCGATCAACTGTTGTAACTGTTTTATCGTTTCAGAAATTGTGTGGTAAATATTATTTTTGGTTACATAAATCTTCTGTTTTCCAGAATCAAATTTTTCCAAATCTAATATTTTAGTAATCAAACGGTTCAAACGATCTGACTCAGAAATAATATTCGATAAAAATTGCTTTTTCATTTCCTGCGGAATGTCATCGTCATCGTGGAGAATTTCTGTCGCTGCACGAATTGCCGTAATCGGCGTTCTTAATTCGTGTGAAATGGTGTCCAAAAATTCATCTTTTTGCTTGTCTTTTGAAATTAAATCTTCATTGGCTTTCTTTAATTGCGCCGTAATCGCTTTTAATTCTGTTGAAGTTTCAGTCAGCTTTTTATTTATGATTATATTTTCCTGGGATTCTTCCAAGATTTTTAAAACTTCTGGAAGTGTAATTTTTTCTTCTTTTACAACGCTGGAAATCAAAATCTTGGCAGAAGCAGTTCCGATATGTCCTGTCAAAAGATTTTCGGCGAATTTGATCAAACGCGCATCCGCCAATTCCTGATTTTTATCTACGTTATATTTTAGACTGAAAATATTAAGCGCTCTCTTTGTGCGTTCTTCGCCTAAAAAACGATTCAATACTTTTTGAATATCACTGGTGTAAGCCGTTCCTTTCCAGATAAATGCGTTTTCGTGCATCGTGATATATTTGTCAATATCGATAAACATTTCGGCGTAATTTCTTTCGCGATAATTTCCTTTAAAACTTACGGAAACTGCCATATAAGCGAATAAATTAAATAATATACTCCAAAATAAAGCGTGTGGAACCGGATTCAAATAATCCAATCCGAATAATTCAAATGGTTTTAAAAGTTCAATTCCGAATAATCCGTGGTTGATGAATGTTTTTTCTAGGCTTGTAAATCCGATCGCATACGGAATCAATAAAGTGTAAGTACAAATTAAAAATCCAACGATAATTCCAGCAACGGCGCCATTTCTGGAAGCTCTTCTCCATAAAATTGCTCCGAAAAAAGAAGGAGCCAATTGTGCAATTATTACGAAGGAAACCATTCCGATGGAAAATAAATTGTATTCCAGAACGAAAACTCGGTAGATGAAATACGCCAAAATAATCAGCGAAAATATCCCGACTTTTCTGATGTTTACAATTTTTTTGTTGTTGGTTTCTTGTACTTCGCTTTGCAATCTTCCGAGAAAACCATACGGAATCAAAACGTTGTTACTCAGCATTGTAGATAATCCGATCGAAGAAACTACGATCATTGAAATTGCGGCAGAAAATCCTCCAAGGAAAACCAAAACCGTCATGATTTTATTGTCGAAAAACTGCGGAATCAACAGCGAATATGTATCTGAATTTACGGCTTGACCGTCAAAAAGAATATTGCCACCCCAAGCTACAGGATATACGAAAATATTAAAGAGCAAAAGATACAATGGAAACAACCAAACTGCGGTTTTTATATGGTTTTCGCGATTGTTTTCCACAACTGACATTTGGAATTGTCTTGGAAGTAAAAATATGGCAAAAAGCGACAAAACGCATAGAAAAAACCAGTTGATTGCTTGTGGAATTCCTCCGATTATATTCTTTTCTTTGAAGTTTTCGAGCACACTTGCTTTGGCATAAATATCGTCGAAACCATCGAAAACAAAGAAGGTTACGTAAATTCCCAATAGCAAAAAGAAAAATAATTTTAGAATAGATTCCATTGCAACGGCGGTCACGATTCCTTTTCTTTTTTCGGAAGCATCGACATAGCGAGTTCCATAATACGAAGCAAAAAGTGCTAGCGCAATTGCTACGTAAGTCGTTGTATCACTGAAAATATTAGAGTTTCCAGTGGTTTTTGTAACAACATGAAACGTTTCTGCAATGGCTTTTAATTGCAATGCGATGTAAGGCAGAATTCCAAAAATGCAGATTAAGGAAACTAAAGCGCCAAGAAAACGGCTGTTTCCGTATCGAAGCGAGATGAAATCGGCGATGCTTGAAATCTTGTTGACTTTGGAAATTCTAATGATTTTACGCAGAATTATCATCCAAGCCGGAATAATTATAATTGGCCCGATGTAAATTGGAAGGTAATTTAATCCTGAATCTGCGGCGACACCAATGCTTCCATAATACGTCCAAGCACTGCAATAAACCGCCAAAGAAAGCGTGTAAGCATAAGGATTGTTTGTCCATTTTGAGTTACCGCGTTTTTCGGCCCAATGCGCAATTCCGAACAGCATTGCCAAATAAAATGACAGAATTATTAATAAAACAACGCTACTCATAATATCTTTTGATAACCAACAGTGAAATTAAAATTGAAAATAACCAAAGCGAGAAAAAATAGACATAAATAATCGGGATTCCGGCAACTGATGAAGCACTGTCAAATAATAGCATCAACGGCATATTGAAAGCCAGAAGCAAGAATAAGGAAACGATGATTAATTTTTGCTCGTGTCGTTTTTTCATTATTAGGTTCAAGGTTATGTGTAAATATTTTTGAAAATTTCTCTAATTTCTAAAATCTGTGTTCAAAAAAAATTGCCCTAAAGTTTTTAGAAATAGCTACACAGATTTTTAAAATTCTTAAAATTAGAAAAATTGAAATTCTACTAAAAAAGTCATAGCTCCTGAATAACAGGAGCTACAACTCAATCCAAAAACTATAATTTATTTTTTTTCGTCATATTCTCCGAGCAAGGCAAAATATCCAAAAGCTCCTAATCCTAAAACGATTAGCGGTGTCAAGACGAAAAGGATAATGATTCCAAAAACCAAATCTTCTTGTTTACCTGAAACGAGCCTTGGGTAGCCAAATTCAAAAATACAAAAATAAGCTGCGGCTGCGGCCAAGGCCAGCCAAACTATTCCGAGAAATCTTTTTATTGCGTTCATAACTTTATTTTTTATTCGTTTTCAATATTATTTTTACGTTTTAAATATACCATTCCAATGCAGAAACTAATTGCTGCAATCACGATCGGATACCATAAACCTTCGAGGTAAAATTGCGGATCGCCGGTTTCTTTTGCATTGGTTACAAAGAAAGTAGAAATCGCTGGAAGCAGTCCTCCGAAGATACCATTTCCGATGTGATATGGCAAGGACATTGACGTATATCTAATTTTTACCGGGAACATTTCTACCAAGAACGCCGCAATCGGACCATAAACCATCGTTACAAAAATCACTTGGATGAAAACCCAGAAAATCAAGCTCCATCTATCAGAATCGGTGATTGTAACTGTGGTTTTTGTATCTGATTTCGCTACACCTTTTTCGTCTAAAATTGGTTTTCCGTCAGCAAGATGCAATGTTTTCACTTGTTGCCATTTTGTTCCGTCAGCGAATTCTTTTGTTGAAGTGTAGATTGAATCTAATTGTTGGTGGCTGTTTTCTTTAGTAATGGCAACCACTTTTGCTTTGTCAACAATTTCTGTTTTTAAACTTACATCTGTAGTTTCATACATCGCTTTATAAATTGGTCGGTACAATAAAATTGCTAAAAGCATACCCGCCATCATAATTGCTTTTCTTCCGATTTTGTCGCTCAACCATCCGAAGAATAAGAAAAACGGAGTTCCGAATAATAAGGCCAAACCTAATAATCCGTCGGCTTGAGAAGAATCTACATACATCACCGTTTTCAAGAAACTCATCGCATAAAATTGTCCTGTGTACCAAACAACACCTTGTCCCATTGCAGCTCCAAATAAAGCTAACAAAACAAATTTTAAGTTATATCTGTTTCCAAAACTTTCTTTTAAAGGATTTGTACTTGTTTTTCCTTCGGCTTTCGCTTTTGCAAATACTGGAGATTCGTCCATTTTTTTACGGATGATATACGATACAAAAACCATCAAGATGGAAACCCAAAATGGTACTCTCCAACCCCATTCGTCAAATTGTTCAGGCGTTAAAGCGGCTCTTGTTGCCAAAATTACCATCAATGAAATGAACAAACCAAATGTTGCTGTAGTCTGAATCCAAGACGTCCAATAACCGCGTTCGCCCATTGGCGCGTGTTCTGCCACATAAGTTGCAGCGCCGCCATATTCTCCACCTAAGGCCAAACCTTGTAATAATCTCAAAATCAATACTAAAAGCGGTGCCATAAATCCGATGGTTTCATACGCAGGAACGCAGCCGATCAAGAAAGTGGCGCCTCCCATCAACAAAAGCGTAACCATAAAGGTGTATTTTCTTCCGATTAAATCTCCTAATCTTCCGAAAAATAATGCTCCAAACGGACGAACTACGAAACCTGCTGCGAATGTTGCCAATGTTGATAAGAACGCTGCTGTTGGATTATCCGAAGGAAAAAATTTAGTAGAAATAACGACTGCCAAACTTCCAAAAATATAGAAGTCATACCACTCGATTAAGGTTCCGAGTGAGGAAGCCGTGATGACTTTCCAGATGCCTTTTGTGCTTTTTACACTTGCTGTTGTACTCATATAATATAGTTTTTAGGGTGGGTTTTATAAATAAATTTGCAATTGAACGGTAAATTCTCCTTTCAATGATTCCACTTTGTCTGGCGTCAAATAAACAGGTCTTGTGGAATATTGCGTGGTGATTTTTGCATGATGACCGTCAAGGAAAAAGTTGGCTCCGATGTCAAATTGACTGCTAGATTTTTCTAAAGCTTCAAAGTTTTTATAGGTGTAAGCTCCATAAGGTTGGATTCTCACTTTTGGTTTTTCTTGAGAAGTTGGCAATAAAACTCCAGCTTGCGTATACCAGATATTTCCGGTTCCCATCATTGGTTGTAAATTTCCAGCTCCTGCCAAAGCTCTTTGCCCGGTGAAATCCTCGGCCGGAGCCGCAGTTCCAACATTCATAATTCCAAGATTTCTCAAATAATTTGGACCAAAATCATAGTTGTAAAAAACAGAATAAGCAGTAATTGCCATCTTTTTTTCTGGTTTCCCGATTGGCATATCTAAGAAAGTATCCGCAGAAAGCAATGTGATATCGTGCTTGTCAATATTTCCTGCAACCGAAGTTCGCGTCGCATCTGGAGCGTTGTAAAAACCTACACCGAGATTAAAAACTTTTTTGGTTCCAAGGTAAGAACCCACTTTGTAAGGAAGTAAATTTGACTCAATGTCTAAGAATTGGTATTCAAAATACCCCGCTTTTGACCATTTTGTATTACCGCTATTGTCAACGGCCACAGCCAAATCTGATGTTGGAGCATCAACAGGCGCTAAATTTGTTGCAAAAGGTTTATTGTAACTTAAACGGTATTCAAATTTTCCATATTTTCCTTTGGCAAATAAGCCTCCTTGACGTGCAAATTGATCTGAATTTTCAATCAACGGCCAGTTAAAAATCGGAGCGTCAATCGCCAAATAATTTAATGTAGAAGACATTGTCATACGAGAAAGTCCCATATAATAGTGCAAACCGCCACCTAAAGAAAGACTGAATTTTTTGTCAGCTTGGGGTACTACGACTGCATATTCATTCCAGGCATCGTGAAAAAATAATCCTGGTTTTTTACCTTGGCCATAACCTCCAGTTCCTGTAGTTCCTGCCGCGCCACCGTTTGTAAAAGTCTGATTGTTAATCCCAAAGTGAGTCACAATCATATAACGAGGGGAAAGTTGTGCATGTAAAAGGATTCTGAGTCTTCTGTTACCGATGTCGGTGCTTGAAGAAGCTTCTTCGCCATTGATTACCGTTCCCGGGTTCATGTCTGAAGAGCGAAACCAGATTTGGTTCCAAGCCAAAACCCTAAGGTATTTTGAGCCATCTTCTTTCAAATTGAATTTCAAGCCACTTCCATAATCTGGAGAACCTTGAGAATATCCCGAAAAAGAGGAAAACAAAACAGCTGCAATCAAAGAAATTCTTTTCATAATTTAGTTTGTTAATTCGGTTAGTACTTGTTATTTGCAGTACCAAATTGAAAAAATCAAACGATGAAAAAAATATTGATATATATAATTGTAAAGTGATATAGTTAATCTTTAAAACGCTCCCATTTTATAAGCATAAACTTATCGCCAAGCTCGGTAATAATCATACCTGCGCCAGACAATTGTTCCTTGTTTTTAAGATATTCAATAAGCTCTAAATGGTTGTAAATCTTATAAGTTGGATGATAATCAGCATGCGAAGGTTTTTTTATTTTAAACTCCTTGATCCAATTGCTGACAGTCACGTGCGAAACCCCGATAATTCTTTCAATTTCACGAAAACTCAAGCCTTCCAAGTACAGTTGCAAAGCTTTGGTTACATAATAATTATCGATCTTTTTGCCTATTTTGTTTACAGTAAAATAATAGTTGCATTTTTTGCACAAATACCTTTGCCTGTCTTTGATGACACCACTTTTTACAATTCCGTTTCCTTGGCATTTTGGACACGCTAAAATCTCCATATATATAAATTTTGCATAAATATACTAAATTAGCAATTATATATAAATCAAAAGTGTAAAAAAAAGCGGTTATTTTTTTGTAGTATGTAAATTAATAGAAAAAAGATTAGCGTTTATTTAATAAAAAAACGTTTTGCCAGAAATCAGGATTTAATTCAAAACAAAACGCTTTTTAATTTTAATCAAAATTTATGGCTTGATATTTCCTTCAATTGAATCATCATAAGTTTCACCTTTTATGGCTCCGAAAATTCTTTTTACGGTAGCAACTGCCATTCCGTGTTTTGTATCCCAATAATATCCTTCTGATGGAATTACTTGAATTACTGTGATCCTTGGATCATCTTCGCCTTCCGTGAACCAAGTTTTCATCATTGGATCCCAAAGTTCCTTGATTTTTGCTTTATCTTTTGAAATTACGGCTTTGCCATAAATCGACAAATAATCGCTGTATGAAGAACCTTGAAATAATAATTGAACGGAAGAATCTTGTTCCAATTCTTCATTTTTATGGCTATCTGACGAACTCAAGAACCAAAAATTTCCTTGGTCGTCAATTTTTTCTGGAGCCATTGGTCTTGTGTCAAACGGTTTTCCTGTTTTAATATCGGTACAAAAAAAGCAAGAACCCGCTTTTTCAGCCAATTCTTTTATTTTGTCGATTGCTTCTTTTCCGATTAAATTTTTGAAATTATCTTCCGGTTGATTTTGATTGATACTGTCCATAATGTTTATTTTTTTGTTTACTTAAAATTACATTATGCTTAAACAAAATCTGTTACAAGATTTTGAATATTTCTTGTCAGATATCAATAAAAACTTATTCGACGATATAATTTGGATCTTCCAGAATATTTACTTCAATAATCGCAGACGCATTTTTCAGCGACAAAATACAATCAGGACTAAGATGTTTTAAGTGAACTGTCTTTCCTAATTTATAATATTTTTGAGTCAAATTATTTAAAGCTTCAATCGCCGACATATCCGCCACCCGACTTTCTTTAAAATCAATTATCACTTTTTCTGGATCATTTGCAATTTCAAATTTCTCCATAAAAGAGGTAATTGAACCAAAAAATAACGGGCCATAAATTTCATAGTGTTTCGTTCCTTCTTCGTCGATATATTTTTTTGCACGAATTCTTTTGGCATTGTCCCAAGCGAAAACCAACGCTGAAATAATCACACCAATCAGCACAGCTAAAGCCAAATTATGAAGGAAAACAGTAATCAGCATTACAACAACCATCACAAAAACATCTGATTTTGGCATTCTTCGGAAGGTTTTTAAACTTGCCCATTCAAAAGTCCCGATGGCCACCACAATCATAACTCCGGTCAGCGCGGCGAGAGGCAATTGCTCAATTACCGGCGCTCCAACTAAAATAATAATCAAGATGGTTACCGAAGCGATTATTCCAGAAAGTCTTGCGCGCGAACCCGCAGAAAGATTGACTAAAGTCTGTGCAATCATTGGACATCCACCCATCCCAAAGAAAAATCCGTTGGCAATATTTGCCGTTCCTTGTGCGATACACTCGCGGTTGGAATTTCCTTTTGTGGCCGTAATTTCATCGACCAAATTTAGCGTCAGCAAGCCTTCAGTTAGTCCAACGCCCGCCATAATCAACGCATAAGGAAATATAATTTGTAAAGTTTCTATCGTAAAATTAATATTTGGAATATGAAACGGAGGAAAACCGCCACTGATGGAGGCAATATCTGAAACTTGTTTGGTTTCAATTCCAAAACCAATCACAATTCCAAAGACAATTAAAATAGCTACCAAAGAAGACGGAATTGCTTTTGTGATTTTTGGAAACACCAGCACAATTGCAATGGTCAAGGCAACCAAGCCACTCATTATTAATAAAGGAGTTCCGGTTAACCAAGAAACTTCGCCGTTCACAACCGTTTTAAATTGTTCCAATTGCGACATAAATATGACGATCGCCAACCCGTTTACAAAGCCAAACATTACTGGTTGAGGCACCAATCTGATAAATTTCCCGAGTTTAAAAATACCGACCAGAATTTGCAAAACTCCTGCTAAAGCAATGGCTCCAAAAACATATTCGAGTCCGTGAGATTTCATCAAGGCTATTAAAACGATGACTGTTGCTCCTGCTCCGCCAGAAATTAATCCTGGTCTTCCGCCGAGAATGGCGGTGATAAAGCCCATAATAAATGCACCGTATAATCCTACCAATGGCGGAAATCCAGCTAGAATTGCAAAAGAAAGCGATTCTGGAATCATGGTCATTGCAACGGTCAAACCAGCAAGGATTTCTGTTTTATAGTTTATTTTTTGGGTAAAGTCAAAGAGGGAAAACGTGTTTTTCATATGGCTCAAAATTAGTTTTATAGTCTTGAAAAAACAAGTTGTTTAGTGAATTATAGTTCATTGAATTTCAGTATTTTACCTTTAAATATTTTTTGACAAATTGTATCGATACCGATTGGCCGGTCCCGATGGGTCGGGAGTAAAAAGAAGGCCTAAAGTTTTTATCATAGCCCCGATGGTGCGATTGTTTGAACTCTTTCACGGCTGAACAAAGCCGTGAAAAGTGAGTCGCTCCGGCGGGAAAATGGTTTAAAATATTCCTGAAGAATCGCTTCAAATAAAAAATTGAAATTTAAATGTATTGCTTATTTTTGTGTTCTTAAAAAATTGAAAAACTATGGAAACGACTAAAATAATTGAGCTTTTGAGTTATACGTTGCCGGCAATTATTACTGGCGGTGTGGCGTATTATTTTTTTAGCTTGCACACGAAAAATGAGGAAGGAAGACGCCGTTATTTGATTCAAAAAGAGGCTCAAAAAAGTGCTTTGCCTTTGCGTTTGCAGGCGTATGAGCGAATGGCTTTATTTTTAGAGAGAATAAATCCGGCCAATCTTTTGATTAGAATTTCTCCGAATTCGAGTGATAAAATTGATTATCAAAATCTGGTAATTGCGCACATTGAGCAGGAATATGAGCACAATATGACGCAACAAATTTATATTTCTGATGAGTGCTGGACAATTATCACGACGGCGAAAAACGCTACAATTCAGATGGTTAGAAAAGCGGCGTTAAGTTCTGAAGTTGAAAATGCAAACAAACTTCGCGAGGCTGTTTTGAACGAATTATTGGAAAAACAATCGCCGAGCAATAACGCTTTGGCGTATGTAAAAAACGAAGTTGGAGAACTTTGGTAAAAGTTAAAAAGCCCTGAAATTCAGGGCTTTTATTATTAAATCTGGCTCATGCCTTCGCTTTTATTTTTTGCATATTCAAAGCCTTGCGTCCACCAATCGAGCATTAATTTTTTATTGAAAACCAGCGGATTGTCGGTCAGTTTTGTGGGCGTGTAGTAAAAATTCAGTTTCACATTATTACTCGCGGCGGCCAATCTGCCAATGATGATATCTTTCTTCTCGACTTGGTCAATTATGGTTCCAAATAAATCAATTGTGAGGGAAAACGGGTTTTTTCCTATGACTTTTTCGGCGGTATTGTGCTCGGTTTCCAAGACAATTACGTCAATTTCTGTGGCGCCACGATGAATGGCTTCTTGGATGGGAACGACGTTTGAAATTCCTCCGTCGGCGTATTCGCAATTGTTTTTAGTGACCAAACTCATAAACGGAATGTAATTGCAGGAAATCCAAATCCAGTCGCAAAAATCATCGTAAGTACATTCTAAAATTGATTTGTATTCGACACAATTTTTGGTAATATTCGTGACGGTAACAATAATATCTTTCGAGGATTTTTTCAATGTCAAAAATTCGTCTTCAGAGAAATTATTGCGAATGTAATATTTTAGGCTTTTGCTTTCGCCAAACGTCCGCTTGCCTTTCATAAACTGCATCGCCACGTTAAAGTGATTGATGGTAATGACTTCCTGATTTTTTTTGTGCTTGACAATAAACGGGTTGACGCTGAAAATTTTCTCCATGTCCACATTTGTGTACAACTTAAAAATCTTGTCTTCTTGGTTCAAAGCCAAATGCGGAATCAATAAACTTCCGGTTGAAGAACCCAGATATAAATCATAATTGATGTTTTTTTCTTGGATTAAATATTGGGCAACTCCGCCTGCAAATGCTCCTTTACTTCCGCCTCCCGAAATGACTAATGCTCGCATAACTATTTAATTTTCAGACAGAAGTCGGTTTAAAATCACTTTTTCATTGTCTGCCAATTCCGGAAGCAGTTCTGAAAAGAACAAACGGAAAGTATCCTTTTTAATCAATTCGCGTATTTTGTCACGTGCAAATTTTGAAAACTGCCATTTGTGATGCGTCAACGGATTTACCAACGTTCTCAACACATTTGTGTCGCCCGGATTGACGTAAAGCAAATTCGTAATTGCATTTTGACGAACCACACTTTCATAATTTATTGACGTGTAATCTAGCAATTCGTCATAGAATTTCACTTTATTTTCAGGCTCAAATTCTTTTGTTGCTAAAGCCATTGTGAGCCACAAAATGCGAAGATTTTTATCGTTCATTCCTTCCCAATTTCTCGATTTGTCAAGATATTTTATTCTGTCTTTCGGGAATTGCGACCATAAAACATTTAGTGCAATTTCATTGGTGACATAAGATTTATCATCTAAAAAAGTCTCAAATTGAGGCAGAAATTCTTCTGGAAATTTGTTCAAAGTCTTTGCTACTGCTTGCCTCACTTTTACATCCGAAGATTTCATCGCCAATTCAATTAGCGCTTTTTTCTCTGCAAAATCCACAGCTTGAATTTGGAACAAAACTTCTTCTTTCACCGGATAATAATCGTTGGAATTCAGAATATCTTCGAATTTTTGCTTTTTGTTTTCAAACGGCATTTCGGCCAAAGCCAATGTTTCTAAATAATGAGTAATAAATTTATTTTTCTGCAAAATTCCCAAAGCTTCTTTTACTTCAAACCCCGATTTTTCTAGCCAAATAGCTTTATATTTCTCGGTATCATATTTTGAAACTTTATTGATTTCCTTTAGAAAATCATCGGTATTTACATTTTTAAAACTGTATTTTTCCAAATAATTCTTAACTGCTTTATTGAAATTTTTAGCGCCAACATTTTCTCTCAAAACGTGCAAAGCCCAAGCTCCTTTTTGATAAAACGTCAATGAACTTGCCTTTTCGTTCAGCAACGGAATGGTGTCTTTTTTCGATGCCTGTTGCAGTCGTTCCGCGATTTCATACATTTCCCAATTGAAATGGTCTTCGCCAAATAATTCTTTTTCGGCCAATAATGCGTAGTAAGTCGCAAAACCTTCCTGAAGCCAATGATGTTTCCCAGATTCGGCTGTAATTAAATCGCCAAACCATTGATGTGCAAGCTCGTGCGAGTTGACATTGATGTACGTTCGGTCGTTAAAACCAATTTCGTCCACCACATAATCTCGCGAAAAAATCGTGGAAGTTGTATTTTCCATTCCGCCGTATAAAAAATCTTTAACGGCAACTTGGCGGTAAATTTCCCACGGGTACTTCACTCCTATTTCGGTTTCTAAAAAGTCAAAAATTTGCTTGGTATTCTTGTAAGTGTATTCAAATTTTGAAGCATCACTTCTGGACAAATACATCTCTAAATTGTTTCCAGATTTTGAAACATTTGTTTGTTTCTCGTATTTCCCGATGGCGAGCATCACTAAATAGGAACTCATCGGCTTCTCCATTTGGTAATCCCAGCGCTTTTCTACTTGATTTATATCTTCGTTGTTTTTCAAGATTCCGTTAGACAAAACCGTAAAATCTTTTAAATACGAAATGCTCAATCCAAAAACCAATTTTTCGTTAACATCATCAAAACTTGGCAACCAATGGCTGGTATATTTTCCTTGACCTTGTGTCCAAATTTCCAAACCGTGGCCTTCGCCGATGAAATACAAAGTCTGTTTTGGAGTCGCTTCATATTCAAAACTGAGCGTGTTTTTTCCTTTTTTATAACCTTTGAACAATTTTAATTCTGTAGCCGATTTTTTAAATTCAACCGATTTGTTGTTGATTTTTACATCAGAAAAATTCATGTTTTTAGCATCAATCCGAATGGTGTCGATGCTTGACATTACATCAAAAGTATAATTTACGGTTCCTGATATTTTTCTATCGCCCGCGTGTAACGAAAGATTTGCGTTCAAAGTTTTAAAGTCCACTTTTTTAAATTGTTGGGAAAAAGCAAAAAAGGGACAAAGAAGAAATAGGATTTTGGTCAATTTCATAGTTATTTTTCTTCGTAAATTTTCAATAATTGCGTCACCGTATTCCAGTTTCTGATGGTTGCCGTTACGTTTAATTTTTTCTCAATATATTTTTGGTCAAAGCGCGTTTTTCCTGCTCCAACAGCATATTTGATATAAATTTTATTTCCGTCAATGCTCGCTTCGTCTGGCTTAAATTGGCTTATTTTCAAGTCGTTAATGTTGTCTGTTTTTAAAGTTGTGGAAACAAACGCAACGTATAATTTTTTGGTATCAATATCTTTTTCCTTCAAATATGGATTATTCTTGAAACAAATGGCCAAATCTTCTTTGTCTATAACCACAATCGGCACTTCGTGACCAAAGATTTTGAAGATTTCTTGCTTGATTTTAAAACCAACCGCCGAAGCATTTTCGTCGTCAGAATCTACAAAAACGTTCCCAGATTGAATGTAAGTTTGCACATTTTGAAAGCCAATTGCTTCTAAAGTTGTTTTCAAAGCTTCCATTTTAATCATATTATGGCCGGAAACATTGATGCCACGAAGCAATGCGAGATGAGTTGTCATTTAATTTGTTTTGAATTTTGAGTAATTATTAATTATTACCGATTTAAGGAATTCTGCTTTTTAAAAGAAGCTAAATTAAAGAAAAAAAGCCGAAGTTTGAGCTTCGGCTTATAGAACACAATTTGCTTTTGGTGTTCATTGCTTTTAAATGTCTTTGCAATTTTCAATTAAATGATTGTCTAAATTCTAAAGGCGAAACGTTTGTTTTGTTCTTAAAAAGTTTGCTGAATGACTGTGGATGTTCAAAGCCCAATTCAAATGCAATTTGACTCACAGACAGATTTGTAGTAGATAATTTCTCTTTTGCTTTATCAATCATTTTATCATGAATATGCTGTTGCGTACTTTGCCCCGTCAATGATTTTAATAATCCGCGAAGGTAACTTGGCGTAATATTTAGGTTGTCAGAAATATACTTAACCGTAGGTAAACCTTTTTCAGTCAATGATTCAGAGTCAAAATAATCATGTAATAATTTTTCTAATTTTTCAAGAATTTGATGATTTGCAATTTTTCGGGTGATAAATTGACGTTGGTAAAAACGTTCGGCATAATTAAGCAAAGTTTCAATTTGAGGAATAATTATGTTTTGGCTGAATTTATCAATATTTGAGTGGTATTCTTGTCGAATATTTTGAACAATTCCGTTCACGATTGTCTCTTCTTTTTCAGAAAGAAATAATGCTTCATTTACCGAATAATCAAAATATTCGTAGTTCTTAATTGTCTTTGCTAAAGGCGTTTTCCAAAGAAAATCGGGATGAATTAACAACATCCATCCTGATCTTTTTGGTGTGGGATTGTGATCTACTTCAATTCTAAAAACCTGATTTGGAGCAATAAAAAACATCGCACCTTCGTCAAAATCATATTGCTGTTGACCGTAATTAAACTTAGCGCTCAAATTTCTTTTAAGCGATATTAAATAGAAATCAAGCATCCAATTTATCGAATTTGTATCAGCAGAATGCTTAATTTTTGAATAATCGATGACACTAATCAGAGGATGTTCCGGACTCGGCAAACCTCTGAGTTGATGAAATTCGGTTATCGTTTTTATGCGATGATTTTTTGTAGTTGACATAGAACTAAGTTACTTATTCTTTGTTAAAAGCGGTTGCAAAATCAACAGCAAAATCTGCAAGTTTAATTTTGCCCAAAACTGGCTTATTTTTATAATAATCAGCATACAACAAACCATTTCCCTGACTTGCCTGCATTTCTATAAAACCATTGGCAACTTGTGGATTAATGCCAATTGAAAGCCACTGATTTCGCAATTCTTCATCAGAAATTATTGTCCATTTCAAATCTGGTTTTCCAATAGCTTTTCCCAAAGTTGATGCAATTTCATTGGGCGAAATCTCATCGCTCGCCACATATCGAATCTTTCTTACGTCAGAAAAATTCTGCATTTCTGCAGCGATTACAGAAGCAATATCTAACGGAGAAACCCAAGGTTCTTTTTTATCGCCACCATAATTTGAGATAATTTTCCCCTTATTTTTTATGGTATTTATAAGAGAAAAAAGATTTGTATAAAATCCCACAGGACGAATAAAAGTGATGGAGACAGCATCTGATAATTGTTTTAAAATTTCTTCAACTTTATGGTGAAAAAGTAATATTCCATTTCCATTTTCTAAATTCGCGCCAATACTACTCAAATGAATTACACGCATTACTCCAGAATCTTCGACAGCTTGTTTATAATTTTCGCCGATTTTTGAGATAGCATCAATAAAATCTACATTTTTATCAAATATATCTCCCACAGCTTCCATAGTTTCCATTAGAAAAACGATGTCGGCGTCTTTAAAAGTCGTTGTCAAAAAATCAACATCTTGCATTTTTCCAATTGCAGGAATGGCTCCCAACATTTCAATTTCAGATGCCCTCTCGGGATTACTGCTAATCACCGTTACTGAATTTCCATTTTGCACTAATTCAATTGTTAGTGGCTTTCCGATATTTCCTAAAGAACCTGTTAATACAATTTTCATTTTCTATAATTTTTTATATGACAAAGTTCATTACTAATTTGAAAAATGATAAAGCCAAAACGCCTTTTTTTGTAGTCAAAAGTAAAATATGATCTTTTGTTTTGAGAAATAATTTGTGTTTTTTCTTTTAAATCTCCTTGATTTACAAGGTTTGTATTTTCTAGATTCCCAATAAAAATCTATCTTCGCTTGACAATTTTAGATTTAAAAAACATTAAGCCAAATCAGTCAATCGTCAATGTCTAACCTTCTTGAAACTCCTATCGAATATTTAAAAGGCGTTGGTCCGGCTCGTGGCGAATTGCTTCGAAAGGAATTAGGTATTCACAAATATGGCGACTTAATTAATTTATTTCCAAATAGATACATTGACCGAACACGCTACTACAAAATCAACGAACTTCAAAATACCAATGCCGAAGTTCAAATAGTTGGAAGAATAATTCACATTAAAACTGTGGAGCAAAAGAAAGGGAAACGGCTTGTAGCGACTTTTGCAGATGAAACTGGCGAAATGGAATTGGTTTGGTTTCAAGGTCAAAAATGGGTTCGTGAAAATCTGAAATTAAATACCGTTTATGTGATTTTTGGAAAATGTACTGCATTCAATAATCAGTTTAACATGGCGCATCCCGAAATGGAATTGCTGGCGGAGCACGAGCAAAATCTGCGTTCGGCGATGCAACCCGTTTATCCTTCGACCGAAAAATTAGGCCAAAGAGGCATTTCCAATCGAGTTGTGAACAAAATGATGCAACAGCTTTTTTTGGAAACACACGCGCTGTTTTCTGAAACTTTGCCCACTTATATTTTAGACGAATTAAAATTGATTCCAAAGAATGTGGCTTTATTTAATATTCACTTCCCAAAAAGTCCAGATTTATTGGCAAGAGCACAATTCCGATTAAAATTTGAGGAATTGTTTTTTATTCAGCTCCAATTAATCACCAAAAATCTTATCCGAAAACATAAAATCAAAGGACATCCTTTTGAAAAAGTCGGAGAATATTTTAATGAATTTTACAATAATCATCTTCCGTTTGATTTGACCAATGCGCAAAAAAGAGTGTTGAAGGAAATTAGAAATGATATGGGAAATCCAGCACAAATGAATCGTCTTTTACAAGGCGATGTTGGTTCTGGAAAAACAATTGTGGCTTTAATGAGTATGCTTTTGGCTTTAGATAATGGATTTCAAGCGTGCTTGATGGCACCAACTGAAATTCTTGCCAACCAGCATTTTATTGGTTTAACAGAATTAGCTAAACCTTTGAATATTAATATAAAGATACTTACAGGTTCAACTAAAACTTCAGATAGAAGAATCATCCACGAAGAGCTTGAAAACGGAAGTTTACACATTATTATTGGAACTCATGCTTTGTTGGAGGACAAAGTAAAATTTCATAATTTAGGATTGGCGATTATTGACGAACAGCATCGTTTTGGCGTGGAACAAAGGTCAAAACTTTGGAAGAAAAACGAAATTCCGCCACACGTTTTGGTAATGACGGCAACACCTATTCCTAGAACATTGGCGATGAGTTTATATGGAGATTTAGACATTTCTGTAATTGACGAATTGCCTCCTGGCAGAAAACCGATTCAAACCGTGCATCGATATGACGGAAATCGTCTAAAAGTCTGGAAATTTATCAGGGATGAAATCGAAAAAGGACGGCAGATTTATATCGTTTATCCTCTGATTGACGTATCTGAAAAGATGGATTATAAAGATTTGATGGATGGTTATGAAAGTATTTCTCGCGATTTTCCATTGCCAAAATACAGTGTCAGCATCGTTCACGGAAAGATGAAACCGGCCGAAAAAGATTCAGAAATGCAACGATTTTCGCAGGGAAAAACCAATATTATGGTGGCGACAACCGTTATTGAAGTTGGAGTGAACGTGCCAAATGCCAGCGTGATGATTATTGAAAGCGCCGAACGTTTTGGATTATCGCAATTGCATCAGCTTAGAGGTCGTGTGGGTCGCGGCGCTGAACAGAGTTATTGTATTTTAATGACGAGCCATAAACTCAGCAACGACAGCAAAATTCGAATGGAAACGATGACCAGAACCAATGACGGTTTTGAAATAGCCGAAGTCGATTTGAAACTTCGCGGTCCTGGCGATTTGATGGGAACGCAACAAAGCGGTGTATTGAATTTGCAAATCGCAGATATTGTGAAAGACAAAGATATTCTGCAATTGGCCCGTCATCACGCCGTTAAATTGCTGAAAGATGACGCTTCAATGACTAAACCAGAACACTTGAATTTAAGAAATATTTTTATTCAAATGTCTAAAAAACAAAATATTTGGAATTATATTAGTTAGGTGAAGGATTCAGGGATTTGCGTTCAAGAAATCTTTGAACACATTTTGAGCCCTTAAACGATAAACCTATAACCCAAAACCCATAAAATAATGATTTCATACAATCCGAAAGAATGGTTTTCTTTTATTTTTAATTTCCACAAGGGAGACACGTTTCGAAAGCTTTTTCCTGTGATGATTGGCATCGGGCTTTATTCTGCTGGAGTCGCTTATCTTGAACTCGAATATTGGAAACTCTCCGATGGAAGCCACGTTAAAAATATCACGATAATGCACAGCATGCTAGGCTTCGTGATTTCCTTGCTATTGGTTTTCCGAACAAATACTGCTTACGACCGCTGGTGGGAAGGCCGAAAAATGTGGGGAGGTTTGGTAAATAACAGCCGAAATCTTGCTATCAAAATGGCGGTAATGCTGAGGGAAAAAGAAGATAAAGACTTTTTTAAGAAAATGATTCCGGCGTATGCTTCGGTTTTGAACTTACATTTAAAAATGGAAGACATAAGCCACGAGCTTTTTGATGACAAAGTTTTATCGCAAGACCACTACAAACACAAGCCGAATCAGATTGCCAAAACGATGATGCAGAAAATCAACGAATTGTATTTAGAGAAGAAAATTTCGGGCGACCAATTAATTGTCTTGAACGCAGAAATTCAGTCATTTACAGATATTTGCGGTGCTTGTGAACGAATCAAAAACACGCCTATTCCCTACTCTTACAGTGCTTTTATCAAGAAATTTATCTTTACGTATGTCTTGAGTTTGCCTTTTGGATATGTGTTCCAATTGGGGTATTATGTAGTTCCGGTTGTAGTTTTTATCTTTTATGTTTTGGCGAGTTTGGAGCTGATTGCTGAAGAAATCGAAGACCCATTTGGCAACGACCCGAATGATTTGCCTACGCAGAAAATCTCAGAAAACATCAAGAAAAACGTAGAAGAACTGATTTATTAAATACAAATTGATACAAACAAAAAGGTCGGAACTGAATTGATTCCGACCTTTTTTATTTTCTGTATTTTATTAATCTACTCTCGTCAAATTAATTTCTTTTGGCGCTGTAATCAGCAATGGAAAAGATTCTATCGTAACAGAACTTGAATCCAGACCAAAGGCCTTTTCTTCGGATAATCCCATCTTTTTCAAGATATTATAGGAGTCTAAAATCCATTTTTCGTAGAAAGGCAAATCGTTATCGTAAGATATAAATTTCTCAATTAGAATAAATCTAAAGTCGCCAATTATATTGTTTTTGTTCAAAGAATCATAACGGCTTGTGATGTCAACTTCCTTGTTTTTTACCATATCTTCCACCACTTTTTTGAACATCAAGCTGATTCTTGGGGCAACCCTAAAACCTAATCTAAAGTCGATTCTAATTACATCATCGTGGATAAATTCGTTCACGCGATATTCCATCGTGTACGGCTCATCGACAACGTGAACGTGCACAAACCAGTAAATATCGGCACGTTTTGGCTGTTTATTCAAAATTGAATACATGATTTTTGATTCAATTTCAGTTCTGTGGTCAGCGCTTGTCAAATAAACCAAGTTTGTAGCATATTTCGGAACACTTTCATCGTGGCTCAAATCTTCCAAAACCGGCAAATAATCCGATAATTTTACAAAAACCAAATAACGGTTTCTGATTTTTCGGGCAAAGTACCACGTGAACATCGTCATCATTAAAAGCATTGCAATCAACAACGTGATATAACCTCCATCCCAAAATTTGTGCAAGTTGGCAATCAAAAATGCCACTTCGATAATTGTGAAAGTTGTAATGAAAATTACAATGAAAAACTTGTTGTAACGTTTTAAAATCAAGTAGAAATTCAATAACGAAGTTGTCATTAACATCGTCATAACTATTGCCAAACCATAGGCTGCCTCCATTTCTGAAGATTCTCTGAAATACAAAACAACTAAAACGCAACCGCCCCAAAGCATCCAGTTTAAAGAAGGAATGTATAATTGTCCTCTTAATTCGGTTGGATATTTTATTTTTACTTTTGGCCAAAAATTCAATCGAATCGCTTCATTTATTAAGGTAAACGAACCTGAAATCATCGCCTGGCTGGCAACAACCGCTGCCAAAGTCGCCAATCCAATTCCGAAAGGCAAAAACCAATCTGGCATAATTGCATAAAACGGATTGATAACATTTATTGATTTTAAAGTCTGTCCTTCATGAGAAATCAACCACGCTCCTTGCCCAAAATAATTCAGCAAAAGCATTGATTTTACAAAAATCCAGCTCACTCTAATATTTGATTTTCCGCAGTGTCCAAGGTCAGAATATAAGGCTTCCGCTCCTGTCGTACATAAAAATACGGCTCCAAGAATTAAAAATCCTTCCTTGTGATTCATTAAAAGTTCATAGGCGTGATAAGGATTCAAAGCTGCAAATACGCCCAAATTTGTTTTCAATTGCATAAATCCTAAAATTCCCAACATTGAAAACCACAAAAACATTACAGGTCCAAAAAACTTTCCAATAAGCTTAGTTCCAAACTGTTGCAATCCAAACAGAACTGTAATAATCGCAATAACAATTGGAATCGTTGGAATATTTGGATTCATTACGCGAAGTCCTTCAATTGCTGAAGAAACCGTCACCGGAGGCGTGATAATTCCATCCGCTAAAAGCGTGCTCCCGCCAATAATCGCGGGGAAAAGCAACCATTTCACCTTGGTCTTCCTTATCAATGTATAAAGAGAAAAAATCCCACCTTCACCATTATTATCAGCACGAAGCGTGATAATCACATATTTTACTGTGGTTTGCAACGTCAGCGTCCAAAAAATTGCTGAAACTGCTCCAATAATATCAGTAGAATCAATGGCTTCGCTACCAACGATGGCTTTCAAAACGTACAATGGTGACGTTCCAATATCTCCAAAAATAATTCCTAAAGTAACTAAAAGGCCTGCGGCGGATAGTTTGTGAATGTGTTTTCCCACGGAAAGTTTATTTTAAAAGAGAACAAAATTACGAATTATAAGTTATCCAAATAAAAATCAGGCAAGTATTATTTCAAATCTCATTAACTTAATTTTAAGAAACCAAACAACAGTGCACTTTTTTAAACCATTTTCCCGCTGTTCGCAAATATCTTTCGTGCTGAACACCAGCACAAAAGGATATTTTGTGACATCGGGGTTAGTTAAAAACTATCGGCATTCTTTAAACGTCTGAGCCAATCTTTGTCGATCAACTTTGTCTGGAAAAAAATCAAAATTGCCAAAAAAACTTTTAACAAACATCAAAGAATCCGTTTCAAAATGCTGTAAAAAAATCAAAAAATCTTATCTTTGCGACCTTACAAAAAATAACACCAAAACAGCAATGAGAATTTCATATAACTGGCTTAAACAATTCATCAAAACCGACTGGACATCAGAGCAAACCGCTTCATTATTAACCGATTTAGGACTTGAAGTAGAAGGCGTTGAAAAATACCAATCTGTTAAAGGAGGATTAGAAGGAATTGTCGTGGGCCACGTCTTGACTTGCGTACAACATCCAAATGCCGACCGTTTAAAAGTAACCACAGTTGATTTAGGAACAGGAACTCCTGTGCAAATCGTTTGTGGCGCTTCAAATGTTGCAGCCGGACAAAAAGTGCCTGTTGCCACAATCGGTACCACTTTATATGACAAAGACGGAAATTCTTTTCAAATCAAAAAAGGAAAAATCAGAGACCAAGAAAGTCACGGAATGATTTGTGCCGAAGACGAATTAGGTCTTGGAACAAGCCACGACGGAATCATGGTTCTCGATGACAAATACGCACCTGGAACGCCTGCTTCAAAAGTTTTCAATATTGAAAATGACGAAGTTTTTGAAATCGGATTAACGCCAAACCGCGCTGACGCAATGAGTCACTGGGGTGTTGCCCGTGATTTGAGAGCCGGAATGTTACAAACAAACGCACATGCCGAATTGATGACGCCATCTGTGAGCAGTTTTAGAGTGGACAAAAGAACTTTAAAAATGGACATTAAGGTTGAAGATTCTAAATTGGCGCCAAGATATTGCGGTGTAACCATTTCTGAAATTGCCGTGAAAGAATCTCCTGAATGGTTGCAAAATAGATTAAAATCAATCGGAATTACGCCGAAAAACAATATCGTTGACGTTACCAATTATGTAATGCACGAATTGGGACAACCGCTTCACGCCTTTGACGCTGCAAAAGTGAAAGGAAATAAAGTGATTGTGAAAACGGTTCCTGCTGGCACAAAATTTACAACTCTTGACGACGTGGAAAGAACGCTTCACGAAGAAGATTTGATGATTTGCGACGAAAACGGACCAATGTGTATTGCTGGTGTTTTTGGAGGAAAAAATTCAGGAGTTTCTGAAAATACGACTTCTATTTTCTTAGAAAGTGCTTATTTCAATCCGGTTTGTATTAGAAAATCTGCAAAAAGACACGGCTTGAATACTGATGCTTCTTTCCGTTTTGAAAGAGGAATCGATCCAACGATTACTGAATATGCTTTAAAACGTGCAGCTTTATTGATTCAAGAAGTGGCTGGAGGAGAAATTACATCTGATATTGTGGATATTTATCCGAAGAAATTAGAAGATTTTCCAGTATTCTTAAACTTTGCAAAAGCAACAAAAATCATTGGTCAAGAATTACCAAAAGAAACCATCAAGAAGATTTTGGTTTCACTTGACATCAAAGTAAATAGCGTTTCTGACGCTGGTTTAGGCTTGGTTATTCCTTCGTATCGTGTTGACGTTCAAAGAGAAATCGATGTAATTGAAGAAATTTTGAGAGTTTATGGTTATAACAACATTAATTTCAGCAAGAAATTTAATGCGACTGTGGCTAATTCTCCAAGAACTGAAGATTATAAAGTTCAGAATGTAATTGCAAACCAATTGAATTCACAAGGTTTCAATGAAATGATGGCCAATTCATTGACAACTCCAGATTATATACAACTTTCAGAATCTTTGAAAGAAGAATTTAATGTAATGATTATGAATCCGTTGAGTAATGATTTGTCTGCAATGAGACAATCTTTATTATTTTCTGGATTGGAAGCCGTTTCATATAATATCAACAGAAGAAATTCTGATTTGAAGTTATTTGAATTTGGAAAATCATACCACAAATTACCATCAGGAACTGACGAAAGAAAACACCTAACCTTATTCACAACCGGAAACCGTTTGGCAGAAAGCTGGGGAACTCCTCAAAAACCTTCTGACTTTTTCTTATTTAAAGGTTATGTAAACGCAATTTTAGAAAGATTGGGAATTTCAAAAACGAACAATCGTCCGGTGGAATCTGATGTTTTTGCGGAAGGAATTGCAATTGCTGTTGGAAATGATATTGTAGTTGAATTGGGAACAATAAAAAAACCAATCTTAAAACATTTCGGAATCAAGCAAGAAGTTTTATTCGCAGATTTCAATTGGAATTTAATCTTGAAATTAATTTCGAACAAAATCAAATTTACAGAAATACCAAAATACCCTGAAGTTCGAAGAGATTTGGCTTTGTTAGTTGATAATTCTGTAGCTTTTGATTCGATTTACAATATTGCAAGACAAACCGAAAAAGCATTATTGAAAGACATTAATTTGTTTGATGTTTATGAAGGAAAAAATCTTCCGGAAGGAAAAAAATCATACGCGGTTAGCTTTGTAATTCAAGATGCTTCAAAAACTTTGACAGATGCTCAGATTGATAAAATTATGGGCAAGCTTCAGAATAATTTTGCTTCAGAATTAGGCGCAACATTAAGATAATCAAAACTTACATAAATATAAAAATCCCGAGAATTCTCGGGATTTTTTTTGGACCTAACTCAAACAAATTTGCAATAAGCTTATTTTTTTGGAGTAACAACACCGTCAACTACGTGAATAACACCGTTTGACTGGTTTACATCAGCGATAGTAACTTTTGCTTTTCCTCCGTTTTCATCAGATATGTAAAGATCTTTTCCTTGCATCCACGCTGTCAATTTTCCTCCTTGAACAGTGGTTAGCGTTGCCTTTCCGTTTCCTGCTTTGATTGCTTTCGCGATATCTGCTGAGTTCATTTTTCCAGCCACTACGTGATATGTTAAAACTGACTGCAACATCGCTTTGTTTTCTGGTTTTAGCAAAGTTTCCACAGTTCCTTTTGGCAATTTGTTGAATGCTGCATTTGTTGGAGCAAAAACCGTGAAAGGTCCTTTTCCTTGCAACGTCTCTACTAAACCCGCTGCTTTTACAGCTGCTACAAGAGTTGTGTGATCTTTTGAATTCATTGCATTTTCAACAATATTTTTTGAAGGATACATTGCTGCACCTCCAACCATTACTGTTTTTTCTTTTTGTGCAAATGATGATGTACCGATCATCATTGTAAATGCTACTAATGCTGTTGCTAAAATTTTGTTGGTTTTCATAATAGATTGATTTTTTAAAAAGTTTATAAAGGGATTTACGCCAGAACTTTCCGTTTGGTTTCAAAAAATTATTTCTTTAACAACAATTTATTATTTGAGAATTATTGAAACAAAAAAAGCCCCGCATTTCTGCAGGGCTTTTGTATTTAAAAAAGATCAGGAATTAGTTTCCTCCTTTTTCCATTTTAGCTTTTAATTCAGCAAGAATATCATTGTTATCTCCTAAAGTAGATGCAGAAGCATTGTTACTGTTTGAAGATGAATTGTTATTCTCAGTTGCAGCTTTCACATTTTTCTCTTCTTCTTCACGGAAGATTGCAGTGTGAGATGCTACTACTCTTTTGAATTCTTTGTTAAACTCGATAACTTTGAAGTCAGCAGTTTCGCCTTTTTTCAATTTTTTACCGTCTTCTTTTTCAAGGTGACGAGTTGGAATGAAAGCAACGATATCATCACCAAATTCTACAGTAGCTCCTTTGTCAACAATTTCAGAGATTTCTCCGTTGTGGATAGTTCCAACAGCGAATGAATCTTCATATTTGTCCCAAGGATTAGCGGTAGTTTGTTTATGACCTAAAGATAATTTACGTCCATCAACATCTAATTCTAATACTACAACGTCAAGTTTTTCACCAACGCTTACAAATTCAGATGGGTGTTTGATTTTCTTAGTCCAAGAAAGGTCAGAAATGTAGATTAATCCATCAATTCCTTCTTCAAGTTCTACGAAAACTCCAAAGTTTGTAAAGTTTCTAACGATACCTGTATGTTTAGAACCTACTGGGTATTTAGAAGTAATATCAGTCCAAGGATCTTGAGTCAATTGTTTGATACCTAATGACATCTTACGATCTTCTCTGTCCAAAGTTAAGATAACAGCTTCTACTTCATCACCAACTTTTACGAAATCTTGAGCACTTCTTAAGTGAGTTGACCAAGACATTTCAGAAACGTGGATCAAACCTTCAACACCTTCAGCAACTTCGATAAATGCACCGTAATCAGCGATTACAACTACTTTACCTTTTACTTTGTCACCAACTTTTAAGTCAGAGCTCAAAGCATCCCATGGGTGAGCGTTCAATTGTTTTAAACCAAGTTGGATTCTTGTTTTCTCATCATCGAAATCAAGGATTACAACATTTAATTTTTGGTCTAATTCAAGAACTTCACTTGGGTGGTTGATTCTTGACCAAGAAAGGTCAGTAATGTGGATCAATCCATCAACACCACCAAGGTCAATAAACACACCATAAGAAGTAATGTTTTTAACAACACCTTCTAATACTTGTCCTTTTTCTAATTGACCAATGATTTCTTTTTTCTGTACTTCAATATCAGCTTCGATAAGCGCTTTATGAGAAACTACAACGTTTTTGAATTCGTGGTTGATTTTCACAACTTTAAATTCCATCATTTTGTTTACATACTGATCGTAATCTCTGATTGGTTTCACGTCGATTTGAGATCCTGGTAAGAAAGCTTCAATACCAAAAACGTCAACGATCATACCACCTTTAGTTCTGCATTTTACGAAACCATTAACGATTTCTCCAGTTTCATTAGCAGAAATAACTCTGTCCCAAGCTTTAATAGTACGTGCTTTTCTGTGAGAAAGAACCAATTGACCTGTTTTGTCCTCACGAACGTCAATTAATACTTCTACTTTGTCACCCACTTTTAAGTTTGGGTTGTAACGAAATTCGTTTAAAGAAATAACACCTTCAGATTTAGCGTTGATATCAACGATTGCATCTCTGTCAGTAATTCTAACCACAACACCTTCTACTACTTCTTCTTGATCTGTATTGATGAAAGTTTTTGCAACTAATTCTTCAAATTCTTGCAAGTTTTTTTCGTCAACAGCATCAATTCCTTCTTGGAAGTTGTGCCAGTTAAAGTTCTCTAAAAATTCCGCTTGTGTTTTTGTTTGTTCAGACATCTGTTCTGATAAAAATTTGTATTCTGTGTTTTCTCGAGTTTCTTGATGCGATAGAAAAAACAGAAGTTGTTTTACATAAATAGTTGATACCTAAAGGAAACTCTTCTCTGCCAAAAGGTCTGCAAAATTAATAATTATTTTTTAATCTGCAAAATAATTTAGACTCCCTTTTTACAGAATAAACAATTAAAAATCAACACAATAATATACATGAGTCTCCTTTTAATTTGAAGCCAATCGCTTGGCCCTTTTTTTAAACCATTTTCCTGCTGGCTGGCACTATCTTTTATGCTGAACCCCAGCATAAAAGGATAGTCTCCACCATCAGGGCTAGTCAGCTTTCCATAGCTTTTACCAGCTTTGTGGTTACTGCATTTGAAAATCAAAACTTACAAAATATTGCCAAAACAAAAATTATAATTATATTAGAGCATTCAAATCAAAATCGCATTTTTAATATCGATAATTCAATAAAAACCAAAAATACATAACTTTTTTAACCGCTGAAGTGAAAAAAAAACTACAAGATAGTAATTTGATTAAACTAAAATTCTCCAAATCATTTGGAACAAAATTTTATTTGATTTTATTCGCCATTTTGTTCTCATTTACTGCAAGCGCACAACTTTCAAACTTCACGCTCCAAGTCACAAAAACAGACGAAACCTGCCCCGGAAACGGAACGCTTACTTTCACATCATCAAATACAACTCCCGGTGCTACAATAAATTATAAGATTTTTAAGCTCCCAAATTTAGTAAACGAAATCGCCAATTTATCCACAAATTTCCTCGGAGGCCTTTCCAACGGAACTTACAAAATCATCGCTACACAATCGCTTTCTCCAAATTCAAACACGCAAACACAGGATATTGTAATTAATAATTCAATAACACCTCTCGATATTTCCTTGTCAAACACCAACCTGATTTGCGGAAACGACGGGACAATCACAGCAACAATAATATCTGGAACTGCCGTTTCATACGAAATTATTTCGGGACCAGTAACCCGACCGCTTCAACCTGCTAATATTTTTACAGCACTTCCACCCGGAACTTACCAAATCAGAGTTTATGACAATTGTGGCGAAGCTTCCGTTGAAACGAGAACCATCTTCACACTGACACCACAAATGTCTGTCGGAAGCGGTTCTTTTCCAGACATCCAACTTCCAAGTTGCAACTCGATTACAGCCACGCACGTCTTAACTTCGCCAAATTTGTCGCTACATTATCCAATTCAATATCAATTTACTGTTTACCCGCCAGACGGCGCGACTCCAATAATAGTCAACGGAACAGTAACCTCAGGCTATCCAGATGAAGGCCTAATTTCGCAGGCAATTCCGTTTTATCACGACCAAATTTATTTTTATGACCTTAAGGTAACTGATTACTGCGGCGTAATTTTTAATGTAAATAATAACCTTGTAAATCAAAAGATTAGTTTGGTTTTAAATCTTGACGATGCTCCATGCGATAATCACTTTTTGATTTTAAATCCGTCTAAATATCGCGGACCTTACACGGTAAATTTTGTTAGCGCCCCCCCTGGATTCAACCCTGCGTTATACAATTCCACTTTTCCCGGAAATTTCTTTGCCACAGAAATTACGTTTGGTGAAGAAGCAAATCCTTTGCCAATGGGCAATTATACCATACAAATTACAGACGCATGTGGCAGAACGGCTTCGCAATCAATTACGCTTGAATATGTTGCCGTTGAACCAATTGTCAGTGCGGCTCAAACCGGCGGATGCTCTTCAACAACCGGAAATATAAAAATTGAACTTCCAAATCATGATCTTGCTTCAGCGACAATTATTACCGCTCCGGCAGAATATGCGCCAGCTTTACCGCACAACGTTTCTGATCATATCGTTCCAAATGATGGTTTACAGTTAGTTGGAGTTCCAGTGGGTACTTACACGTTTATTTTATTCGATACTTGCGGAAATCAATACACCGCAGAAGCCATTATCACAACTTCCACCAATAATGATGTAGGTTTTAATTCCAGGCCAGATTGCGAGATCGGTAAAGGTGCTTTAAGAATCAGATCCGCTGGTAGCGGACTCGTTAGCGTAATTATGACAAACGCGCCGAGTGGTTTTCAAAATGCGCTTCCTTATGATGTAAGTTTTAATATCGGAACAAATGGAATTCTTAGCATGGATAGTTTACCACCCGGAAATTATACTTTCAAAACGATAAATGGCTGTGGATTTACAAAAAATGTAACCATAACCGTTACGGGATATACCATAAACATCGACAATTTCGAGTTATTTCCGCATTGTGGTTCTTTCGATTTCTTTTTTAATCATAATAGCAACGGGTTAGCTGGATTGTCATTTTGGTTACAAAAATTTGATCCTATTTCAAACACTTGGGGTCATCCACAAACAAATATTACGTATCCGGAAGGCACGGTTCCTGTTGGAAATAATTCTCTTCAACTTCAAAATAATATCACGCTTTATAATCTCACTTACACTGGAACATTTAGAATTCTAAAGCGTTATGAAACTTTTCAAGATGGAAGCATTTCTGAGCTAAAAAACTGTTTGACAACGTTACATGAATTTACTTATACCGGAATTTTACAAATAAACGGACTAGAAAGCGTTACTTGCAATGGCGAGATTTCTGATGTTAAAGTTTTGGTTGATGGCATTCCTCCTTTTATTTTTAAAATAATTGAGAAAAACGGCCAGCCATTTTTGATTGATAATGAAAATGATCCCGTTTTTACAAATCTCGATCCCGCAGTTTATAAATTTGAAGTTACTGATAATTGCGGTGTCGTTCGAACTTATGAATATGACGTGGCGCTTTTACCGTCGCCTGTTTATGCGCATCAACCAGAAAATTATATTTTGTGTGATGATATTTTAAACGACGGAATTGAAACTTTCACACTTTCTTCTCTTGATTCGCAAATTTTAGGAAATCAATCTCCCATAGATTTTCCAGTCGCTTATTATGATTCTGCGAGCGATGCTGATGCTGAAACCGATCAGCTTCCTAATGTTTATTCTTCAGGAAATCAGCAAATTTTCGCTAGAGTAAATCATCCAACTAATTTAAGTTGTTTTGCAATCACATCTGTAAATTTAGAAGTTAAACAGTATCCTATTTTAAATATGCGTACAGAATTTAATTTCTGCGACAACACAAATATCACCGTTACCGCTGACTCTGGCTATGATTCTTATAATTGGTCAGACGGACAAACGGGAAATACCGCCACTTTTGACCAACCCGGAGTTTATACTTTAACATTCACTAAAGAATATGGAAATGTAATTTGCGAAGCCACGCATCAAATTGAAATTACACAGTCAAATGCGCCTTTTATCAGCCAAATTATTTCAACAGACTGGACAGATAACAGCAATATAATAGAAGTTTTATTAGAAAACGGAATTGGCGATTATGAATATTCTTTGGATAACATTCACTTTCAGACGGAAAACACTTTTTATGGATTGCAAACCGGAGCTTATACAGTGTATGTAAAAGATAAAAATGGCTGTGGCCCAGACGCAATTGAAGACGTATTTCTGTTAACTTACCCGAAATTTTTCACTCCGAATGGAGATGGAATAAATGATTTTTGGAGAATAAAATTTTCTATGATGGAACCAAATATGCAGGTTTATATTTTTGACAGATACGGAAAATTAATCACAGGTTTTGGAGCAAATGATCCTGGCTGGGACGGAACTTTAAATGGTTACGCGCTTCCATCCACAGATTATTGGTTTTTAGTGTTAAGAGAAAATGGAAAAGAACATCGCGGACATTTTTCAATGAAGCGGTAGTTTTACTTTCCGAAAGATTTTTTTTTATAAAATTATGTTTAACCTAAATATTGTATCATGAAACGGAAAAATTTTATATTGACCTTATTAATGGCAGTTCCAACGCTTTCCTTTGCAAACAAACTTAGTTTCGGCGATAAAAAAAACTTTGAGAATAAAGATAAGAAAGGATTTATTGTTCGTTCCGATGAGAGCCGATACAATGGAAAACCATCCAAGCCAAAAAATGCTTTTTTGCATTGTAAAATTTCAACTATCGACACTAATGAAGGTTTGTTTATCCAAACGTCTACTCCAAAAGTATTTGAACACAAAGGCGGTCCGCCTCCACACATACATCAATTTGAAGATGAAATTATCTATATCGTGTCAGGAGAATTTATCGTGCACATCGACGGAAAAGATTACGATGTAAAAACAGGAGACACAGCCTTTATTCCAAAAGGAACCTTACACACTGTTATAAATCCTATGGAAAATAATCCTGGGATGTTGATGACCATATTTCAGCCAGCCCCTAAAAAAGTAGAAGCTTTTTTTAGCTATATAAGTGAAAAAGGACAAATTCCAGAAAATATAATTCCCGACGGATGGTAATAAACCGCAATAAAAAACCCTTTCAAATTCTGAAAGGGTTTTGATATTTAGTGTGTAACGCTTGCTACGTCTTCTGGTTTGTGTTTGTGCTTGAATAAAACTGCAAAAGCAATGGCGATGATCAGCGCATAAATTGCAAAGGAAAGCCAGATTGTATGCCAGTCTTTAATTCCGTTTTCTGTGAAGTATTTTTGTATTACAAAACCGCTAATTGAACTTCCCAAGATTGCTCCAAAACCATTGGTCATCATCATAAAAAGACCTTGTGCTGACGAACGAATCTTTGAATCAGTTGTTGTTTCTACGAATAATGATCCCGAAATATTGAAAAAATCAAATGCCATTCCGTAAATAATATTTGATAAAATAATTAAAATCAAACCAAAATTTTCTGGTGATCCAAATGAGAAAAATCCAAATCTTAAAACCCAAGCAAACATACTAAATAAGATGACTTTTTTAATCCCAAATCGTCTTAGAAAAAATGGTATTGCCAATATAAAAAGAGTTTCAGAGATTTGAGAAATCGATATAATCATTGTAGAATACTGAACAACAGCTGAATCGGCGTATTCTGCAATATTTTTAAAATCTTTTAAATAGGTATCGCCATACATATTTGTTAACTGCAAAGCAGCACCTAAAAGCATCGAAAAAAAGAAAAACAGTGCCATCTTTTTCTCTGCAAATAATTTAAAAGCATCTAGACCTAACTTTTTTGCCAAAGAAGCGTCTTTATCGATTAATCGCTGTGGAGGGCATTCTGGAAGCGAAAATGAATATAATCCTAAAAATATTGCACCTATCGAGGCAATATAAAATTGATTTGCACTCAAAGAATTTCCAAAGAAATCTGCAACTGTCTGTCCGACTTCTTTTCCAAATGCTAAAGGAGAATAACTATCACTAAAAATGTTTGTAATCCACATTGCAGCAATAAATCCTATTGTCCCCCAAACTCTGATTGGAGGAAAAACCTTTATTACATCATAATTATTGTCTTTTAAGATTTTATATGACAACGAATTTGAAAGAGACAATGTCGGCATATAAAAACACATTCCAATAAGCAAAACCCAAAAGAAACTTGCAGGATTGTCCATTTTTGCAAGAAAGAACAAAGTTATACCATATAGAATATGTAATGTTCCGTACAATTTTTCGGCATTAATCCATTTATCAGCCACGATTCCCATTAGAGCAGGCATAAAAATTGATGCTATTCCTAAAGTAGAAAATACAATTCCGAATTCTTCACCTGACCATTTTTTAAAATCGAAACCATAAGTTCCCAATGTTGTTAACCAAGCTCCCCAAACAAAAAATTGGAGAAAACTCATTAAAGTCAATCTAAATTTAATTCCCATAAAATGTTTTTAGTGCTTTGTGTTTTTGAAATTTTTACAGCGCGTAAATCTACTATTTAAAATGTGATAAACAAAAATTTACAACGTTTTAGGAAACGCTTTTGACTAAATCTAAAACTTTTTCGAATTGTTCGGTAATTGAAAGATGTGAATTATCGATTTCAATGGCGTCAGAAGCTTTTATCAACGGAGAATCTTCTCTGTGTGTGTCAATGTAATCGCGTTCTTCCACATTTTTTAAAACTTCTTCATAAGTTACTTCTTGTCCTTTTTCAGTAAGTTCGTCAAAACGTCTTTTGGCGCGCGTTTCAGAGCTTGCAGTCATAAATAATTTCAGTTCGGCATCTTTAAAAACAACCGTTCCAATGTCGCGACCGTCCATCACAATGCCTTTATTTTCGCCCATATGTTGCTGTTGTTCCACTAATTTTGAGCGTACTTCTGAAACTTCAGCTACTTTGCTCACAAAATTTGAAACCGCTAAAGTTCTGATTTCAGTTTCTACATTGACTTCATTCAAATACATTTCGGCAAAACCCAAATCTGGATTAAAAAGAAACTGCAACGTTACCTTTGGAAGTTTTGAAATCAGACTTTCTTTGTCAAAATGAGTTTCTGAAATAAAGTCGTGTTGCATCGCATATAACGCTACTGCGCGGTACATTGCGCCTGTGTCCACATAAATGTAACCTAATTCTTTGGCCAATTGCTTGGCTAAAGTACTTTTTCCGGTAGATGAAAAGCCATCGATGGCAATAGTAATTTTTTTATCCAAAATATATTATTGAAAATTAATCATTAACCCAAATAAGCTGGTGTTTGCAGCAGCTGTGTATCTGGAATAGGAATAATCGAATCTGATTTTATTGAAACGAAGCCCGAAACCTGCCGAAATCCCTGAGAAATTACGCTGTTCCACGATTCGAAGTTCTTCTGCTCTTCTGAAATTATATCCCAAACGAACTGAGAAACTTTTTTCAGGAAACAATTCTGCGCCCACAATTACATGGCGCAACGCATTATTAAAAAATCCAACTTTTTCTTCGTTGCTTCCGCCGTCAAGCGAACCTTCTGCCCTATTTGGGTTTGAAAAAGCGATATTCCATTGTTGTAAATTTTCGAAAGTCAAATGCCAGCGAATCGGCACATTTTCTAACGATTGTGAAATTCCTGCGACGATTTCCATCGGAAGCTTTTCATTTGTATCTTGATAAGGTTTTATCTGGAAGCCAATATTTCTAATTGCCAAAGCGATATTAATATCATTTCGATCATCAATATATAAAGCTCCTACGTCAACGGCGGCTCCAAAAGAATTGTAACTTTCTAAAGTTGAAGAAATCAGTTTTCCGTTGGCGCCAAGATAAATATCCGTCCACGGAACATTAAATGCATATCCAAAAGAAACGGCAATATCGCTTCCTGTAAATTCTGCAGTTTCTATTCCGTTTTCATCATAACCGTCGAAATTTCCGTAGTTTACATAATTCACCGAAGCGTGAAAAGTCTGCACGTGACGGTCATAAGTGTAGGCGTAAGCGGCGGTTCCATAAGTTACTTCGCCAAAATAGCTTCCATAATTTACTGAAAGTCGGTTATCCATTTCTGGATTGATGGTTGCGGGATTGAAAATTCCTTGATTTACGTCATAATCGTGGATTGTGACTGTCTTTCCGCCCAAAGCGGCTTGTCGTGGAGAAGTGACCAAATTTAAAAACTGATAAACATATTTACCGCCAATTTGACTGAAGGAATCAGTGCAAAAAAGTACGACAAAAACAATAAACAGTTTTTTAAACATTTAGGGGATTTTCCTTATTTCTGAATATATAACGCAGATGCGAAGATATTATTTTTTGAGTCCAAAGATAAAACAGAAAAGGCAAAAGTTTGAAATAAATTTCACTTTTGCCTTTTTTATAAATTACGCTAAAAATCTTACAATGTTTTCGCGTTTTTTGCTTTTTGATCTGTGATGGCAATTGCCAAAACTTCGCTCATTTCTTTCACGTAATGAAAAGTCAAACCTTCCAGATATTCTGGCTTGATTTCATCAATATCACGTTTATTTTCGTGGCAGAGAATCAATTCTTTAATGTTTGCTCTTTTGGCAGCCAAGATTTTTTCCTTAATTCCGCCGACCGGAAGCACTCTTCCTCTTAGCGTAATTTCGCCAGTCATAGCAAGGCTTTTCTTGATTTTTCTTTGTACGAAAGAAGAAACCAAAGAAGTTAGCATTGCAACTCCGGCACTCGGACCATCTTTTGGCGTTGCGCCTTCTGGAACGTGAATGTGAACGTTATAATTTGAAATAACATCTGGATTAATCCCTAATCTTTCTGCATTTGATTTGATATATTCCAAGGCAATTGTAGCAGATTCTTTCATCACAGTTCCCAGATTTCCTGTCATTGTCAGGCTTCCTTTTCCTTTTGAAAGAATTGACTCGATGAACAAAATATCGCCACCAACGCTTGTCCAAGCTAAACCTGTAACAACACCGGCAACGTCATTATTTTCATATTTGTCGCGTTCCATTCTTGGCGCTCCAAGCACTTTTACAACATCTTCGTCACTAATTTTGATATTGTATTCTTCTTCCATCGCAATGGATTTTGCTACATTTCGAACCATTTTCGCAATTTGTTTTTCCAAACCACGAACGCCTGATTCTCTGGTATAACCCACAACAATTTTCTCTAATTGTTTTTTACCGATTGTTAAATGTTTCGCTGTCAATCCGTGTTCTTTCAACTGTTTTGGAAGCAAATGCTGTTTCGCGATTTCCACTTTTTCTTCAATCGTGTAACCCGTCATATTAATCACTTCCATCCTATCTTTCAAGGCTGGCTGGATTGTTGACATATTATTTGAAGTCGCGATAAACATCACTTTCGAAAGATCGAATCCCATTTCAAGGAAATTATCATAGAAATCAGAATTTTGCTCAGGATCTAAAACTTCCAGCAAAGCTGAAGATGGATCGCCACTGTTACTGCTTGATAATTTATCAATTTCGTCCAAAACAAAAACTGGATTTGACGTTTTTGCTTTCTTTAAACTTTGGATAATTCTTCCTGGCATTGCGCCAATATATGTTTTTCTATGTCCGCGGATTTCAGCTTCGTCGCGCAAACCTCCAAGGGAAATTCGCACATATTCTCGACCTAAAGCTTCTGCGACAGATTTTCCGATCGATGTTTTACCAACACCTGGAGGTCCGTAAAGACAAAGGATTGGCGATTTCATATCGTTTCTTAGTTTCAAGACAGCCAAATGCTCGATCATTCGTTTTTTGACATCTTCTAAACCAAAATGATCTTTGTCCAAAATCTTTTGGGCACGTTTTAAATCGAAATTGTCTTTTGAAAATTCGTTCCAAGGTAATTCTAAAAATAGTTCCAAATAATTTCTCTGAATCCCAAAATCAGGCGATTGCGGATTCATTCGTTGCATTTTTGAAAGTTCTTTTTCGAAATGGCTTTTGGTTTTTTCGTTCCATTTTTTCTTTAAACCTTTCACACGCATTTCGTCAATTTCTTCTTCGTGAGAAACACCGCCCAATTCTTCTTGGATGGTTTTCATCTGCTGGTGAAGAAAATATTCACGTTGCTGTTGATCTAAATCAAAACGAACTTTTGACTGAATATCGTTCTTCAATTCAAGTTTTTGCAACTCTACATTCATAAATTTTAATGCAGCCAAAGCTCTTTCCTTCAGGTCATTAATAGACAATAAATCTTGTTTTTCTTTAACCGAAAGATTCATATTTGAAGAAACAAAATTGATCAAAAACGATTTGCTTTCAATATTCTTAATTGCAAAAGTAGCTTCCGTTGGAATATTTGGACTTTCCTTTATGATTTGGATAGCCAATTCTTTAACCGATTCAATGATTGTAGCAAATTCAGCTTCCTCATTTTCAGGACGATTTTCTGGAACTTCCTTAATGGTGGCTTTCAAATAAGGCTCTTCAGAAGTATATTGGTCAATTTCAAAGCGTTTTTTTCCTTGAAGAATCACGGTTACATTTCCGTCAGGCATCTTTAAAACACGAAGAATTCTAGCCACAGTTCCGATTGAATTAATGTCATCTGGACTTGGATCTTCGTCTTCTTCATTTTTTTGAGAAACAACGCCAATAACTTTTCCGCTGGCGTTTGCATCGTTAATCAACTTGATTGATTTGTCGCGACCAGCAGTAATTGGAATTACAACACCTGGAAAAAGCACTGTATTTCTCAACGGAAGAATTGGAAGATCTTCAGGCAATTGCTCGTTGTTCATTTCCTCCTCGTCTTCGGGAGTCATTAAGGGGATTAATTCTGAATCGTTATCAAATTCTTGAAGTGACAAGTTGTCAATCGTAAGTATTTTTTGGTTTGACATAGTTTATATAGGTCATTTTGTCATTAAACATTCTAGTGAGGCGACGCATTCAAAATACTATGCCTTGTTATTTCACTGAAAATCAATATTTAGTGAAATAAAAATTTTAGTTTCAAATAGTTAAAATCAATCTTTATGCCATAAAAAAATCCCGACGAATCGGGATTTAAATATAGTTAAATTTTAAAACTATTCGTATTCAACATCGAATGTTCCTTCTGTTATTTCCGACGATTCTGTTTCTGCAAAATTCTCTGCGAAGAATTGAAAAGTTCCAGTGATTCTAGTCGCTGTTTTTGATGTAATTGTCACAGAACCAGATTGAGCCGATTGCAAGCCGTTATTGATATAAGTTGCGCTAACGAAGTCTTCAGTTAACGGTCCGGTGATGTCATAAGTTCCTTCTTCTAAATCTTGATCAATCAAAAGACCTATTCTTTCACCTGAAGTTTTGCTAGCAACTATGCTAATTCTATCGGGAAATCCTTCTGAAGAAACTTGTGCAACATCAATAACGTTTTCAACGAATTCAGCGCCATCAACCTTTGCAAAGAAGCTATCTTCGTCACCCGGATTTGGATTTGGAACAGAACCTTGATAAGCAATATTTGTGAAAACACCGTTTGTAAAATTTATTGGAGCTGGTGCATTTTCGTCAGCGGTATCAGTCCAGTATCCGGTAAAATTAAAAGTTCCAGAAATCGTGTGGTTTACAGTGTTAATTGAAGTAATCGTAATTGAACCTGTATCAGTAATTACACCGCCCGCAACGTCAATACTCCAATAACCATATTCGCTGTTTGCTGGCGTGTATGATAAAAGATTTTGGTTTGCAGGATAAGTTCCTGTTGCTGTAGAATTCACTACAAAAGCAAACATTTCTCCACTCGGTTTTGTAGCAACAATTGTAATACCTTCGTCAGTAAGCTCGGCAATTACCGTAGATGTCGTGTAAGTTTGACCGTTAAAATCTGCTTTAAAAACAGCCGGTGTATTTGGATTTGTTCCAGGATTTTCGCCACCAATAACTACTGCGGGATCGATCGGTTCATTATCGCAAGATGTAAATGTGAACGCACTAAAAATTAATGCAAAATAGGTTAGAAACTTTATCTTTTTCATTTTCATTGGTTTGGGTTAATTTTTTGCCAAATATAATTGTTTTATTTTAAACGCTCTAATTTGACAGTTTATTCTCTTTAATGCAAAAAAAAATCCCAATTGCTTGGGATTTCTATTTTTATCTTTTTTTAGTTTAGTATATAGTCAATTAAAATACTCTCATAAGTTGCTGTCCCTGAAAATGTTTTTGTTTTTATAACACCTACATCTTTTGCGTACCAATATTCTGTATTTACAATAGCAAATGAAGTTCCCATAAGAGAAGTTTGCTGGTTCATGTGCATTTTAATCACGTTTGTATATGTTTCACCGTCAACGGTAACCGTAGCGTCTTTTTCCAAAATCTTTCCGGTGTAAGTCGTCGTTTGTGTTATTGGAGGTATTCCAGTGTAAGTTGTATTTTGACTGTAAGTACCTGTCCAAGTTTCATTTACCGCAATATTATCTTTAAGAATTACATACTCAAAACCGGTCATCGTTCCACTCATGCCTGGAACACCGATATCTAAGTCTCCAGTTTTTAATGAATATACCCCGTTATTTTTATTTAACCAAGTTGTAGCTGTAGCGGTTGAGCCCGTTCCTGTGCCAGAAATTGGTGCAAATTTAAAGTATGTCTTATTGTTAAAAACTTCATTTCCAATCATTTTCATCGGCGGTTGAGCTGTTCCGTTTTGACTATATGTCCATTCGTTATTGATTGCAGTTGGCCAATAATCTCCACTTGAACTCCCACCTCCAGGATTTGAAGGATTTTCTGGATTTGATAAATCAACGGTGCTGTCAATTGGCTCGTTATCACACGACGTTAATGACGTGGCCGAGATAATTAAAGCAAAAATCGCAAAAGTAATTTTTTTCATAAGTTTGGTTTAGGTTGTTAACAAAAACCAAATATAATTTTTTTTACGTTATGACAATGATTTTTTCGGAACTCTGAATAATAAAATTAATCCAACTATAAAAAATACGGTCAAAAACACAATTGAGTTACGCATACTTCCAGTAATTTGGTCAATCATTCCATAAATGCACATCCCGATGACAATTCCAATTTTTTCGGCAACGTCATAAAAACTAAAATATGAAGTGGTGTCGTCTGTTTCGGGCAAAAATTTTGAATATGTGGAACGCGAAAGTGCCTGAATTCCACCCATAACCAACCCTACAAAACAAGCCGTGATATAAAAATGAATTGGTTCTGTCACAAAATAAGCGCCGACGCAAATTACAGCCCAAATTCCGTTTATGACAATTAGCGTTTTGATATTGCCGAATTTACCAGAAGCTCTCGACGTAATTACAGCTCCCAAAATAGCCACTAACTGAATTGCCAAAATACTTACAATTAAACCTTGTGTTTTATCTTGTGGATTTGCCCAATTAATTTCTTGTTCGCCAAAGTAAGTCGCGACAAGCATAACCGTTTGCACCGCCATACTATACACAAAAAAAGCAGTCAAATATCTGGCTAAACTTAAATGTTTAACCAATTCGTTTTTAACTTTCTTCAATTCTCTGAAACCGCTAAAAAGCACATCTTTCGTAATTTTAGCTCCGTTGTTATTTCCTTTTGGAAGATAATAAAAAGCATATTGCGCAAATAAAATCCACCAAACTCCAGTTAAAGCAAAGGAAACTTTCATCATTTCTAAAGCTTCTGCTCCTTCTTTGCTTAAAATTAAATACAAACAAACCAAGAGTAAAATTACGCTTCCAATGTAACCCATCGAGTAACCTTTTGCGCTCAGCCTATCTTGTTGTTCATTAAAAGCAATATCTGGAAGGTAAGAATTATAAAAAACCAAGCTTCCCCAGAACCCGATTAATCCGAAGAAAAAACAAGTAATTCCGAAGTAAATATTTTCGACTGTAAACCAATACATTCCAATACATGAGAAAGCACCCAGATAACAAAAGAATTGTAGAAAACGTTTTTTATTTCCAGCAAAATCGGCTATTCCAGATAAAATTGGAGAAATTATCGCTACCACTAAAAAAGCAAAAGCTGTTACAAAACTAATCAAGGCAGTTGCTTTAAAATCAAATCCTAAGAAATGTAAATCTGCTCCTTCCTTTGGAAAAAGAAATCCAAAATACAAAGGAAAAATGGCCGACGAAATTACCAGCGGATACACCGAATTTGCCCAGTCATAAAAAGCCCAAGCGTTCATTAATTTTTTATTTCCCTTTGGTAAAGCTGTTTGCATAGTTTTGATTTTATCAATAAAAAAAGCTGTCGGTTAAGACAGCTTCGAAGATATTATATTTTATTGAATCTCAAGATTATCTTTTATTTAAATGTGACGCCATATTTTGCAGCATCAGCTTTTGCTTGCGGAATCAATGCTTTTAAATTTGCGATTCTTGTAGCATTTGAAGGGTGCGTACTCATAAATTCTGGAGGTGCGCTTCCACCCGATTGCGCCGCCATTCGTTCCCAAAAAGCAACAGAAACTTCGGGATTGTAACCTGCGATTGCCATTAATGTCAAACCAACTTTGTCAGCTTCACTTTCGTGGCTTCTGCTAAAAGGCAAGGCTACACCATATTGTGCTCCAACTCCATAGGCTTGCATTGCAATTTGTTGCACAGTTTCACTTTTTCCGCCAGTTGCAGCGCCAACTCCCGCCGCGCCAAGTTGTGTCAAAACATCAGAACTCATTCGTTGCTGACCGTGATTTAACAAAGCGTGCGCAACTTCGTGGCCCATTACTACAGCCATTCCAGCTTCGTCTTTTGTTATTGGAAGAATTCCGGTGTAAAAAACGATTTTTCCTCCTGGCATACACCAAGCGTTCACTTCCTTGCTTTCCACCAATTTATATTCCCATTGATAATCTTTCAAATAACCCGCATAACCATTGGCATTCAGGTACTTTTCAGCAGCATTTTTAATTTTCGTTCCAACAGTTGTTACACGGTTTGCATCAGCAGTTCCAGTAACGACTTTATTTTCTTTCAAAAAAGTGCTGTATTGCTGAAAAGCAGATGGCAAAATCTGAGAATCTGGCACTAAAGCCAAAGTGCTTTTTCCTGTGAAAGGATTTGTAGCACAAGAATATAGGATTCCACCAAAAATGATGGGAATCAGTAAATATCTACGTTTCATTTTATTTTTGTTAATTGGTTTATACTCAAATTTACTAATTTCCTTTGATATGTATTTCAGAAAAATCTTTATTTATTGTTAAAGTATTGTCATTATTCAATTTCAAGTCGGCAATATTAACATCTTCATTGTCAATTTGGATAGAATCGATACCAAATGGTAACGCCAACAGATTGATTTTAAATTTGGTGTAAGGCGTAATAAACTTGCCTTCTTTATGTTGCGTTACGATTAATTCGTTTTCTTTTCCTGTCATTTTGAATGTTCTTAGGCTAAATCTTCCTTTTGTGTAATCATAGCCATCTTGCGCGTCTTCATAAACCACAGACGTTTCTTTTCCGTTTTTAAAATAAACATCTAAAGTCAATTCATCAAAATCTAATTCGCCAACATATTGCTGTACAGGATATTTCGGGATAATCGCACCTTCTTTCACGAATAACGGAATTTGGTCATAATCAGTATCTACCCAAATTTCTTTTCCGCCAGAAACCAATTCATTTGTCCAGTAATTGTACCAATTTCCTCTTGGAATATACAATCTTCGGCCTTTTGAATTTGGTTCTAAAATCGGGCAAACTAAAATTTGGTTCCCAAAAATAAACTCGTCAGTTCTATAATGTGTTTGAGAATCTTCTTGGTCATAATAAACCAAAGGCTTCAACATTGGAATCCCTTCGTCAATATATTGCCAAAACATGGTGTACAAATACGGAAGCAGTTGGTATCTCAAATTCACGAATTTTCGTGTGATATCAACCACATTTTCGTCAAAAGCCCAAGGCTCTTGCTCGCCGTGATGACCCGAAGAATGCGTTCTACAAAAAGGATGAAAAACACCTAATTGAATCCATCTTGCGTATAATTCGCCTGTTGGCTGTTCTGCAAATCCGCCAATATCAGAGCCTGTGAAACCCATTCCTGATAATGACATTCGTTGCATTTGGATGTTTGCAATCCACAAATGTTCCCAGCTCGCCACGTTGTCGCCAGTCCAAGAAGACGTGTAGCGTTGCGCTCCAGAATAGGCCGAACGTGTGATGACAAACGGACGTTTAGGATATGAAAAACGTTTTACACCTTCGTAGGTTGCTCTTGCCATTTGCGTTCCATAAATGTTGTGAGCTTTTCTGTGACTGCACGGATTTCCGTCATAATCGTGGCGAACATCCATCGGAAATGTCTTATTAGGAACTTCCATAACGGCCGGTTCGTTCATATCATTCCAAACTCCTTTTACGCCAATGTCTGCAATTAATTCTTTAAATAACTCTGCCCACCACTCTCTAACTAAAGGATTTGTGTAATCAGGAAAATTACATTCGCCTGGCCAAACTTTTCCTTTCATCAAAGGTCCGTCGGCTCTTTTGCAGAAATAATCGTTTGCAATTCCTTCGTTATAAACCGAATAATCGGTGTCAATTTTAATTCCTGGGTCAATGATTACGATAGTTTTAAAACCGTCTTCGGCCAAATCTGCGACCATTTTCTTTGGGTCTGGAAAATATTCTTTGTTCCAAGTAAAGCATCGGAAACCATCCATATAATCAATATCCAAATAAATTCCGTCGCAAGGAATCTGCAATTCACGGAACTTGCTTGCCACTTCTTTCACCTTGCTTTCTGGATAATAGCTCCATTTACATTGGTGGTAACCTAAAGCCCAAAGTGGCGGTAATTCTGGTTTTCCGGTCAAATCGGTGTACGAAGTAACGACGTCTTGCATATTCGGACCATAGAAAAAATAATAGTTCATTTCGCCTCCGTCAGCCCAAAAACTGGTCACATTTTTTCTTTCTTGGGAGAAATCAAAAAAGCTTCTGAACGTGTTATCAAAGAAAACACCGTACGCACCCTTGTCCCTCAAACCAATATAAAACGGAACCGATTTGTACAACGGCTCTTGGTCTTTTGAAAATGCATATTGGTCGGTCGCCCAGTTTTCAAGACGTTTTCCTTTTAAATTCAAGTGCGTCGCTTTGTCGCCAAGTCCATAAAAACTTTCTCCGTCTTTAGAAACTTTGCTCATTTTCACGACATTTCCGCCATATTCATAGATTTCTTCCCAGTGAAAACCGAGTTCGTCTTCTAAAATTGCGTTTCCATCCAAGTCATAAATACTGTGACGCAAATCTTTTTTACTTACGTGACAAACGATTTTACTGGTAATAACTTTGTAAAAATCAGCGTCTTCCTCTAATTCCAGCTTGTTAAAACCTCTGGAATGATTTTCGTCGATTGCGTATGAAAAGTCGTTATTGAAGTAACCTTTTGTAGTAAATCTAAATCGGATAAGGCTATCTCTAAAAACCGTAAGTTTCAGAATTACAGCATTTTCCGCATAGAAAAAAACGCTATCGCCTTCCCTTTTTACATCTATAATATTTAAGGGATATAAATCGCCTTTTCTCTCGAGTTCTGTATTTGTAATCATAGTTTTTTGTTGTATGGAATGTATCAAACTTACAAAGTTGTTCGAGCAATACCAATTAATTTGTTATATTTTCACGAAAACGTTGTAGATAATAAAGCAAATTAATCTATTAAACTAGCAGATTTATATTAGTCTAAAACTAAAATATTTACATACTTACAGCGGTAAATCCAAAATCTTGTCGATAAGTTGTAATTCTGTAATTTTTACAATCTTCATCGTAGTTTATTTGATATATTCTTCCTCTTCGTTCGTCATAATAGCAATTATAATTAGAGAAAAAATCTTTAGGATGCCAGTCTTTTTTCATTTTTTCGTAATTTTTTCTAATTCTCGAAAACGCAGATTCACGTTGTTCATTTGGAATATCGGAGTTTAAATTTAATGTTTTAACGACAGACAAGCTATCTTTTTCTTCAATCTTCTGACACACCAATAACGATTGTAACATCTCTTCTACTACTTCAAAATTACAATTTTTAGGATTGTCTGTTATCGGAAATATTTTTAAGGCATTATTTAACTCCCTTGTAAATGTTGAATTTATTTTATTGACATTTTCTATTGGCTTATCAAAAGAAAATTCCCAGTAATCCTTATATTTATTACCGAAAAATGGAATCGATGAACATTCTTCTTCAGAGTTAATTAAAACAATTATTTGTTGCTTGTTATCAATAGAATCTGATTCAGAATAAAGTTGTATTTCAAAATCAGATTTAAAATCCTTTACACTTTTAACTAATTCAAATTTACTACCGCTTTTTTGATTCACTTTTAATTCAGGAAATCTATTCATTAAATCTTCCATTGAATGCTTAATTTTCGAATCTTTACTTTCATTGCAACTCATTAGAAAGAGCGCAAGTAACACATATAAATAGTTATAAGATTTCATAATTTTTTAAATTGATTAGTAACCAAGTAAGCTTAAACTCTCAAAATCCCTCTAAAACCTCTCGCTCCATAATAAGATTGTGCGCCATTGTGGTAAATGAAAACTTGACCGTATCTGAAATCGCCAAAAATAGCCCCGCCTAATTTTCGCACTTCTGGCAAAGTTTTCAGCCAGCTCGAAGTTTTTTCATCAAATTTTCCGAGTTTTTGCAAATCGCGATATTGTTCTTCGGTCAAGATTTCAACTCCCATTGCTTTTGCGATATCAATGGCGTTATTTTCTGGCTGATGCTCTTTTCGAGATTGCAAACCTTCCAAATCATAACAAGTACTTCGGCGTCCTTTCGGACTTTCTGCAGAACAATCCATAAAAATATATTCCTTAGAAATTGTATCAAAACCAACGACATCTGGTTCACCGCCCGTTTTTTCCATTTCATTAAGTGACCAAAGTTTCTGCGGATTTTGTTCTAATTTTTCTGCCACTTTTGACCAATCAATTTCAGAATGTCTATTGAAATTTGTCTCAAACCGAGTTTTTAAAATTGCAATCAATGCTTCTTTTTCTTCGGATGAAAGTTGTTTTTTAGATGTTGCCATATCTTAAAATTTAGATTCTAAACCAATTTAAAAACCAAAACGCCCAACGGAGGTAATGTCATGGAACAAGAAAAATCCCTGCCGTTCCAAGGAATATCTTGGGTTTTCAGATTTACATTGTAAACATTGGTTCCGCCGTATTCTTTTTTATCACTATTGAAAATTTCTTCCAAGTTTTTATTCGACGGAATTCCTATTCTGTAATTTTCGCGAATTACCGGAGTCAAATTGCAAACTACAATCACATTTTCGTCCAGATTATTTCCTTTTCGAATGTATGAAAGCACAGAATTTTCGTGGTCGCCATAATTTATCCACTCAAAACCATCGTGTGAAAATTGCTTTTCAAACAACGCCGGTTCTTGTTTGTACAATTTATTCAAATCAGTAATCAAGTTTTTAATTCCGCTGTGAAAATCATATTGAAGCAAGTGCCAGTCGAGGCTTTGGTCAAAATTCCATTCGGCGCTTTGTCCAAATTCACTTCCCATAAAAAGCAATTTCGTGCCCGGATGCGTGAACATGAAACTGTAAAGCAACCGCAAATTCCCAAACTTCTGCCATTCATCACCAGGCATTTTGTTTAACATCGATTGCTTTCCATAAACCACTTCGTCGTGCGACAACGGTAACATAAAATTCTCCGTAAAAGCGTACGTCATGCTAAAAGTCAGGTCGTTTTGGTGGTGTTTTCTATAAATCGGTTCTTTTTTGAAGTACTCCAAAGTATCGTGCATCCAGCCCATCATCCACTTCATTCCAAAGCCCAAACCGCCGACGTATGTTGGTTTTGAAACCATCGGAAATGAAGTACTTTCTTCCGCAATTGTCTGAACTCCGTCGAAATTCCAATAAATTTCTTCATTTAATTCTTTCAAGAAACTTATGGTATCTAAATTTTCTCTTCCACCAAAAATATTCGGTTCCCACTCGCCTTCTTTCCTTGAATAATCCAGATAAAGCATCGAAGCGACGGCGTCAACCCGAAGTCCGTCGATGTGGTATTTCTGCAACCAAAACACAGCATTTGAAATCAAAAACGAGCGAACTTCGTTTCGTCCATAATTGAAAATTAAGCTTTTCCAATCGGGATGATAACCTTTTCGGATGTCGGGATGTTCATATAAATGTGTTCCGTCAAAGAATCCCAAACCGTGTTCATCGCTAGGAAAATGCGACGGAACCCAGTCTAAAATCACGCCAATTCCAGCTTCGTGAAACTTTTGTACCAAAACCATAAAATCCTGCGGTTTTCCAAATCTTGACGTTGGCGCGAAATAGCCGACCAACTGATAACCCCAAGAAGGTTCGTATGGATATTCCATAATTGGCATAAACTCGATGTGGGTGAAGCCAGTTTCTTTGACATATTTTACCAAATCTTCAGCGAGTTCCAAATAAGTCAACGACCGATTTTCCTCAATTTTCTTTTTCCAAGAACCGATATGGACTTCATAAACCGAATATGGTTTGTCTAAATCATTAAAATTCTTTCGGTTTTTCATCCAATTTTCATCAGACCAATCGTGATTCAAATCCCACACAACCGAAGCCGTTTGTGGTGGCGTTTCACAAAATAAAGCAAACGGGTCTGCTTTTTCGGTCATTATATTATTGTGATGCGACTCAATTTTATATTTGTATTTGCTTCCTTTTTCAATATTTGGAATAAAGCCTTCCCAAATTCCAGAACCATCCCAGCGAACGTTCAAATCGTGTTCTCCGTGTGTCCAATAATTGAAATCTCCTACTACGGAAACCGATTTTGCTGACGGCGCCCAAACCGCAAAATAAGTACCTTTTTGACCATCAACTTCGGTTAAATGTGCGCCTAATTTTTCGTAAAGTCTGAAATGTTTCCCAGCCTTGAAAAGCGAAATATCAAAATCTGTAAAGAGCGAATATGGAATTGTTTTCATTTATGTCTTGTTTTATCTGCGTAATTGTTTCAACCTCAAACCTGCCTCGCTATCCGCAATTAAGTTGTCGATTCGTTTTTCTCTCGTGGCTTCTTGTTTTGCAGTCATGACGTAATGCAACGCTGCTTTTTTATAACCTGGCGGTTGCGATTGGAAGAAATTCCAAGCTTTTTTATTATCCATAAATTGCTTTTCAAATTCTGGCGTTAACTGCTTTTCTTCCGTTTCGAACGCATAAATTCCGGAGTTTTCTTCTTTTCTTTTACTGAAAGCTTCAATTCCTTTTGGATACATTAATCCACTTTCTCTCAACACTTTAATTTTATTTATATTGACGTTGCTCCAAATGCTGTTTGGCTTTCTTGGAGTCAATCTGATTTGCCATCGTTCTTCGTCAATTCTTCTGGAAATTCCGTCAATCCAACCGAAACATAACGCTTCATCGACTGCTTGGCTCCAAGTTACGTTTTCTTTTCCGGTTCCTTTTTTATAAAAGCCTAAAATTAATTCTTGTTCTGAAAGATGATTTTTTTCAAGCCATTTTCTGAGTTCAGATTGGTTTTTAAAGAAGATTGGTTTCATTTTTTTATGCAAAGTTTATCGACACAGATTTGGCCCATCCCGATGAGTCGGGAGTTAAAAGAATGCCTGAAGTTTTTAACTAGCCCCGATGGTGCCTTTGTTTGAGCTCTTGTGCCAGCCTTGAAAGCTGGCGCAAAGCGAGTGGCTCCAGCGGGAAAATGGATTGCTGTTAAAGGACTGGTGTTTGGCTTCAAATATTTCACAGATTTATATTTTATTTATGAGTTTTAAATTTAGTAAAAATTATGATATGTAATAACTTGCATGAAAATTTGAACCATGGCAGAACTTCCGAAAAAGCACCAGCAATCTTTAAAGATACCGAAAACTATATTGGTGACGGCGAAAATATTGGAAACGATGTCAACAAAATTGGCCGTGAAGTTTGCGATAAAATTGTTTACGACGCCGATGAAATACAAGCTTCCGAAACGGGAATTTGAAATGGACAAAAATTCTGTTCAAGAGAAATTTGCCATTCAAAGCATTGATAAAGAAATGGTTGTGTATAAATATGGAACCGGAACGAAAAAAGTTTTATTGGTTCACGGTTGGTCTGGACGCGGCACGCAGTTAGTAAAAATTGCCGACGAATTTGTAAAATTAGGCTATCAAACGATAAGTTTCGACGCGCCGGCTCACGGAAAAGCTTCAGGAAAAACGAGCAATATGACAGAATTTATTGCTGGGATTTTAGAATTGGAGAAAAAATTTGGGCCGTTTGAATTTGCAGTCGGGCATTCTTTAGGTGGTATGTCGATTTTAAATTCCATAAAAAGAGGCTTGAAAGTCAAAAAAGCGGTGATAATTGGAAGCGGTGATATTGTGGAAGATATTATGGTTGATTTCGTGGAGAAATTAGGTATGAATATTGCAATAAGTAAGAAGATGAAGGCGAATCTGGAGAAGCGAATCGAGAAAACTATGGACAGTTTTTCTGCGTATATAGTGGCGAGAGAGATTGAGATTCCTGTTCTTGTGATTCACGACAAAGATGATGACGACGTTCCGGTAAAGGCCGGACATCATATTAAAGAAAATTTGAAAAACGGTGAATTGTTTCTAACGGAAGGTTTGGGACATCGAAAAATCTTGGGAGACGCTAAAGTCATCAAAAAAATTATAGAATTTTTAAACTAAAAGATTTATGAAAAATGTTATCTTGTTGTTAGTGGCCGTATTTACATTTTCTTCGTGCCAAAGTCAGGAAAAGAAAGAAGTTTCGAGAAAAGAAAATACTGCAAAAATTCAGAAAACGGATGCCGAATGGAAGAAGGAATTGACACCAGAACAGTATGAAGTTTTGAGAAAAAAAGGAACAGAAAGAGCTTTTACCGGAGAATATTACAATCATTTTGAAAAAGGAAAATATGTTTGCGCAGCGTGCGGCAATGTGTTGTTTAATTCTGATGCAAAGTTTGATTCTGATTGCGGTTGGCCTTCATTTGACCAAGCTATAAAAGGTTCGGTAATTTATAAGGAAGATATCAGTTTTGGGATGGTTAGAACCGAAGTGATGTGTGCCAAATGTGGCGGACACTTGGGGCACGTTTTTGATGACGGACCGAAAGCAACTACTGGAAAAAGATTTTGTACTAATTCGGTTTCAATAAAATTTGAACCAGCAAAAAAATAAAACATGAGTTATAAAATAAATAAAACGGAAGAAGAATGGAAAGCCGAATTAGGCTTGGAACGTTATAAAATCTTGCGCCAAAAAGGAACGGAATTTCCGCATTCAGGGAAATACAATTTGACTTTTGACAAAGGCACTTATAGTTGTGGCGCTTGCGGAGAACCATTATTTGAAAGTGATTCTAAATTTGATGCGCATTGCGGATGGCCTTCTTTTGACGAATCGATTCCTGGAAAAGTGGAATATATTAAAGATGCAACGCACGGAATGGTGCGTACGGAGATTTTGTGTGCCAATTGTGGCAGTCATTTGGGACACGTTTTTGATGATGGACCAACAAAAACAGGACAGCGTTATTGTGTGAATTCATTGTCTGTCGATTTTAAAGACGAACAAATCTAAAAAGAAAAAGGCGATTTTAAATCGCCTTTTTTATTATAATATTTTTATTAAATCGCCCGCTGAAGTAAAAGTTGCAATTAATAAAGCATTGTCTTTCTTTAATGTTAACTTGTATTCTCCGTCAGAAGAAACTGCAGCTTCTGAAATTTGGTAATCGCCATATTTAGCTTTGATATTCATCAATGCTTCTTTACTAACATCTTCTGATTTTACTTTTTTATATTCTTTCTCTTGCACAATTTCTTTTCCTCCTGAGATTTGCATAAAATTTATTTCTGCGTAAGTAAAACTATACATCGATAAGAAAAGTGCTGTGGTATAAAATAACTTTTTCATAATTTATCTTTTTGGTTGAATTATAAAGTTACTTGAATGAATTATTAGAGAAAAGGATTTTATAGAAACTTTAGGAAACGATCACGTTAATTCATCCTGATAATATCAGCAAATATCATTTGGCATATTCCAAAAAAAAATCCCCATCAAGTAAATGATGAGGATTCTCAAAAAAAGGCGGCGACATACTCTCCCACAGGATTGCAGTACCATCTGCGCAGGCGGGCTTAACTTCTCTGTTCGGGATGGGAAGAGGTGAGCCCCGCCGCAATAACCACCTTAGGCTATTCTTGTCGCGTC